>DASWMN010000285.1:0-8889 GCA_036399735.1 Telluria sp. | reverse complement strand
AAAATGAAAAACGGACAGAGGCACTAATCTGACCCACGTGCTCCATGGCATTCGACCACTCCAGTGTCACTCTGCCCGGCCGCTTCTCGGACGCTATTATTCGTCAAAGAGTCAACACGCTCAAGATACGAGACCACTTTTGCCGGCGCCCAAAAGTGGTCTGACCCTGGTTGAGGGGCAACAGTCCGGTGGGGGTGGCGTGCTATAGTGCGGGCCATTGAATTCGGATGTCCCCATGCAAAAGAAACCAGCCAAAGTTCCGGTTCACCGGGCGCCGCCACCACAGCAGGTGCGTATAATCGGCGGGGCCTGGAAGCGTACGCCGCTGCCGGTCCTCGATGCGCTCGGCTTGCGCCCGACGCCCGATCGCGTGCGCGAGACGGTGTTCAACTGGATTAACCATTTGTGGAACGGGAACTGGGCCAACGCCACTTGCCTCGACCTGTTCGCCGGCAGCGGCGCCCTTGGTTTCGAGGCGGCCAGCCGCGGCGCCCGCGCCGTCACCATGATCGATTCCCACACGCCGGTCGTGCGCCAGCTCGAGGCCATCCAGGCCAAGCTGAAGGCCGATAACGTGCAGGTGCTGCGTGCCGACGCGCTCGCCAGCGCCCACGGCATGGCCCTGCGTGGCCAGCGCTACGATCTGGTCTTCCTCGACCCGCCTTATCACCAGGATTTTCTGGCAAAGTCGCTGCCCTTGTGCCAGAACCTGCTCACTGCAAATGGCCTGGTGTATGCGGAAGCCGGTGCCCCTCTGCCGTTTGCACCTGAAGATGGCAGCGCCGGGCCCGACTGGCTGGCGCCGTGGGAGCTGGTGCGTTCCGACAAGGCCGGGGTGGTGTTCTACCATCTGCTGAAACTGCGTCAACCTGATCCCGCCACAACGTAAATACCCCCCAGCGCCGCGCCGCTGCCCCTGCCCCTGGCCAGCCCCGGGGGCGGCCCCGCAATTTCAGGCATAATGCGCCTTCTATATTGGTGCATCTCAGGAGCCGCAATGGTTGTAGCTGTATATCCAGGAACCTTCGATCCGCTCACCCGCGGTCACGAGGATTTGGTGCGTCGCGCATCCGGCCTGTTCGACACCCTGGTGGTCGGCGTGGCCGACAGCAAGAACAAGCGCCCCTTTTTCTCCCTGGACGAGCGCCTCGAGATCGCCAATGAGGTCCTCGGCCATTATCCGAATGTGAAGGTGGAGAGTTTTTCCGGCCTGCTCAAGGATTTTGTACGCAAGCATGATGCGCGCGTGATCGTGCGCGGCCTGCGCGCGGTGTCGGACTTCGAATACGAATTCCAGATGGCCGGCATGAACCGTTACCTGCTGCCGGATGTCGAAACCTTGTTCCTGACGCCGTCCGACCAGTACCAGTTTATCTCGGGCACCATCGTGCGCGAAATCGCCATGCTGGGCGGCGACGTTTCCAAGTTCGTGTTCCCGTCGGTCGACCGCTGGCTCCAGAATAAAATCGCGTCGATGACGCCCCCTGTTGAATAAGCTGCAATACCATGGCCCTACTCATTACCGATGACTGCATCAATTGCGACGTGTGCGAGCCCGAGTGCCCGAACGACGCAATTTCGATGGGCGCCGAAATCTACGAAATCGATCCCAACAAGTGCACCGAATGTGTCGGCCACTTCGAGGAACCCCAGTGTCAGCAAGTGTGTCCGGTCAGTTGCATACCTTTCAATCCAGCCTGGCGCGAAAGCAAGGATGAATTGATGGCCAAGTACGAACGCCTGACGGCCGCAAAATCCCAGACTTAGCGTTCAATATCCTTTTGGTGAATATCCATTATTACCAAAAGGAATAATCAACGACATAAACACCACATATTTGGTGGAAAAACGATAATGTTCTGCTTCTAAATCGTCCTCCACGGCAACAGTGCGCAGTCATAGATGGTATATTTTGCGAAGCACGTTTTCGCACGACCACTCTATTTTCTGGACACGGACTTTTCATGATCAAACATCTCAGCATCGGCCAGCGGCTCGCGCTTGGTTTTGGCGTTGTCATTGCTTTGTTGCTGCTGTTGGCAGGCTTGTCGTATGTACGCATCGCCAGCCTCAACCAGGAAGTCGGCAAGATGGTCGACGCGCGCTATCCGAAAACCGTGGTCGCGAACAGCATCAAGGCCGACGTCAGCGAGGCGACGCGCAGCATGCTCAACGTGCTGATCATGACCGACCCCAGCCAGATCGCCAAGGAACTGGCCAATATCGAAGCGCGCAATGCGCTCGCCACCAAGGCGCTCGGCGAGCTGAGCAAATCGACCACCGATGCCAAAGGCCAGGAAATCCTGAAAGCCATCGGCACCGTGCGCGATCGCTTCATGCCGGGCCAGGCTTCGTTCATCGGCCTCATCAACGAGGACAAGAAAGACGCCGCCATGGTCAAGTTCATGTTCTCGCTGCGCCCGCAGCAGAACAAGTATCTGGACCAGCTCGACAAGTTTGTCGCCTACCAAAATGAGGAAATGGTCAAAGCCGGCCAGGAAGCCTCGGCCCAGACCCAGCGTACCCAGCTGCTGATCGTGGTGCTGGCCGGTGTGGCCGCGCTGCTGTCGCTGGTGGTGGCTTTCCTGGCGACCCGCAGCATCACCGCGCCGCTGAAGGAAGCGGTCGGCGTGGCCCAGCGTGTGGCCAACGGCGACCTGACCAGCGACATCCACGTTGTCGGCAGCGATGAAACCGGCCAGATGATGGAAGCGCTGCGGCATATGAATGCCAGCCTGATCAAGATCGTCGCGCAAGTGCGCAGCGGCACCGATTCGATCGCCGAAGCGTCGGCTGAAATCGCCAGCGGGAATATGGATCTGTCCGCGCGCACCGAGCAGCAAGCCAACTCCCTGGGCCAGACTTCAAGTTCGATGCGTGAACTGACCGACACTGTCCAGCAAAACGCCGACAATGCGCGCCAGGCCAATCAGCTGGCGGCAAAAGCGTCGGAAGTGGCGGTGCGCGGCGGCTCGGTGGTGTCGCACGTGATCGATACCATGGGCTCGATCACGGCGTCGTCGAAAAAAATTGTGGATATCATCGGCGTGATCGACGGGATTGCCTTCCAGACCAATATTCTGGCCCTGAACGCGGCGGTCGAAGCAGCCCGTGCGGGCGAACAGGGCCGCGGCTTTGCCGTCGTCGCTTCCGAAGTGCGCAACCTGGCGCAGCGTTCGGCCGGCGCGGCGAAAGAGATCAAGGCACTGATCGGCGACTCGGTCGACAAGGTGCGCGAGGGCAGTACCCTGGTCGAACAGGCTGGCGTGACCATGGAGGAAGTGGTGGCCAGCGTGCGCCGGGTGACCGATATCATGGGCGAAATCACTTCGGCCAGCCAGGAACAGAGTGTTGGCATTGCACATGTCAACACAACAATACTTGAAATGGATGAGACAACACAGCAGAATGCTGCCTTGGTCGAAGAAGCCGCAGCCGCTGCCGCCTCGATGCAGGATCAGGCCGCCAATCTGGCACGGGTGGTGAGCGTCTTCAAGCTCGACGCCACGGCACTTGTGGTTGCGGCGCCGGCGCCGCTGTCCACCGCCAGGCCGGCTGCTGCGTTAAGGGAAGAGAAGGTGGCCGAAGCCGCGCCGCGCATCAGCCAAAAACAGTCCAAGGCAGAAGACTGGGAAGCGTTCTGAATTTTGTCATTTTGACGATTTAAACAACAACGGAGACAACATGAGTGCAATGAACAAAATGCGTATCACCGGCTTGCTGGCAGGGATGTTCCTGGCCTGCGCCTTCCTGCAGAGTGCAGGCGCAGCAGAAGTAGCGGGTGTCAAATTCCCGGATACCGCCAAAGTGGGCGGCAAGGAACTCCAGCTCAATGGCCTCGGTGTGCGCACCAAGTTCATCGTCAAGGTGTACGCGGCCGGCCTGTACCTGCAGCAGAAAGAATCGACCGTGGACGACGTGATGAAGGCCGACGGCCCACGCCGCATGCAGTTGATCATGATGCGCGATATTACGTCCGACGATTTCGGCAACGCCTTCATGAGCGGCCTGAACAATAACGTCGACAATAAGGACAAGTCGAAGATCGTCACCCAGATCAGCAAATTCGGTGAGATGTTCGCCCAGATCGACGCCCTGAAAAAAGGCGACGTGCTCGATCTCGACTATATCCCCGGCACGGGCACCGTGTGCTACCTGAACGGTAAAAAAGTCGGCGAGACGGCGCCGGAACTGGTGTTCTACAACTCCATCCTGCGCATCTGGCTGGGCGAGAAGCCGGCCGACAGCACGCTCAAGACCAAGCTGCTGGCCCCGGCGGCGGCACCTGCGAAAAAATAAGCGCTTTACACAAGAACGCGGCGTGCGGTGCAAACCGGACGCCGCGTTTTTTTATGCGGGAACAGTGTGACGGCCCTGCCTTCAGTCACGCGCGCTGATCGCGCGCAGTTCGGCTGCGTGGCTCGGGCCGCTTGAGGCGGCAATCATCTTTTGCATCAGGCGCATGTCGCGCAGCTTGGCGCGCGCGATGCGTTCCTCGCGGGACAGGCGCGGCCTGAGCGTCAGCAATGCCGCTCGAAAGATTCCCGTAAGCAATGGACGGAAAAATAGCAGGGTGGCGCCGGTGACGGCGGTGCTGGCCAACAGCCGCAATACCGGGCCGAGTTGGAGGCTGTTTTGAAGTACCAATGCAGAGCTGGACACGCTGATTCCAATGAGTTCGATGTTTCTATGTGGAACTATAGTGCAACGCAACATATAGGGCCAATAGCGAGTGCTCATATCCGTTATATCAAATGTGAATGCGTTAATGTATGATTAACCATCAAAACCCTTTCTGGATCCCATGAGCTTCCTGACCCTGGATTTGAACCTGCTGCGTGTATTCGACGCCGTCATGACAGAGCAAAACCTGACCCGCGCTGCCGGCCATCTGGCCATGACCCAGCCGGCTGTATCGAATGCCATCAAACGTCTGCGCGAAAGTCTGGGCGACGAATTACTGATCCGCACTGCCTATGGCGTCAAGCCGACGCCGCGCGCGGAATCGCTGTGGCCGGCGGTGCGCCAGGCCCTGGCCGGTCTGGAAGCGGCCGTCACCCCCGAAACCTTCGATGTCTCCAAGGCCCACGCCACTTTCCGCATGGCCATGGCTGACGCCACTGCCGCCTTCTGGCTGCCGTCGCTGATGCGTTCGATCGAAAGTGAAGCGCCCGGCGTGAACGTGCGCATGGTGCCGCTCACCACGCGCGAACCGCGGCCAATGTTGCTGCGTGGTGACATCGATCTGGCAGTGGGCTTTTTCCCCGGGGTGGCCGCGCAATTATCGAGCGACACCAGTTCCCCGATCCGCCACGAACGCCTGTATTCCGGCCATTACGTGTGCGTGATGCGCAAGAATCACCCGCTTGCCAAGGTCGAGCTGGGCATGGAAAACTATTGCAAAGCCAACCACCTGCTGGTCAGTTTCTCCGGCCGGGCCCACGGCCTGGTCGACGAGGCCCTGGCCCAGATCGGACGCGAGCGCCGCATCTTATTAACGGTGAATCAATTCTTCACGGCCGGGAGGGTGGTCGCCAACTCCGACCTGATCACGGTCTTGCCGAAGCACCTGATCGCCTCCACCGGCATGACCGACGCGCTGGTCTGGCGCGAGCTGCCGTTCACCTTGCCGGCGGTCCACCTGGACATGCTGTGGCATGAACGCGACGCGCGCAGCCCGGCCCACAAATGGCTGCGCAAGCATCTGGAAGGCATGAACACCAGTCAGCTGCGGGCCGTCAACACCAGCGACTGATCAGCCCGCGCTGGAGCGGTAGCCGACCCGGAAACCGCCCCAGTGCTGCCCATCCACATAGATTGGCGCCGACAGGTCATGCATCACTTCGCCGGTGTCGCGCTTGTAGGTTTGCAGCAAAAACGGTTTGGTATTGGCGCCGCAGCGCGAGCCGGTGCGGTCGTTGAAAATCCGCTTGGTGCGGTTGTTGACGATATCGACGTCATAGTTCCCGGTCAGCGGCTGGGAAAACTTCTTGTTGTGGGTCGGGAAATAGCCATTGTTGTCCACCGCGCCCGCATAGGCCAGTTGCGGCATTGCCGCCAGCAAGCTTTCCTGCAGATCGGGCAGGGCCCGGTCGGTGAAGGCGTCGAAGGCGGTGCGGTGCTTGGGCGGATCGGTGTTCGGAATGGGTGTGTAGCGCCGGTCGAACAGCGCTTCGCGTGTGATCTGACCCGACCTGATGGCCGCGCTGAACAGCTGGCCGACCGCGCGCGCGGCTTGCTGCGCCGCTACCCGAATGGCGTCGTGCGGTGTTTCCACTGAAGACAAGCCAAGCGCGCCCGCTATCGATTCGGCCTTTTCCGCCAGCGCCATGGCCGATTCGGTCGCGCGCGGCAGCGCCTGGTCGGTCGACAGCATGCTGTCGCGAATCTGGGCCAGCGACGCGGTAATCCGGTGCGTGGTACTGACGTGGGTGCGCGCCGCCCCGGCAATCTGGCCAATCTCCTGTTCCGACACCGCCGCCGATTGCTCGATGGTGGACAAAAAGCCATGCACCCGCTCGACATTGCCGGCCGCATCGCTGACGCTGCCGTTCAGCGATGCCATGCCGAGCGCTGCCTTTTCCGCCTGTTCTGTAATCGCCCTGACCATGGCGCCGATCTCGTCCGTCGCTTCGCGAGTGCGGTGCGCCAGCTGGCGCACTTCACCGGCCACCACGGCAAAGCCGCGTCCGTGCTCGCCAGCCCGCGCCGCTTCGATTGCCGCATTCAGGGCCAGCAGATTGGTACGGGAAGAGATTTCGGTAATGACTTCGGTAAAGCCGGCAATCGCGCGCGACTTTTGCTGCAGGGCGACCATGGTGGCCTGCGCCTGCCCGGCCTCGGTACGGGCGCTGCTGATGCGCTGCAAGCCCTGGTCGACCTCGGCGCGGGCGGCCACGCTCTGGCTGCGCACCTGGGCCGCGATCCCGGCTGCCTGCTCGGCGTTGCCGGCGATCTGCGCCGTGCTGTCGGCCACGTCGGCAGCGCTGCCGGCAATGCGCACGGTGATCTGCACATCGTCGTGCATTTTCTTTTTGACCGAATCGACGAAGTAGGAGGTCTCGGCCGCGCCGATCATGATGTCGTCGATGGAATGGCCGACCACGGCCAGAATCTGGCGGTCATCATTGCCTTGGCCGCGGGAGGCCAGCTGGAATAAGGTCAGGGAGACGGCAGCGGCAATCACCGCGCTCCAGCCGGCGCCAAGCGCGCCACCGGCCAGCCAGTTGATCAGCACCACCACGACCGCGCCGGCCGCCACCGCCGCCAGGCTCAGCGCAACGCTGCGGTATTTGGGGGAAACAGGCAGCAACTTCATGGTACTCCTCGGCAGCGATGATCACGGCAGTAATAACTGTTACCGTAACTCATCGCCGCCGGGAGCTCAACGCATTTGTGACATGCGTACCAAAAGTTATTTGATAGGGAGCTTGGTGGTATTTTTTACTTCTTCCATCACGGCGTAGGTATGCGTTTCGCGTACGCCTTTCTGGAGCAGGGTCTTGCCCAGGAATTCGCGGTAGGCTGCCATGTCCTTGACGCGCGCCTTGACCAGGTAATCGAAGCCGCCCGCCACCATGTGGCATTCCAGCACTTCGGGAATCAGCTGCACGCTGTTCTTGAAGGCGTCGAACACTTCCGGCGTGGTGCGGTCGAGCACCACTTCAATGAACACCAGCAGCGACACATCGAGCAGCTGCGGATTGAGCTGCGCCGTATATCCCATGATGTAGCCGGCTTCATGCAGCTTGCGCACCCGTTCCAGGCAGGCCGCCGGGGACAGATTGACGCGGGCGGCCAGTTCCACATTGCTGATGCGTCCGTCGCTCTGCAATTCCGACAGAATCTTCTTGCTGATCTTGTCCAACATTTCGCTCTATGCTCCATCATTAATATAATTCGGTGAAATTGTCTCACCAAAAACTATCTATGGCTAGTCTTCTGTAATACCAGAATTAATCCAGAAGAAACCCCACTACAATCGAATCAAATTGCCGCGCATCGTTTTGGGGCGCGGCGGCCATCCTTTCCCCTCTATTTAAGCGACCCTTTTTCATGCACACTGCAGCCGCCCCGGCCCCCGCCTACCATCCCTTCGCCGTTCTCCAGGAAGAGGTTTCCAGCCAGCCCTCCCTGCTGCGCGCCGCCATCACGGCCGCCTATCGCCGCGATGAAGCGGACATTGTCGGCTGGCTGCTGGCGCAAGGGATACAGCCGCATGGCGATGCCCATGCCCTGGCCCACCGCCTGGTGGCGGCCGTGCGCAGCAAGCGCACCCGCTCATCCGGCGTGGATGCGCTGATGCACGAGTTTTCCCTGTCGTCCGAAGAAGGTGTGGCGCTGATGTGCCTGGCCGAAGCGCTGTTGCGCATTCCCGACAGTGAAACGGCAGACCGCCTGATCGCCGATAAAATCAGTAAGGGCGACTGGCGCAAGCACCTGGGCGAGTCGCCCTCGCTGTTCGTCAACGCCGCCACCTGGGGTCTGCTCATCACCGGCAAACTGGTCGATACCAGCAGCGAAACCGGCCTCGGCTCGGCCCTGACCAAGCTCATTTCCAAAGGCGGCGAACCCTTGATCCGCAAGGGCGTCGACCTGGCCATGCGCATGCTGGGGAACCAGTTCGTGACCGGCCAGACGATAGACGAAGCGCTCAAGAACAGCCGCGACAACGAATCGCGCGGCTACCGCTATTCCTACGACATGCTGGGCGAAGCGGCGCTGACGGAAGCCGATGCCCAAAATTACTACGCTTCCTACGAGGCGGCAATCCACGCGATCGGCCGTGCCTCGAACGGCCGCGGCATCAAGGATGGCCCGGGCATCTCGATCAAGCTGTCGGCGCTGCACCCGAGATATAGCCGCGCGCAGTATGCCCGCGTGATGGGC
>DASWMN010000284.1:0-2234 GCA_036399735.1 Telluria sp. | reverse complement strand
TGTGGGGCAGTTATCGCTGCCGCAACCTCACGCTGGAGCGAGCGTTGCGCGGGACCGGTATTGGCGCGCTGATTGCGCTGGCTGCCGTGTACCGCGCCGGGAGCGATGGCAGTGGCTGGATGACCACGCAGTGGTGGGGCATCCTCGGCTGCATTGGCTGGGCCTATCTGGCCGCCTGCCTGCTGTACCAGCTGGCACGGGGCCGCGTGCCGATGCTGATCCTGGCCGTCGCCGGCTGCGTGGCGCTGTTTGCCGCCAGTGCCGCTTTGAATATTCTGCATGTGAGCGCCATGCACGGCACCCATAGTTCAATTGTGCTGGCAGGCATACTATGCACGCTCGTCTTTTTCGATCAGGCTAGGCCTGCGAGCGCGGCCAAGCGCCTGGCGCGCGCCCTGGCGCTGGCCCTGTTGCTCGCTGCCAGCGGCACTTTGCTGCACCAGTTTTACCCGGTCTCCAAGATCGGCGGCACGCCGCCCTGGGCCTTGTACTGCGCCGCCATCTGCACCACCGCGTTCGCCCTGCTCTACTGGCTTACCGACGTCGCGCAGGCGCGGCGCTGGAGCGCGCTGGTCGAGCCGGCAGCGAGCAGTCCGCTGGTCACCTACCTGCTGCCGTTTGTGCTGGGGTCGCTGATGGCCTTGTTCCAGTTGAACTGGCCGGCGCCGCTGGTACGCGGCAACGGCGCCTTGCTGTTCGCGCTGGTCTTCTCCGCTGCGGTGGTGGCACTGGTCGCACAGCTTAATAAAATCAACTGCAAACTCAAACTGTAAGGAATCACCATGAAGCGCTGCGCCCTGCCCGTCCTGACTTTCCTGCTCGGCCTGCATTCTGCGGGCGCGACGGAAGTCGGCTCGTATTACACCGCCTGGAGCGCCGAAGAGGGCTTTCGCCTGAAGCAGTTCGACCAGTCGGGCGCGGCCGCGCGCTTTACCTATCTCAACTATTCCTTCGGCAATGTCTACAAGATGGCCGATGGCAGTTTCCGCTGCGACAGCGGGCGCGACGTCAAGGAAGCGGGCGACGGCACCGGCATGCGTTCCACCGCCGACTACGCGCGCCGGCACGCTGCGGCCGAATCGGTCGACGGCAGTGCCGACCAGGCGCAGCAGCCGCTGGCGGGCAACTTCAACCAGCTGCGCCAGCTCAAGCGCAAACACCCGCAGCTGAAAGTCATGATCGCGCTTGGCGGCTACCAGTGGTCGCGCTATTTCTCGGACGCGGCAGCTTCCGCCGACAGCCGGCGCACCCTGGTTGCTTCCTGCATCGACACCTACATCCTGGGCAATCTGACACCGCTGGATGGCCACGGCGGCAAGGGCACCGCCGCAGGCCTGTTCGACGGCATCGATATCGACTGGGAATACCCAGGCGTGCCGCTGATGGCCTACAACAGCGTCAGCCCCAAGGACAAAGGCAACTTCACTCTGCTGCTGGCGGAGTTTCGCAAGCAACTCGACGCCCTGGGCAAACGCCACAAGAAGCACTACTACCTAACGGCCGCGCTCAACAGCGGCCAGCAGACCACCGACGCCAGCGAGCCGGCCCGCTTCGCGCGCTCGCTGGACTGGGTCAATCTGATGACGTACGACTTCCACGGGGCCTGGAACAAGACGGGACCGGCCGACTTCCATTCGAATCTGTACGCCGATCCGGCCAGCCCGGACCCGACCCACCCCAGCGTCGACAGTGGCGTCACACGCATGATCAAGGCCGGTATCCCGGCGCGCAAGATCGTGATCGGCGTGCCGTTCTACGCGCGCGGCTGGTCCGGTGTCGGACCGGCCAACAACGGCCTGTATCAAAGCGCCACCGGTCCGGCCACAGGATTCGAGGAAGGCGCCGAGCGTTACGGCAGGATCGCCAAGGCGAGCGCCCCGGTTTTCCGCCACCCGGTCACGAAACAGCTGTGGACCTACCAGGACAATACCTTCTGGAGCTATGACGATCCGGCCGTGATTGCCGACAAGGTCGCCTACCTGCGCCAGCGCGGGCTGGGCGGGATCATGTCGTGGGCGCTGGATCAGGATGATGCCGCCTTCTCGCTGTCCCACGCGATGGGCGAGGCCAAGCCCAAAAAGTAACTTATCGGTTTCTTTTTGAGATCGTTGTGTTACGCTAGATGCCATATAAACTTCTGGAGTGATGGCATGTCGAACGATGCAGAAAGTCTGGCCCGCCGGTCCCGCCGCGGCTTGTATTGCGTTATGGCACAGATGATGCTCTTGGCGGCC
>DASWMN010000283.1:0-5127 GCA_036399735.1 Telluria sp. | reverse complement strand
CGGCCATCGATCCGGACAGCTTGCCGGCGCCGCGCAGTACGCCGCCAAAGTTCGGGCCCAGCGATGCCAGCTGGGGCGCGTCGATACGCCAGTCCAGTACATCGGCCGCGCTGCCAAAACTGCCTTTGGCGGCCAGGATGTTCGGGCCCAGATGCAGATCGACGTCGGCGTTGGACACGCGCGCCGCGTCCGCCGTCAGCCTGGCATGGCCCCACAGCGGCGCATTGGCCAGGGTGGACGGTTCCAGTGTCAGGTTGAGCGCCGCGCGCCAGTCGGCGCCAAGGCGGCCGCCGCCATCGAAGCCGGCGTTGATACTGCCGCTCATCAGGTCACCGAAGGCGGCGGGATTGAAGGCGCGGGCGATGCCCTTGGTGTCGACCTCCACCACGCGTTTGCCGTCCTTGGCCGGCGCGCTCAGCCAGGCGTTGCCGCTGGCATGGAGCACGCTGGCGTTGGCCTTGCGCGCCGCCTCGGTCCAGCCCAGGCCCTTGGCGTCCAGCTCGAACGACGTGCGCGGCATGTCCATGCTGCCGGTGACGGCGCCGCTGGCGGTCACGGCGCCCATCAGATCCTTGCGCACCGCGCCAAGCTGTTTCGCGTCGACCTGCCACAGCAGTTTTTCGCCGGGCGCGCCAAAGCTGCCACGCAGCGCGGCGCTGTTGCCGCCCAGGGCCAGCGTGGCGTCGACATTGCTGATGTGGGTAGCATCGGCATTGAGTTTGCCTTTGCCCGACAAGGGAAGATCGAACAGGCGGCTCGGGCGCAGCGCGAAATCGGCGGCGATCTTCCACGCCGGCGCCAGGAAGCCGTTGACGTTGATGTCGGCGTTGATATCGGCAGCGGGATAGTCCCCGAATGCGGCCGGGTTGAATTTCACCGCACTGGCGCTGGCCTTGAACTCGCGCTTGTCGACCATGCTGGCGTTGCCGGTCAGGCGTACCAGGCTGCCGCCCGCGTTCAGACTGGCCTGTTTGATCTGCAGCAGGTTGTCGGCCAGAGACGCGTCAGCGTCGAGCCGCATTTTCGCTTCCACCAGGTGGGCGCTGAGGGTCTGCGTGTTGCCCGCGCTGGCCAGTTTGATATCGCCTGCAATGGCAGTCTGCTTGATGCGGCCGTGGATCTGCTTGAGGTCGAGGCGGTCGGTGTGCAGCACGAAGCTGGCCGTCCCCAGACCAGCCCCGCCGGTTTTGCGGTCGATGGCGCCGCTGCCCGTAAATTTGCCGGCGCCGCCAAAGTCGATTACCGCGCCGCCGAAGCGCAAGGCATCGAGATTGCCGGTCAGGTCGCCGCGCATGGCGCGCAGGGGCAGCAATTGCTTGTCGATGGTGCCGGCCGGTCCCTGGTTCACGATATTGACGCTGCCCTTGACGTTGCGCTGCGCGTCGATGCGCGCCGCGACGGTCACCGTCAGGTCGGCCTTGGGCAAGGTCGGGTTAAGAAACGCCGGGTCCAGGTTCTTGCCATTGATTGCCATTGCGCGCAGCGGCACCGGATCGAAGGGCGACAGCGTGAACATGGCGTCGCCCACTGCTTTGCCGGACTGGCCGTCTGCGCTGATCTGGGTGCTTTGCAAGTCGCCGCCAGCGCGTACATTCAGCTGCGCCGCCTTCTGGCCTTTGGGTACGGCCAGCTGGGTCAGACTGGCCCTGGCATCGAGTTTGAACGGATGGCTGGCGCCGATGCTGCCGTCAGCCTTTGCATAGCCCCAGGGCGTGACGGCGCTGGCATTGCGCAGCATCCAGGTGCGCTTGTCGCCCGCCAGATCGAAGCGCACATCGGCTATCACGGTGGTGACGCCGGCGTTGGCCAGGGTGACTTTGTTGATGCGCGCGTCGTTCAGCGTCAGTGAAAACGGCGCTGCAAGGCTGGTTGGCATCTTGGCCTTTTCGCCTTCGCGCAGCGTGTCCACCCGCAGCGACATCACATGCAGGCGGTTGATGGCGATCCCGCGCGACAGGTACTGGAAAGGCGACCAGTCAATCTCGGCGTGTTCGATGGTGATCAGCTGCTCCGGGCTGCGATAGACAATTTTGTCCATTGACATGCTGCTGTACAGCGAGCCCTTGACGCCGGTGACGACAATGCTGCCGCCGCTGGCATTGGCCACGCGCTGCACCAGTGCCTGCAGCGTGCTTTCGCGCCCGCCATACCAGTAAGCGCCGGCCAGCAGGGCGCCCGTGACGGCCACGCCGATTGCCACCCGGCGTGGCCAGCGCCGTGGCGCGGGCGGTTTGGTTTCGGTAGCGGTGTCGTTCATCAGAAGGTAATTCCAAGCGAGAAGTGCAGTCGGACTTCCTTGACTGCCTTGCCATAGGCGACGTCGACGTTGATCGGGCCGACCGGGCTGCGCCAGCGCGCACCGAGTCCGTAGCCGAGCTTCGGTTTCAGTTCAGCGATTTTGTCGGCGGCATTGCCGGCGTCGACGAAGAAGGCGACACCCCAGGGCGGCTTGAACCAGTACTGGTATTCGGCGCTGCCGGTGACCAGGTAGCGCCCGCCCACGGTCGCTTCGCCTTCTTTCACGCCCAGCGCCTGGTAGCCGTAGCCGCGCACCGAACCATCGCCGCCGGCGCGGAACAGGAAGGTGCTGGGGACGCCTTCTTTTTGTGCCGAGGCCAGCGCGCCTGCTTCGGCGCGCAATACCAGGTTGGTCGACGCCGACAGGGGCTTGTAGCCGATCACGCGCGCACTGGCGCGGATGAAGCGTTCGTCCGTCAGCACCGGCAGCAGCGCGCCACCCAGGGTGGCATTGGCGATGAAGCCGCGCGTGGGCGAGAGCAGGTTGTCGACCTCGCGCATGGTGTAGCTGAAGGTCAGCGGCAAGCTCTTGCTGCGCGCGGAAGGCTGGCCGTCCACGGTTTGCTGTTCGGTCAGGTATTCGAACGTGAGATTGCGCTCGCGCCGCGGCGTACCCCAGGCGCGCCTGGCCGCCAGCCGCGCCACCGCGGTGATCTCGCCTTGCAGGTCGTTGCGCTCGAACGAGGCGCCAAAACTGTCGTTGTAGCCCTTGGGCGTGGTCGGGAAATAGAAGTCGGCGTGCGCGCCCTGGCGCCGCGTTTCCATGATCACGTTGCTCTTCATGCGCAGGCCGAACACGTTCAGGTCGTCGTAGCTGACCTGCGCCCGCGCGCCCGTATTGGTCGAGAAACCAAGACCGACCGATACATTGCGCTGCTTGTTTTCAGTCACCCGCACCAGCACCGGCAGCGTGACCGGATTTTCCACCGGCGGCCTGGGTGTGGCGGCGGGGCCTTCGGCCAGCGCGTCGATCTGCTCGTCCAGCGTTTCGCCCGGGTCGGTGCTCACTTCCACGCCGCTGAAGTAGCCGGTGTCCTGCAGCCTGGCCTGAAAGGCCTGCAACGCTGCCTCGGTGTATTCCTCGCCGGGCTGGATCTGGTTCAGATTGGTGATGATGGTGGACGGATAGCGCTTCAGGCCTTCGATTTTCAGCGCGCCGAAGCGGGCCTCGGGCCCGCTGTCGAGTACCACCTTGAGCAGAGCGCGCTGCACGTCCGGGTCGACAGTGGCGCTCGATTCGGCCAGCTGCGCGCGCGGGTAGCGGACCTGGATGACCTGGCGCAGCAGGTTGCGCTTGGCCGCTTCCCAGTCGGCCTGGCGGAAACGGCGCCCGACCGGCAGCACCCAGCGGTTGCGCAGTTCGGCCGCGTCGAACGGTTTGGCATCGGCGCCGACCGGCTCGAACCCCTTGAGCGTCAGGTCGACATCGCCGACGATGGTGGGCTGGCCCGGGTCGACGATAATGCGCGCGACCGGCGCACTGCCACTGGTATCGAGGCCGGCCGAGACGCGCGGCGAATAATAGCCTTCGGTGGCGATCAGCATTTTGGCCTGCTCGGGCGCGGCCTTGACGAGGCGCTGCAGCTGGTCCATGTCCAGGCGCGGATTGCCCTGCCAGCGCAGCAGATCGAGATTGTCTTCGAGGAGTTCGTCGAGCGGGTCCGGCGCTTCGATGGCGACACGGTAGTTCACGCCCTGGGCCAGGGCGGTGCAGGAAGCGACCAAGGTGAACACGGTGGCCGCAATCTGTGCCAAAATTCGTGGACGCCGCGGCACTCGGGCAGGGTTCAGATCGGGTATTGCGGAAAACATGTCGCTCCATTCGGGATAATGCTCGGCTCATCTTACCGGAATGCCCGAAATGATGGCGAACGTCTAACATTTATTCACAAAATCGAATTTTCATGCACCAAGCCGATACCGCCCTCGTGTTGTTCAGCGGAGGACAAGATTCCACCACCTGCCTGGCCTGGGCCCTGGAGCGTTACGCCCGGGTCGAGACGGTCGGCTTCGACTACGGCCAGCGCCACGCCATCGAGCTGACTGTACGCCCGGCCGTGCTGGCGGGCGTGCGCGCGCTCAAACCGTCCTGGGACGCGCGTCTGGGCGAGGATCACATGGTCGACCTGTCGCTCATCGGCAAGATTTCGGACACCGCGCTCACGAGCGACGTGGCCATCAGCATGCAGGAAAATGGCCTGCCGAACACCTTTGTTCCTGGACGCAATCTCCTGTTCATGACGGTGGCGGCCACGCTGGCCTACCGGCGCGGCCTCAATGTGCTGGTCGGCGGCATGTGCGAGACCGATTTTTCCGGCTATCCCGACTGCCGCGACGACACCATGAAGGCGCTGCAGGTCGCGCTCAATCTGGGCATGGCCACGCGCCTGAAGCTGGAAACTCCGCTCATGTGGATCGATAAAAAGGCCACCTGGCAGCTGGCGCACGATTGTGGCGGCCAGGCGCTGGTGGACCTGATCCGCACCGATACCCACACCTGCTACCTGGGCGAGCGCGGTGCGCTGCACGCCTGGGGCTATGGCTGCGGCACCTGCCCGGCGTGCGAACTGCGCGCGCGCGGCTACCAGCAGTACGCGGAGGGCGCATGCGCCTAGCCCTGATGACCGACCTGCACGCCAACAAGGAGGCCTTCAGCGCCTGCCTGGCGCACGCCGAGCAGCAGGGCGCGACCGACTACGCCTTCACGGGCGATTTTGTCGGCTATGGCGCCGACCCGGCGTGGGTGGTCGACACCGTCATGGAATACGTGGCGCGCGGCGCAATTGCGGTGCAGGGCAACCATGACGCTGCCGCCGCCCGGGAAGCGCG
>DASWMN010000282.1:0-4513 GCA_036399735.1 Telluria sp. | reverse complement strand
TGGCCGACGTCTTCGACCAGCAGGCCCTCGGTCACTTCGAAGATGAGCTGATGCGGCGGGGCACCCGTCTCGGCGAGGACGGCGCGGACTCCCTCGACGAAGCCGGGCTGGCGGAACTGGAGCGGACTGACGTTGATCGACAGCGGCATCGGATGGCCGGCGCGGTCCATCGCCAGCCAGGCTTCGCAGGCCTGGCGCAGCGCCCAGTTGCCGAGGGCGACGATCATGCCGCTCGCTTCCGCCACCGGAATGAAGACGTCCGGCCGTACCCAGCTGCCGTCGGCGCGCTGCCAGCGCATCAGCAGTTCCGCGCCCACCGGCACCGCGTTGCCGTCGACCTGCAGCTGCAGGTGCATGGCCAGTTCGCCACGTTCCAGCGCGCGCGCCAGGTCGCGCTCGAGCGTCAGGCGGTACTGGGCTTCGGCCAGCATCGCGCTTTCGAACAGGACGACGCCGTTGCGTCCGCCCGCCTTGGCGTGGTACATCGCGGTATCGGCTTCGCGCAGCAGGTCGGGGGGTTGTGCCGTGGGATCGAGCGGCAGGGCCACGCCGATGCTGGCCGTGATCCGGTAGGGCTGGCCGTCGAGGTCGAGCGGCGCGGCGAGTGCGGCCATCACCAGCCCGGCCAGTTCCAGCGCCGTGCGCGTCGCGCTTGCCCGGTCCGGGCCGAGCTCCTCGAGCAGGACGACGAATTCGTCGCCGCCGATGCGGGCCACGGTGTCGCTGCTGCGCACCGCCCGCGTCAGCCGCTGCGCCACATGGCCGAGCAGGGCGTCGCCGGTGGCGTGGCCGCGGGCGTCGTAGACGTTCTTGAAGTTGTCCAGGTCCAGGTAGAGCACGGCGCCGAGTTCCTGTCCGCCGGCGGCGCGCGCCAGCACGGTGCCGAGGCGCTCCATGAAGTAGCGGCGGTTCGGCAGGCCGGTAAGGACGTCGTAGTAGGCCAGGCGGTGGATGGCGTCGGCCGCCGTGCGGCGCTCGGTGATGTCGCGCCCGACCACCACCCAGTGGCTGGCCTTCCCGCCGGCGCCCGTGAACGGCATGACCTCGAGCGCCATCAGGAAGGCGTCGCCGGATCGCGTATAGCTCGTCAGTTCGGCATTGCAGGGCTGGCCTGAGCGCATGGCCTCGACGATGCGTGCGAACTGCGCGCCGCAGGTTTCCGCTCCCTGCAGCAGGTGCAGGTTGCGCCCCTCCACCTCGGCGCGCGTGTAGCCGGTGCGGCGCAGGAAAGCGTCGTTGACGAAGGTGATCGGGGGCAGCGCTTCGCCATCCTTGTCTGCGGTGGCGATCAGCACCATGTCGTTCAGGCGCGCCAGTGCGGCCGACGTCAGGCGCAGCTCGTTGTTGAGTGCATGCAGTTCATTGCGTCCGGCCTCCATGGCGACGGCGGTGGCGCTGACGGTGGCCAGCGATGCGGCCAGCTGGCGCAGCAGCACCCCGCACGACAAGGTGATGATGCCGGTAATGAAAACAAAATTGACGGCGATGATCAGCGGGCGCACCACCAGGCCGCCGCCGGTGAACAGGGAGATGGCCAGCACGGCGGCGCCGGTGGCGGCCAGCCACCAGTACGCCGGGCGCAGGCCCAGCAGCAGGGCGGCCAGCACCGGCACCGCCGCCAGGTAGATCTGGCTGATCGGCCGGTTCTGCAGCATCAGGGCGATGCCGACCGCGAAGGTGACGGCCATGAAGCTGAACACGCGGAAGCTGAACGGCAGGGCGCGCCAGCGCCAGACTGTCAGCAGCCACAGCATGGCGATGCTGTCGATGATTGCCAGCGCCCACAGCTTCTCGCTGGCGGCGAGCAGGATGCTGGGAACTGCGGTCGCGCCCCCCAGAATGAGTACAACCAGCAACAGCCGGTGAAAGATCTGCAGGCGCCAGTGCGCGATGTCGCTCGGGCCGGTCAAGGTGTCGGATCCTCGTTGTTCTTCGGGGAAAAAGCGCCATCTCAATCCGCACGTCACCCAGACTGAGTATTTTGATAACCATACCACAGCTTTCTGTTTGTGCAAGGCATCTTCTTCTTGTGGTCCGACTCCGCATTTTTTTGCCCCGGCCCCTATGCCAGATTTGGATAAGGCTGCACTACCTGTTAGACTTTTAGAAATATATGTCTGCTTGATTCAAGGCCTTCTTCCACGTGGCGCAGGCGGCAACAACAGCAGCAAGACAAGAACCTAAAAGGGGTACGATTCGATGACAAACCGGTCCGGGCAGCACGCTCCGAGATTACCGGCTGTGTTGGTCTGCGCGGCATTTGCCAGCGCGACACCAGTCCATGCACAAACCACGCCTGCGGGCGATATTCCAGAAGTGATCGTCACGGCCCAGCGCAGTGCGGCACCTGCTTCCAAAACGCCGGTCTCGATGACCGTCCTGTCGGGCGAGCAGCTCAGCGCGGCTGCCCTCGACAGTCCTTCCGCGATCGGCGCGCGCTTACCCAATGTGCATATCGATGGCGCCCCGGACGGGCTGCGCATCACGATTCGCGGCGTTTCCAATTCCGACACCACAGAAAAGGGCGACCCGTCGGCCGCCTACATGCTCGACGGGATCTACATCGCCCGGCCGCAGGCGCAGGACCTGAGCTTCTTCGATATCGCCCGGGTGGAAGTGCTGCGCGGGCCGCAAGGCACGCTGTACGGCCGCAACTCGACCGCCGGCGTGATCAACGTGATTTCGAACGCACCGGGCAAAACGCTGGAAGGCGCGGCCAGCGTCGAACTGGGCAACTACAGTGCGCGCCGCGCCACCGCCATGCTCAATGTGCCGGTCAGCGATTCGCTGGCGCTGCGCGCCGCGCTGGCCTACAATCAGCATGACAGCTACCTGATCAACCGTCAGGGCACGCCCTACACCCTGGGCGGTGACCGCGACGATCTGTCGGCGCGCCTGTCGGCCCGGCTGGCGCTGGGCGAGAAAGGGGCGCTGCTGCTGCGCTACGAGCGCAGCACCGTCAAGCAGAACAACGACAGCCATGTGCCGTCGTCGAACTTCTATACCTTCGACAGCGCCGGCCAGCCGCACTGGAAAGAGGGCAGCACCGATGCGCGCCTGACCAACAGCTTCGTGCCCATCAACGCAGCGCTGCAGCAAGGCAGCGGGCGCGCCGTCAGCGACGGCCTGAGCGCAGAACTGGAATGGGATCTGGGCGCCGCGCGTCTGTATTACGTGGGCGCGCACCGCCGGTTCGAACACGACCAGCAGGCCAATTTCTACTATGGCCTCACGCCCACCTTCGCGCTGGGCGTACGCCAGGGTTTCGGCGGCGACTACAAGCAGGATTCGCATGAACTGCGCCTGGCCTCGCAAGGCTGGGGCGCACTGAGCGCCCAGGCCGGCCTGTACTGGTTCCGTGAACAGTCGCAGGTGCTGTACAGCTTCCGCGACCTGGAACTGCTGCAGCTGCCGCCGTATTATGTCTTCCCGCACGGCCCCACCGAAGCCACCGGCAAGGCCGTGTTCGGCCAGGCCACGTACAGTCTGAGCGAGCGTCTGCGCGCGACCGCCGGCGTGCGCTTCTCGCACGACGACAAGTCGCGCATCGGCTCGACCAACTTCCAGCAGGCCGAGCAATTCAATCCGGCCACCGACCTGCGCCTGCTGAACGCAGCTGAACTGTCAACCAGCAAGACCACCTGGCGCCTGGGTGCCGAATACGATCTGGACAAATCAAGCATGCTGTTCGCGACCGTGTCGACCGGCTACAAGGCGGGCGGCTTCAATGATGGCTGCCTGGCCGGTACCAGCGCCCTTGGGATTGCCTGCCCGGCCGCGGTGGCCGTGCCTGCCGAAGCCCTGATCTATCAGCCGGAAACGCTCACCTCGTGGGAAGTCGGCTACAAGTCGCGCTTCTGGCAGAACCGCGCCACCGTGAATGCGACGCTGTTCTATTACGACTACGCCAATCTGCAGCTGTCGGGCGTGGTGTCGGTGCAGGGCGCGCCGCGCTTTGTGACCACCAATGCCGGCCAGGCCCGCGTCAAGGGTCTCGAGGTCGAGGGCCAGCTCAGCGTCACGCCGCAGGACCGCGTGAGCTATTCGCTGGCGCTGCTCGACGCGTATTACAGTTCCTACGCGCCGGACGGCGTGACCTCGTGGGCCGGACGCAAGCTGGACCGCTCGCCGGGCACCACCTTCTCGCTCGGCTATGACCACAGCTTCGTGTTTGCCGCGTCGCGCCTGAAGGCCGGTCTGTTCACGCGCTACAGCAGCGCCTACGACATCAGCGTGCCAAGCCAGCTGCGCCAGTACCGGATCCCGTCGCGTACCCAGAGCGACCTGACGCTGGCGTATGCCCGCGATGGTGCCGACTGGAGCGTGCATGGCTACGTCAAGAACCTGGAAGACAAAGTGCGGCCGATCTCGATCGACAGCTTCGGGATGACGGTGCCAAGCGCGCCGCGTACCTGGGGCGCACGGCTCGAATACAGGTTCTGATCGGCGCGTGGTCGCGCCGTCCTTCAACGCATGACTCCATTGGCCCGTCTCCTATGAACGCATTGATCAA
>DASWMN010000281.1:0-3566 GCA_036399735.1 Telluria sp. | reverse complement strand
CCGACATGGCCACCAAGGTGCCGGTCATCTGGGGTATCGACGCCATGCACGGTAACGGCAATGTGTACGGCGCCACGCTGTTCCCGCACAACATCGGCCTGGGCGCCGCGCGCGACAAGGCGCTGATCGGCAAGATGGCCGTGGCGGTGGGGCAGGCAGTGCGCGCCACCGGTATCAACTGGGTGTTCGCGCCGACGCTGGCCGTGGTGCGCGACGATCGCTGGGGCCGCACGTACGAGAGCTTTGCGGAAGATCCGGCACTGGTCAAAGCCTACGGCGCCGAGTATGTGCGCGGCCTGCAGGGCAATCTGCGCGGTGACGGTAACGTGGTCGCCACCGCCAAGCACTTCATGGGCGACGGTGGCACCGACCAGGGCAAGGATCAGGGCATCACCAAGGCCAGCCAGGCCGACATGATCAACATCCACGGCCAGGGCTACTACAGCGCGCTGCGCGCGGGTGCGCAGACCGTGATGGCGTCGTTTAATAGCTGGAACGATGTCGCCGGTGGCACCGACTACGGAAAAATGCACGGCAGTAAAGCGCTGCTGACCGATGTGCTGAAAACGAAAATGGGCTTCGACGGTTTTGTGGTCTCGGACTGGAACGGCATTGCCCAGGTACCCGGCTGCAGCAACGCCAGCTGCCCGCAGGCGATCAATGCCGGAATCGACATGGTGATGGTGCCGGACGACTGGAAGGCCTTCATCGCCAACACCATCAAACAGGTGGAAGGCGGCCAGATTCCGATGGCGCGCCTGGACGACGCCGTCACCCGCATCGTGCGCGTCAAGCTGCGTGCTGGCCTGTTCGGCAAAAAGCCATCGGCCAGCAGCTTTGCCGGCCGTCCGGAAGCGCTGCAGGCGCGCGCACTGGCACGCCAGGCGGTGCGCGAGTCGCTGGTGCTGCTCAAGAACGACACCGGCGCGCTGCCGGTGGCAGCGGGCAAAAAAATTCTGGTGGTCGGCAAAAGTGCGGACAATCTCTCCAACCAGAGCGGGGGCTGGAGCCTGACCTGGCAGGGCACCGACAACAAGAACAGCGATTTCCCGAACGCCGATTCGATTCTCAAGGGGATCGAGGAAGCCGCCGGCGCCGGCAATGTGAGCTACAGCGCCAACGCAGTTGGCATCGACCTGGCCCGTTTCGACGCCGTGATCGCGGTGATCGGTGAAACCCCGTACGCCGAAGGCGATGGCGACATCGGCCCATCGGGCACGCTGCGTCACAGCGGCCGCTATCCGGAAGATCTGGCCGTGCTCAAGGCGGTTGCCGGCAAGGGCAAACCGGTGATCACGGTGTTTGTGTCGGGCCGCCCGCTGTACACCAATGACCTGATGAATTTGTCGGACAGCTTTGTCGCAGCCTGGTTGCCCGGCTCCGAAGGCAAGGGCGTGGCTGACGTTCTGTTCAAGGGCAAGCATGACTTCCGCGGCACGCTGTCGTTCTCGTGGCCGAAGTCGGCTTGCCAGGCCGAACAGAATGTCGGCGCCAAGGATTACGCACCGCTGTTCGCCTACGGCTATGGCCTCAAATACGGCAGCAAGGCGCGCGTCGGCCAGCTTGACACCGCGTATCCGGAAGGCGGCTGCGGCGTTACCAATATGTACCCGGTCTTTAATCAGGCTGACCGCGCAACCTGGCCGCTGTCCGTGGTCAGTGGCGAGCAGCGCGTGGCACTTGGCGCCGACGTGAATGGCGTTACGACGCTGCCAGGCGTGAAAGTGGAGACCACCCAGGTCAACACCCAGCAGGACGGCAAGCTCGTGACCTGGACCGGCCCGGCGCGCGTGGAAGCGCGCGGCGCGAAGGCGGCGGCGTTGCCGGCCTTTGCCACTAAAGACGGCGCGCTGGTGTTCGACACCATCGTCAGCGCCGCACCGGCCGGCAAAGTGACGGTGTCGATCGGCAGCGCGGCGCTCGATATCAGCGGCGTGTTCCAGCGCCTGGCGGGCAAGGGCAAGCAGACCGTGCGCATTCCGCTGGCCTGCTTCAGCGCGCGCGGCGCCAACCTGGCACAGGTCGAGGTACCGTTCGCGGTCGCCAGCGACGCAGCCTTTGCAGCCGCTTTCGCCAACGTGCAGATCGTCGGTGGCGGCGCCAGCGAGAAAGATGCAATCACCTGCGGCGAGGCGAAATGAACATGGAACCGATCCGCTTTTTCGACGGTCCGCGCTTGCTGGCCGACGTAGGCGGCACCAACGCGCGCTTCGCCATCGAGACCGCGCCGCGCCAGTTCGAAGCCGTCACCGTGCTGCCTTGCGCCGACTACCCGAGTCTTGGCGCGGCCGCTGCCGCCTATCTGGCGAGCGACGTGGTCAGACCGCATACGGCGGCCCTGCGCGACGGCGCCATCGCGATTGCCAATCCGGTGGATGGCGATGCCGTGCGGATGACCAATCACACCTGGAGTTTTTCAATCGAGGCGCTGCGCGAAGAGCTCGACCTGGCCAATCTGCTGGTGGTGAACGACTTTACCGCGCTGGCGATGGCGCTGCCGCATCTGCGCCCGTCGCAGCGTATCCGCATTGGCGGCGGCACCGAACTGCCCGGGCGGACCATCGGCCTGATTGGCCCGGGTACCGGATTGGGCGTGTCGGGCATTGTGCCGATGGACGGGCGCTGGGCGGCGCTGGCGAGCGAAGGCGGACATGCCAGTTTTGCGCCCGCCAACGACACCGAGATCGCCATCGTGCAGCACCTGTGGCGCGAATTTGGCCATGCGTCTGCCGAGCGCCTGCTGTCCGGCCCTGGCATCGAACTGATTTACCGCGTGGTCGCGGGCGAAAACCTGAGCGCGGCCGACATTACCCAGCGCGCGCTGGACGGCACCGATCCGGACTGCATGCGCACTGTCGATATTTTCTGCGGCGTGCTCGGTTCCGTGGCCGGCAACGTGGCACTGACATTGGGCGCGACCGGCGGCATGTATATTGGTGGCGGGATCGTGCCGCGCCTTGGCGCGCGCTTTGCCGAATCACCGTTCCGCGAACGATTCGAGGCGAAAGGGCGGCTGCAGTCTTATCTGGCGCGCATTCCGACCTTCCTTATCACCGAACAGTATCCGGCTTTCCTCGGCGTCTCGGCTATCCTGTCCGAACAGCCCGCGCACCGGCATTAAGCATTTTCACCAGGAGACACTACCAATATGGAAACCGTAACGCAACCGGGCACACTGCGCAGTTCCGCAGGCGCTAATTATCAGGGCAATACCGGCCCGCTCGTCATCGTCACCATTCTGTTCTTCATGTGGGGTTTGCTGACCTCCCTGAACGACGTGCTGATTCCGCATCTGAAATCGGTCTACACCCTCACTTACGTGCAGGCGATGCTGGTGCAGTTCTGCTTCTTCGGCGCCTATTTCGTGGTGTCGCTGCCGGCCGGGATGCTGATCCGGAAGATCGGTTACCAGAAGGGCGCCGTGACGGGACTGATGATTGCCGCTGCCGGTTGCGCGCTGTTTTATCCGGCCGCCACATCCGGCTACGGTGTCTTCCTGCTGGCCTTCTTCGTTCTGGCAGCCGGGATCACGATCTTGCAGGTGGCAGCCAATCCGTATGTGACCG
>DASWMN010000280.1:0-3094 GCA_036399735.1 Telluria sp. | reverse complement strand
CACGCTGTTTCAATTGGCCTTTCTGGGTAAAATGCTGTCCTCCGCCAAGTAATTTAGGCTTAAAGTATTTATTGAGGTGCATGTATGACGCGACAAGATTGCCTGGCCCGCGATGCGGCCGACATTCTGGCCGGCCTGCGCAGCCAGTTCGCCCTGCCCGAGGGTGTGATCTACCTGGACGGCAATTCCCTGGGCGCGCGTCCGGCCGCCGCCCTGGCGCGCGTGCAGGACGTGGTGGCGCGCGAATGGGGCAATGATCTGATCCGCAGCTGGAATACGGCAGGCTGGTTCGACCTGCCCAAGCGCCTGGGCGACCGGCTTGGCCGCCTGCTCGGCGCGCACGATGGCGAAGTGGTGGTCAACGACACCACCTCGCTCAATCTGTTCAAGGCGCTGGCCGCCGCCCTGCACATCCAGGAGCATGGCGAGGGCGCGGGCCGGCGCGTGATCGTCACCGAACGCAGCAACTTCCCGACCGATATTTACATGGCCGAGGGTCTGGCCAGCTGGCTGGCGCGTGGCTACGAAGTGCGCCTGGTCGATTCGGTCGAACAGATTGCGGCCGCGATCGATGACGAGACGGCCGTGCTGATGCTCACCCACGTGAACTACCGCACCGGCTACCAGCACGACATGGCCGCCCTCACCGCCCATGCGCAGTCCAGAGGCGCGCTGGTGATCTGGGACCTGGCCCATTCGGCCGGCGCGGTCCCGCTCGACCTGCACGCCGCCGGCGCCGATATGGCGGTCGGCTGCACCTACAAGTATCTGAATGGCGGACCGGGCGCCCCGGCCTTCATCTGGGTCCCGCAGCGCCACCAGGCGGCATTCACCCAGCCGCTGTCGGGCTGGTGGGGCCACGCCAATCCGTTCGCGATGGCGCCCCACTTCGTTCCCACCGAAGGCATCGGGCGCGCGCTGTGCGGCACCCAGCCGATCGTGTCGCTGACCCTGGTCGAATGCGGGCTGGAAGTGTTCGAGCAGACCGACATGCAGGCCATCCGCACCAAGTCGCTGGCCTTGACCGACCTGTTCATCGAACTGGTGGAAGCGCGCTGCGGCCACCACCCGCTGGCCCTGGTGACACCGCGCGAACACGCGCGCCGCGGCAGCCAGGTCAGCTTTACCCATCCGCACGGCTACGCCGTGATGCAGGCGCTGATCGCGCGCGGCGTGATCGGCGACTACCGCGAGCCGGCCATCATGCGCTTCGGCTTCACCCCCTTGTATACCAGCTTTGCCGAAGTCTGGGATGCCGTCGAGATTTTGCGCGCCATCCTGGACGACCAAGCTTACGACCTTGCGGCGCGCCGTACCGCGGTCACCTGACAGAGAACACACCATGTCCAACGACGAACAGAAATGCCCGGCCAGCTGGCACGGCGCCAAGATGGATTTCAGCGAAGCGATGAGCTACGGCGACTACCTGGGACTGGAGCAGATCCTCAACGCCCAGCATCCGCGCTCGCCCAACCACAACGAGATGCTGTTCATCATTCAGCACCAGACCAGTGAACTGTGGCTCAAGCTGATGCTGCACGAAATGCAGGCCGTGCGCGTGCATCTGCGTGCCGGTGAACTGCCGCCAGCCTTCAAGATGCTGGCCCGCGTGGCACGCATCATGGACCAGCTGGTGCACGCCTGGGATGTGCTGGCCACCATGACGCCGCCCGAGTACACCGCCATCCGGCCGTATCTGGGCGCCTCGTCGGGCTTCCAGTCCTACCAGTACCGCGAACTCGAATTCATCCTCGGGAACAAGAACGCCGCCCTGCTCGCGGTGCATGAAACGGCCACCGAGGCCCACACCATTCTCGCGCGCGAACTGCATGCGCCGTCGGTGTATGACGAAGCGGTGATGCTGCTCGCACGCAGCGGCTTTGCGATCGCGCCGGCACGCCTGCAGGGCGACTGGACCCTGCCCACCAGCGACGACGAATCGGTCAAGGCCGCGTGGCTGGACGTGTACCAGGATCCGGCGCGCCACTGGGCCCTGTACGAACTGGCCGAAAAGCTGGTCGACCTGGAGACCGCGTTCCGCTTCTGGCGCTTCCGCCATGTGACCACGGTAGAGCGCATCATCGGCTTCAAGACCGGCACCGGCGGCACCGCGGGCGTGAGCTATCTGCGCAAGATGCTCGACGTGGTGCTGTTCCCCGAGCTGTTTGCCTTGCGCACCGCGCTGTAAGCCGGCCTTGGCCGAAGCGGGCCGGCTTACAGCGCCGGCCCGTGGTACGCGCCCCGCATCTATGGTAAGTTTTGGCATTCAAGCAACTTCGCCGTAGAAAATCCTCATGCCGACCACCTTGCGTACTCTTGGCGCCGCCGCAGCGCTGCTCATCCTGCTCGCCTCCCCTGCCCTGGCCCGTCCCAAAGTGGGCCTGGTGCTGTCCGGGGGCGGCGCGCGCGGCGTGGCCCACATCGGCGTGCTCAAGGTGCTCGAAGAGATGCACATCCCGGTCGACTACGTGGTCGGCACCAGTATGGGTTCCATCGTGGCCGGCGCCTACGCCATGGGCAACGACCCGCACGAGCTGGCGCAGCGCCTGGAAAAGGTCAAGTGGAACGAGGTCCTGGACGACAACCCGCCGCGCCTGGCGCGCACCACGTATACCAAGGCCAATGAACGCAACAGCATCAGCAGCCGCGAACTGGGGTTTCGCGACGCCGAGCTGCAAGTGCCGCGCGGCCTGAACTACGGCCAGCAGATCGAATTCTTCTTCAACACCCTGGCCGCGCGTACCGGCGACATCGACCACTTCGACCAGCTCGACATCCCCTTCCGGGCGGTCGCCACTGACATTGAAACCGGCAAGATGGTGGTGCTCGAACGCGGCGCCATCGCGCGCGCCATGCGCGCCAGCATGTCGGTGCCGGGCGTGTTTGCGCCCGTAGAGATCGAGGGCCACGCCCTGCTCGATGGCGGCCTGGTACGCAATCTGCCGGTGGACGTGGCGCGCTCGATGGGCGCCGACGTGATCATCGCCGTCAACCTGGGCACCGCGCTGCTCAAACGCGACCAGATCGTCTCCGTGTTCGGCGTGGGCCAGCAGATGCTCAACATCCTGACCGAGCAGAATGTCGAGAACTCGCT
>DASWMN010000279.1:0-18479 GCA_036399735.1 Telluria sp. | reverse complement strand
CTTGCGCATGCTGACCGGGAGGAAGGGGTTTTCCGGGCGCAAGGTCCAGGTGTGCACCTTCAGTCCGGCTGCCTTGGCATCGGCCACAAAACTGGTGGGCTGGCCCAGCTCGTTGGCAGCCGTGCGCGCAATGATCACTTCTTTATAGGGCGATACCACGTCCGCGTACAGAGCGATCTCTTTCAGGCCGGCCGGCGTGACCAGGTCGGCGTAACTACGCTTGCTGCCGGCGGCGATAAAATCGTAAGGCGCGTTGCGCGGCACGCCGTTCGGCGCCGGTGGATTGTTGGGATTGTCGATCAGCTGCACGATGCGCATCTCGGTCATGCCGCGCAGTTCTTTCAGGTTGGCTGTTTCGAAGGACTGGATGAACACCGCTGCTGCCTTGCCGCGATAACCGTTCGCGACCAGCTGGTCGACCAGGCGCTTTTCCAGCGGCAGGCCGATCGCCTTGAAGTAGCTCGGGTGCTTGGTTTCCGGATAAATGCCGATGACCTTGTTGCGGGCAGTACTCTCTTTGCGCACCAGGTCGATCACTTCCTGCAGCGTGGGCACCTCGAACTGGCCGTCATAGGCGGCATTGGCCGGGCGGTTGAGCGGGATGCGCTCCCTGGCGCGCAGGGTTTTCAGTTCCGCCAGCGTGAAGTCTTCGGTGAACCAGCCGGTGACGGGAATGCCATCAATGGTTTTGCTTACTTTGCGGCTGGCAAACTGGGCTGCGCTTGCCACGTTGGTGGTGCCGCCGATTTCGTTTTCGTGGCGTGCCACCAGAATGCCATCTTTGGTGGCAACCAGGTCCGGCTCGATGATGTCGGCGCCGTCGGCGATGGCTTGCTGATAAGAAGCGAGCGTGTGTTCGGGCCGCAGGGCGGAGGCGCCCCGGTGCCCCGTGACGGCGGGCGAGGGCGGCCAGGTCGGGCCGGGATTTTGCAGGTCGGGCTGGTCGCCGCCGCAGGCGCCGAGGAGGGCGGTGCAGAGGGCGGCGGCAACAAGGCGATAGTGGGACAGGGCGAATCGTTTCAAGGCGGCTCCGTTCGGGATGCAGGTTGGCGGTGGTAATGCGCCGCTGAGACTAACAAGCTTGCGTGACAGGCGCATGACGCGGCCGCTGCACGGAAACGATAAATACTTCGATGCGCGCGCAAACCTTCGGCGCGGCCGTGAGTCCAACATGAAAACGGCGTCGCGCTGGAGAGAATGTCATGTCGATCCACCCTGTGAACGAGTCCGCGAAGCGCGCGCCGGGGGAGCTCGAGCGCGCCGGTTTGCCCGCGTCTGCGGTCGACCTGGTGATGCAGCTGTCTGTTCCCGCGCTGTTGTATGCGCATGACGGCACGTTTGTCGCCAATCGTGCAATGGCCGGCATCGCCGGTGCCGACTGGGTCCCGCACGAAGCCTTGCGTGAGGCACTGAACAAGGCGCTGCACGACAACGTTCGGCTCACGCGCACCGATGTGCCGATCGACGTCGTGCGTGAGGGCGGGCGCGAAAAACAATGGTTCACCGCGCAGCTGTTTCCCTTGCAGGCGCCGGCGGGCGCGCTTGTCGCCGCCCTGTTTTTCGAAACCACCGAAGGTGGCCTGATGGAGCGTTCGCTGCACGAGAGCGAGCGCCAGCTGGCAGTCATGTTTGCGCAGGCCCGCGCCGATCTGACCGCGCGCCAGCTTGCCCAGCAGGCCTTGCTGGACAGCGAAGCGCGCTTCAGGGCGCTGGCCGAGGCCTCTTCCTCGCTCATCTGGCAACTTGATGATACTGGCGCCGTCATCTACATCAACCCGCGCCACCGTGCCTTGCTGGGCATGCCACCCGGACAATTGCTCGGTTACGGCTGGCTCGATATCCTGCACCGCGACGACCGCCAGCCGACCCTGACGCTGATACGCGAGGCGATCGCCGGCCGGAAAAAGGCCAAACGCCGCGTGCGCATTCGCTTCATCGACGAACAATGGCGCTGGATGGAGGCGCACATGGTGCCCTGGTTCCTGGCCGACGGGCGCTATGCCGGCCACGTCGGCATGATGCTCGATATCGACGATGTGGTGCATACCCAGGAGGCGCTGCACATCAGCAATGAACGGCTCAAGCTGGCGGTGGAGGGTTCCGGAGACGGCATCTGGGACTGGGATCTGGGCAACAACGAGATCGTGTTCTCGGAACGGGCGCGCGCCGTGCTCGGACTGGCGCCAGGGGCGGACGGGCAGGCCCATGCTGGCGACCACGTGGCCCGCAATGTGCATCCGGACGACATCGCCGCAGTTGAGGCGGCGCTCGATTCCTGCCTGAGCGGCGCCCAGCCGACCCTGGCGCAGGAATACCGGGTGCGCCACGCGGACGGCAAATGGCACTGGGTCTGGTCGCGTGCCACCATGGTCGGCGCGAGCGCGCGCGGTCATCCGGCAAGGCGCATGACCGGCGTCGTGACCGACATCGAGGGCAAGCGGCGCGCCGAAGAACTGGCCTGGCGCCATGCCAACTTCGACCAGTTGACGGGCTTGCCGAACCGGCGCCTGTTCCGCGACCGGCTCGACCACGAGATCAAGAAAACGCAGCGCACGCGGGCGCCGCTGGCCTTGCTGTTCATCGATCTCGACCGCTTCAAAGAGGCCAACGACCTGCTGGGACACACCATCGGCGACCAGGTCCTGGTCGAAGCTGCCGACCGTATCTGCGCCTGTGTGCGCCAGTCCGATACCGTGGCCCGTCTGGGCGGCGATGAATTTACCGCCATTCTCAGCGAGCTCGATGAGGGCAGCCACGTCGAAGGCGTGGCGCGCAAGCTCAACGAAGCCCTGTCGAAGCCGTTTTGCGTCGGCCAGGAAGTGCTTTACCTGTCGGCCAGTATTGGCATCACCTTGTTCCCGTTTGACGCGGACAACGCCGAAAATCTGATCCGCAATGCGGACCAGGCCATGTATGTGGTCAAGAACGCGGGCCGCAATCACTTCAGCTATTTCAAGCCATCGATGCAACACGCGGCGAACGAGCGGCTGCGCCTGATCAGCGACCTGCGCGCGGCGCTGGCCGAACAGCAGCTCACGGTCTATTACCAGCCGATTATTGATCTGAGCAACGGCAAGGTCGTCAAGGCCGAGGCGCTGTTGCGCTGGCTGCATCCCGCGCTTGGCATGATCGAGCCGGCACGTTTCATCGGCTTCGCCGAAGAAGCGGGCCTGATCGGCGAGATTGGTGACTGGGTGTTCCGCGAGGCGGCGCGCTGTTCGCGCGAGTGGGGCGCCCAGCTGGGGCACCCGTTCCCCATCAGCGTGAACAGATCGCCGCTGCAATTTGGCGCGCGCCGCAATCAGACCGACTGGCCCGCCTATCTCGCCGAACTGGGTCTGTCCGGCACCAGCGTCTCGGTCGAGATTACCGAAGGGGTCTTGCTCGATGCTTCCAGCAAGGTCGTCGACGAGCTGCTGCGGTATCACGATGCGGGCATCAAGGTCGCCATCGACGATTTCGGCACCGGCTATTCCTCGATCGCCTACCTCAAAAAATTTGCCGTGGACTACCTGAAGATCGATCAATCCTTCGTGCGCGACATCGATTCCAGCGCTGGCGACCGGGCCATTGTGCGCTCGATTATCGCCATGGCGCATGAACTGGGCTTGGAGGTTATCGCCGAAGGCATCGAAACGGTCAGTCAGCGCGATTTCCTGGCGCAGGACCAGTGCGACTTCGGGCAAGGCTACCTGTTCGCGAAGGCGCTGCCACCCCACGAGTTCCTGGCGCACCTTCGCGCCACAGTTGCAAGCGCCGATGATTGATCAGGGCGGCGTTAAGCCTCATACTGTTGAAAAACAAGGAAACAACCAGCGCTTGTGCGCACCATCTCGCACCCATGATGAAAAAATGCTTCACGCTGCTGGCGTCGTTGTGGCTCGTTTGCGGCAATCCGCTCGCGCTGGCAGCCGACATTCCGGTCACTATTTACGCCGACGCCGGCTACCAGCCTTACTCCTACGCAGATGCGAATGGCAAAGCCGCCGGTCTTTACGCCGAGATTGTCAAAGCGGCGTTCGCGCGCATGCAGGGCTACCGCATCGACATCAAGCCCGTACCGTGGAAGCGCGGCATGGCCATGCTGAAAAACGGCACCGGCTTTGCCCTGTACCCGCCTTACATGAATCTGAAGGAAGAGCCGTTTACCTGGCCTTATTCCTTGCCCTTGTTCGAGGAAATTGTCGTCGCCGTATGTACGAAAGAAGTGGCGGCCAGGCCGCGCCCGCGCTGGCCGGAGGATTTTTACGGTCTTCGCATCGGCAATAACGCGGGCTTTCTGGTCGGTGGCGATGCCTTCAACGAGGCCGTCAAGACCGGTAAGCTCAAGATGGAAGATGCGGCCGACACGCGGACCAACATTCTCAAACTTGGCATGAAGCGGATCGACTGCTACATCAACGACCGCATTTCCATCCGCCTGACGCAAAATCAGCTGATCCGCGAAGGCAAACTGCCGACCGGTCCGGCGGGGTACGAGGCAGTCGTGATCGCGCGCGAACAGGGTTTTCTCGGCTTTACCGACCGCGATGACGGACGCTTTCCCTACAAGACCGATTTCCTCAAGCAGTTCGACGCCATCATTTATGACATGCGCCGGACCGGCGAAATTGAGCGGATTGCCCACAATTTCTTTAAAGGCAAATAAGTCTGAACGGCCCCAAAGAGATATGTCATCGTACAAGCTACCTGACGCTATAATGCCTTTATGACGACTAATTCCGCCCCTTCCATGATTTTGCCCCGCAAAAAACATCGCAACCTGGCCCAGGGAGTGATCGAGCTGATCAATGCCGACATCCAGTCCGGCGCGCTCAAACCGGGCGACAAGCTGCCGACCGAGTCGGCCATCATGGAACGCCATGGTGTCAGCCGCACTGTGGTGCGCGAGGCGATTTCGCATCTGCAGGCCAGCGGCCAGGTGGAAACCCGCCATGGCATCGGCACCTTCGTGCTCGAGGCTGCGCCGCCGAATGTCAGCCTGCTGACGGAAACCATCGTCACCTTGCGCGATGTGCTGGCGATCCTTGAATTGCGCATCTGCCTGGAGACCGAGGCTGCGTCGCTGGCTGCCAGTCGCCGCACCGACGCGCAGGCGGCCCAGCTGGGCGCCTTGCTGGAACTGATGCGCCGTGGCGCGGAAGAGGGCGGCGGCGCGGTGGCCGACGACGTCCAGTTCCACTTGCTGATCGCCCAGTCCACCGGGAACAAATATTTCGTCGAGATTCTGACCCAGCTCGGTTCGGCCATCATCCCGCGTGCCCGCGTGAACGCCGCGCAGCTGGGCAATGCCGAACCAGGTCTTTACCTGGAGCGGGTGCATCGCGAGCACGAAGACATCTGGCGCGCCATCGAACGCCAGGATGCCGAAGGCGCACGCGCCGCCATGCGTACCCATCTGAGCAACAGCCGCGAACGTCTGCGCCAGGCCCAGGAAGCTTTGATCAGCCCGCACTGAATCCCGCTACACAGTTGGAAAGAAGTTGCTTGTTCTCGCTTATCTTATGTTGTACGATGACGTACGACTTGATAATCAAGAACACCCACCACCTGCCCCTGGAGTCTCCATGCTTCCTCAAGAACTGAAACAAACCCTGTCCGCTGGCCTGCTGTCGTTCCCGATCACCGACTTTGACGCCAATGGCGACTTCCGTGCGTCGACCTACGCCGAGCGGCTGGAATGGCTGGCCCCGTACGGTGCGAGCGCACTGTTCGCCGCCGGCGGCACCGGGGAGTTCTTCTCGCTCACGCATGCTGAATACAGCAATGTGGTCAAGGTGGCGGTTGATACCTGCAAAGGCAAAGTGCCGATCCTGGCAGGTGCCGGCGGCGCGACGCGCAGCGCGATCGCCTTTGGCCAGGAAGCCCAGCGCCTGGGCGCGCAGGGCGTGCTGCTGCTGCCGCACTATCTGACCGAAGCGAGCCAGGATGGCTTGGTCTCGCACGTGGAGCAGTTCTGCAAATCGCTCGATATCGGTGTGATCGTCTACAACCGCGGCCAGTGCCGCCTGACGCCGGATTCGCTGGAAAAGCTGGCCGACCGCTGCCCGAATCTGATCGGCTTCAAGGATGGCATCGGCGACGTCGAACTGATGGTGTCGATCTGGCGCCGCATGGGCGACCGCTTCAGCTATCTGGGTGGCCTGCCGACGGCCGAAGTCTTCGCGGCCGCGTACAAAGCGATGGGTGTGCCGGTGTACTCGTCGGCGGTATTCAACTTCATGCCAAAACTGGCGATGGACTTCTACCACGCCGTAGCAGCGGACGATCACGCCACCATCAATCGCCTGATCGACGACTTCTTCCTGCCTTACCTCGACATCCGTAACCGCAAGGCGGGCTACGCGGTCAGCATCGTCAAGGCCGGCGCGCGTCTGGTCGGCCATGACGCCGGCCCGGTGCGCGCACCGCTGACGGACCTGAACGAAGCCGAATGCGAAATGCTTGCCCGCCTGATCGCCAAACAAGGTGCGCAATGATGACGCTTGACGGCAGCATGGTCATTGGCGCGGGCATTGTGCGCGGCGCTGCCGGCACGGTGCGCGCCATCGACCCGGCCACCGGCGCCCAGCTGGAGCCCGCCTTCGGCCTGGCCGGCGCGCACGATGTGGACCGCGCCTGCACCCTGGCCGACGAGGCGTTCGACGCGTATCGCACCACCACACTTGAGCTGCGCGCACAGTTCCTCGAGACGATCGCGCAGGGCATTCTGGACCTGGGCCCGGTGCTGATCGAGCGCGCCATGCAGGAAACCGGCTTGCCGCAAGCGCGCCTTGAAGGGGAGCGCGGGCGCACGGTAGGGCAGTTGCGCCTGTTCGCCAAGGTGGTGCGCGACGGTCACTTCCTCAGCGCTACCCTCGACAGCGCGCTGCCGGAACGGGTGCCGCCGCGCCCCGATCTGCGTCTGCGCAAAATTGGCGTGGGCCCGGTTGCCGTATTCGGCGCCAGTAATTTTCCGCTCGCGTTTTCGGTCGGCGGTGGCGACACCGCTTCGGCCCTGGCGGCCGGCTGCCCGGTCGTGGTCAAAGCACACAATGCCCACCTGGGTACTTCGGAACTGGTCGGGCGCGCGATTGCAGCGGCCGTTGCTGCCTGCGCTCTGCCGCAAGGCGTGTTCTCGATGGTGATCGGCGAGGGCCGCAGCGTGGGCCAGCAGCTGGTGGCCCATCCTGCCATCAAGGCGGTTGGCTTTACCGGTTCGCGCCAGGGCGGCCTGGCACTGGTGCGTGTGGCCAATGGCCGCGACGAACCGATTCCGGTGTACGCCGAGATGAGCAGCGTGAATCCCGTGTTCATGCTGCCGCAGGCGCTGGCGCAGGACGCCGGCGCGCTGGCACAAGGGTTTGTCGATTCGCTGACGCTGGGCGCCGGCCAATTCTGTACCAATCCCGGTCTGGTCATTGCCGTTGCCGGCAGCGATGCCGAGCGCTTCTTCAGCGCGGCTGCCACGGCGCTGCAGGCCAAGCCGGGCGCCACCATGCTGACCCCTGGCATTCATGAAGCGTACACCGGCGGCGTGGCCAAACTGGCTGGCGTCGACGGTGTGGAGCGCCTTGCAGAGGGATTGGCAAACGGCGCCGGCTGCGCTGCCCGCGCGGCCCTGTATACCTGCGACGCGGCCACATATCTGAGCACCCCGGCGCTCGAGGACGAAGTCTTCGGGCCGGCCTCGCTGCTGGTGCGCTGCCGCGATGAAGCCGAGATGCTGACACTGGCGCGGCGTCTGGAAGGGCAGCTGACCGCCACTGTGCACGCGCAGCCTGGCGATCACGCGCTCGCCGCAGCGCTGCTGCCGGTGTTGGAGCGCAAGGCGGGCCGCATTCTGTTCAACGGTTACCCGACCGGGGTGGAAGTGGCGCATGCCATGGTTCACGGCGGCCCGTTCCCGGCCACTTCCGACACGCGCAGCACCTCCGTGGGCGCCACCGCCATCGACCGGTTCCTGCGCCCGGTGTGCTACCAGAACCTGCCTGCCGTGCTGCTGCCGGCCGACCTGCAGGATGCCAATCCGCTCGGACTGGCGCGCTTGAAAGACGGGGTGCTCGTCACCGCCTGACATTAACGCGCTTTGCATTCGCACTTTAAAAATCATAACGATAAAGACGAGACAAAATGAAGCAGCAAGGAATAGGCAGTTACCGATGGACGATATGCGCGTTGCTGTTTTTCGCGACAACCGTCAATTACCTGGACCGGCAGGTTCTAAGCCTGCTGGCGCCGGACTTGTCGAAGGAGTTCGGCTGGTCCAATACCGACTATGCCAACATCACGGCGGTGTTCCAGTTTTCGTACGCCATCTCGATGCTGTTTGCCGGTCGCGTGGTCGATCGCCTCGGCACCAAGGCTGCCTTCCTGCTTGCCATTTTTGTCTGGTCGATCGGCGCGGTCATGCACGCGTTTGCGATCGGTCTGGGCGGCGGTCTGGCCTCAGTCATGAGCATGCTGGGCCTGGCCGCAGTACCAGTGTCGATTGGCGGCTTCATGATCGCCCGGGCCGTGCTCGCGATCGGCGAATCGGGTAACTTCCCGGCGGCGATCAAGGCCACAGCCGAATACTTCCCGAAAAAAGAACGCGCCTTTGCGACCGGTATTTTCAATTCCGGTGCCAATGTGGGCGCGGTGCTGGCTCCCATCAGCGTACCGCTGATTGCGGCAACCTGGGGCTGGCAGGCCGCGTTCGTGATCATTGGCGCCATCGGCTTCGTCTGGATGGGCCTGTGGCACGTGTTTTACGAACGCCCCGAAGAGCAAAAGCGCCTGAGCAAAGAAGAGCTGCGCTACATCACCCTGGACGACGCCGAAACGCCGGTCCCTGTGGGTGAACCGGCGGGGCGTTGCCTGACCTGGGTCGAGCTGCTTGGCTACCGCCAGACCTGGGCTTTCGCATTCGGCAAATTCATGACCGATGGCGTATGGTGGTTCTTCCTGTTCTGGCTGCCGAAATACCTGGCGGCGCAATACGGCATGAAAACCGGCGACATCCAGATTCCGCTGGCGATCCTGTACAGCATGACCATGATCGGCAGCGTCGGCGGCGGCTACTTCCCCACCTACTTCATGAACAAGGGCCAGTCGCCGTATGACGGCCGCATGAAGGCCATGTTCGTGATCGCCCTGTTCCCGCTCGTGGTGCTGCTGGCGCAGCCGCTGGGCTACATCAGTTTCTGGGTCCCTGTGCTGCTGGTCGGGATCGGCACCGCCGCGCACCAGGCCTGGTCGGCCAATCTGTTTACCACCGTGTCGGACATGTTCCCCAAACGCTCGGTCGCTTCCGTGGTTGGCATCGGCGGCATGGCCGGCGGCATCGGTGGCGTGATCATCACCAAGGTCGGCGGCTGGCTGTTCGACTATTACGGCGCCCAGGGCCATATTTCAACCGGCTACACCATCATGTTTACCGGCTGTGCGCTGGCCTACCTGGTGGCATGGGCCGTCATGAAAACACTGGTACCGCGTTACCAGGTCATTCGCGAGCCATCGGCATGAGCAAAAGCGTTCCCGTCGAGCGGATCGGCGCGCAGCGTTGCGCGGTAGGCGAGAGTCCGCTCTGGAGTGTCAGCGAACAGGCCTGGTACTGGGTCGATATCGTGGCGCGCACCATCTGGCGCCATGATCCGCACAGCGGCGCGATCGACAACTGGCATACCAGCGAGATGGTGGCGTGCCTGGCCACCCGTGCCGGTGGCGGTCTGATTGCCGGTATGGAGACGGGACTGTTCGAACTTGAACTCGGCACCACGGTGCGTGAGCGTTGCCTGGCCACGCCGCTGGGCCTTGGCCCCGGCATGCGCTTCAATGATGGCCGCTGCGATCGCCAGGGCCGTTTCTGGAGCGGGACCATGGCGATGGACATGGCACTGGCGCGCCCCGACGGGCGCCTGTACCGCTACGGCAGCGACGGCACGCTGGCAGGGCCGTTCGTGTCCGGCATGCTGGTGCCGAACGGGCTGGCCTTCGCGCCGGACGGACGCACCATGTACCTGTCCGATTCGCATCCGCATTCGCAGCAGGTGTGGGCGTTCGACTACGACCCGGACACCGGCGTGCCGTCGCGTCAGCGCCTGTTCATCGACATGCTGCCCCATCCCGGACGGCCTGACGGGGCCGCGGTCGACACCGATGGCTGCTACTGGATTTGCGGGAACGATGCCGGTTGCGTCCTGCGCTTTACGCCAGCGGGAAAACTGGACCGCAGAATCGATGTGCCGATGCTCAAGCCCTCGATGTGCAGTTTTGGCGGCCCGGATCTGGACACGCTGCTGGTGACCTCGATCGGAGCGGGCCAGCCGGCGGACGATGCATGGGCTGGCGCCACGGTCATGCTGCGGCCCGGCGTGCAGGGCATCGCAGAAACACCGTTTAACGGTCAGACCGCTTCATAAGAGCGGTCTGATATGAATCGGCTCAACCTCATAGTCACGCACTATTTGGACAGACCGATTTCAGATATTTGGACCTGCCAATTACATAGTGGTCAGACCAATTGTTGTTTTTTGGTTCGATTTGATTACCTCGCTTTCAGTCGCTCATAAAACAATAATATTGTTCAAAATCAGATACTTGCAGTTGAAACTTGGCAGTTTTACGCAGTTTCACGGAAAGTAATTCGAGGTATGCATCGATTTCAGTTTCCGGAAATTGGAAAAAGAGCACTAAAATAAAGTTGTATTTAGTTGAAGGTAGATGAGGGTTGCTTTATCCCCAAGGACCTTTCCAGAAAAATATTAAAGAGACAAGGATTCAGACCATGCGCATTTCCAAAGGAAAGCGGGCAGCAATCGGCAAGTTGGCCGTCCGCCTCGCCGGCACCACTTCGGCTTCGGCCCTTGCCATCAGCGGCGCTTATGCGCAGGCCACACCACCAGCAGCAGACGAACCAGCGGTCGTTGTCGTGACCGGCCTGCGTGCGTCGCTCGAAAGCGCGCTTAACAAGAAGCGCGAAGAGAACGGCATGGTCGACATGATCAAGGCCGAGGACATGGGCAAATTCCCCGATACCAATCTGGCCGACTCGTTGCAGCGGGTGCCAGGCGTGGTGATCGACCGTGATGCAGGCGAAGGCCGCAGCATCACCGTGCGCGGACTGGGACAGGACTTTACCCGGGTGCGCATCAACGGTATCGAAGGCCTGGCCACGACCGGCGGCACCGACAGTTCGGGCGGCGCCAACCGCTCGCGCGGCTTCGACTTCAACGTGTTCGCGTCGGAGCTGTTCAACTCCCTGACGGTGCGCAAGAGCTCCTCGGCAGACGTTGACGAAGGCTCCCTCGGCGCGACGGTCGACCTGCAGACCACCCGTCCGTTCGACCTGAAGGGCTTCAACGCCAGCATTTCGGCCAAGGGCCGCTACAACGACCTGTCGGAAAAAACCAATCCACGGGTCGCCTTCCTGATTTCGAATACCAACGCCGACCGTACCTTCGGCGTGCTGGTATCGGGCGCGTATTCCAAGCGTCAGGTGCTGGAAGAAGGTTTCAGCACGGTGCGCTGGGATAACGGCCCATCGTCGGGCGGCTGGTGCGCGCCTATCGGCGTCACGCCTGCCAACCCGACCAATTCGACCGCCACCACCTGCGGCCCGGCAGCCCAGGGTGTGCAGCGTGTGAGTGGAACGCCTGAACATATCGCCGCCTACAATGCCGCCAGCAGCGCCAACAACTTCACGCCGCGCCTGCCGCGCTACGGCCGTCTGACGCACGACCAGGACCGTCTTGGCCTGACCGGATCGCTGCAGTGGAAGCCGATGCCGGGCACCAAGCTGACGCTGGACATGATGTACGCGAAGATGGAAGCGACCCGTCAGGAAGACTTCCTGCAGGCGATCTCGTTCAGCCGCAATGCAGGGCAGGGCGGCAAGCCGCAGACCAGCGTGCTGGCAACCGAATATGCACCGAACGGCGCGCTGCTGTACGGCGAATACAACGGTGTCGATATCCGCTCCGAATCGCGTTACGACGTGCTGAGCACGACCTTCACGCAGCCAACCCTGACGCTCGAACACGACTTCACCCGCGAACTGCGTCTGAACACCCGCGTCGGCCGCGCTGAATCGAAGTTCCGCAATCCGATCCAGACCACCACCACCCTGGACGCATCGAACGTCAACGGCTACAAGATCGACTTCCGCGGCAATGACCGCCTGCCTGCGATCAGCTTCCCGTTCGACGTCAATCAGGCCGGCGGCGCACTTGGCCTGAATACGATACCGGCCGTCACGACGGGCACTCAGCCTTCGTCGCTGACCAATGGGACCGCCAGCGAGATCCGCATGCGTCCGCAAGGCGCGACCAACCGCAACGACGTTGTGCACGCTGATCTGACCTGGGACGTGGTGCCCGACCGCTTCACCCTCAAAGGTGGCGTCGACATCAAGAAGTTCACCTTCGATTCGTACGAGTCGCGCCGTGTGAACCAGAACGACAGCATCTTCGCGCCGCCAGCCGGCACCAGCATCGCCGATCTGACCACCAACCTGACCAACTTTGGCAAGGGCCAGAATCTGCCCGCCGGTACCCCGACCGCGTGGGTGATCCCGAACCTGAACGCAATCGCCCAGGCTTACGATATCTACTGCAACTGCATCAAGAGCGGTCCTGCCGGCGGCCCTGGTGACTTTACCCTGTCGTCGATCACCAACGGTAACGCGCGCGGGAACAACCGCTCCGTGACCGAAAAGGATAACGGCGCCTTCGTGATGGGCGAGTTCTCCAATGAGCTGGCCGGCTTCCCGATCCGCGGTAACGTCGGTGTGCGCTATGTGCAGACCGGCCTGACCGCAAGCGGCTACCAGGCCACTGGCGGCGGTACCCTGGTCACCGTGGAAAACGATTACAGCGACGTGCTGCCATCGTTTAACCTGGCCACCAATATCACCGACAACTTCCTGGTGCGCCTGGCGGCTGCCAAGGTCATGTCACGTCCGCAGCTTGGCAACCTGACCCCTGGCGGCACCATTGCCACCACCGGCACGCTGTCGATCACCAGCGGCAATCCAACGCTCAAGCCGTTCCGCGCCAAAGCCTTCGACGCCAGCTTCGAATGGTACTTCGGTAAGAATGCCTTCCTGGGCCTGGGTCTGTTCCAGAAAAATATCGACACCTACATTCAGAGCATCCGTACCAATATCGCGTTCAAGGATACTGGCCTGCCAATGACTCTGTTGCCAAGCAATTTCACGGGTGACGAGGTGTTCCAGGTTACCGCGCCGATCAATACCGACGGCGGCAAGCTGCAAGGTTTCGAGCTGAACTATCAGCAGCCGTTCACCTTCCTGCCAGGGCGCGGCAAGAATTTCGGCACGCTGCTGAACTACACCTACGTCAAGTCGAAGATCGAATACGTGGTGTCGCCAACGAGCGCCGTGACGATTACCGACGACTTGCTGAACCTGTCGCCAAAATCGTGGAACGCCACCTTCTACTACGATGATGGCGCCTTCAGCGCACGTCTGTCCGGCACCAAGCGTTCGTCGTTCCTGACCCGTGTACCAGGTCAGAACAACAACGACGTCGAAGGCAAGAACGGCACCTTCAACGTCGACATGTCGATCTCGTACAAGATCAACGACAAGCTCGAAGTCACCCTGGAAGGCGTCAACCTGACCAACGAAGTGAACGACCAGTTCATCAGCCGCCTGCGCGACAGCGTGGTGGTGAACAACGTCACTGGCCGCGAAGTGCTGTTCGGCGCACGTTACAAGTTCTGATCGCTGTCGAGTCAAGCAAAAGCCCCCGGTTCGCGAGAACCGGAGGCTTTTTACTTGTGTGGGCCGGGGGGAGCCGCAGGAGTGCGGCCGGAGGGCGGATCAGGCGGAGACAGTTGCATTGATGCTCTTGCCGGCGATGGTGACGTTCTTGAGCACCAGCGACTTCACGTTATGCAAAAACCACGGTTGCGCCGCGTTGCGCGGGGTGCCGAAATCGCAATCGCTGACCGTGATCGCCGACAGCGGCAGAATCGGCGTTCCGGCCGTGCCGTTGAAGCTCGCAGCCACCGGCCCCAGTAGCACCATCGCCTGATAACACGAGAACCCGCTGGCCGTATTGCCGACCCTGACGCCGGAAATATGCAGGTCCGAGACGCTCGGCGGGCGGGTGCGCACGCTGTCGTCGGCTGGCGCGTAATCGCAATCGATCGTGATCACGGCGCCCGCCGTCGACGCCACGCTATTGGCTGCGATGGTGGAACCAGGCAGGGGGGGATAGAACTTGCCCTCGGTGGCCACACCATTGGGCATGCTGACATTGCGCACATACAGATGGCGCAGGAAGCCGCCCCGGTTCATATTCGTCTTGAGGCGAATCGCCGTGTTGAGCGGATCACTGGCCCAGTTAATATTGCGGAACTCAAGATTCTGGGCATAGATGTTCTCGATCCCGCCCGCCATCTCGCTGCCCAGCGTCACCGCGCCATGGCCGCTGTTCATCACGCAGTTCTGAATGACGATATTGCGCGTGGCGCCGTGCTGGGTGTCGCGGTTTTTGCCGGACTTGATTGCGATGCAGTCGTCGCCAGTATTGAAGGTGCAGTCCTCGACCAGCACCGTGTCGCAGGCTTCGGGATCGAAACCGTCGCTGTTCGGACCCATGCTGTCCATGTTCACCTTGCTGATGTGGACATGGCGGCAGTTGACCGGATGGTGCAGCCAGAACGGGGACGCATGTACCTGGTAGCCCTGCAGCAGAACATTGGTGCAGCCGATCAGTTCAATCATGCACGGGCGCAGATAGTGGCCATGGCCGAACACCCGTTTCGCCACGGGCACGCCCGCTTCCGACAGGGCCGGCAGATAGCGCGAGTCGCTGCGCCAGCGCTCGCCCTTGCCCTGGATGAGTGCGCGCTGTTGCGCGCTCAGGACCGCTGGCATTTCGGGGGGATTATTCGGATTGACCGCGATTTCGGTTGCGGTCGCGCCCTTGCGGTGACGGCCTTTCCAGTCCCACCAGCAGTCCTTGCCGGGCCCGAAGGGCAGACCGCCCTGGCCGTCGAGGATGCTGGTCCAGTCGGCGCCGGTCAGCGCGATATTGTCCTGGCCGTGCGCGTACACCATCGACGAAAAATTCAGGCAATCGTTCCCCTGCCAGCGCGACAGCACCAGTTTTCCGTTGGCGCCGCAGTCATACTCGCCGTGACGCGCGTAGTCTGCGGGGTTGGCGCTGAAATAGACGTGGGCCCCGGCCGCCAGATGCACGTGCACGTTCGAGCGCAGCACGACGGGGCCGGCGCAATGCCAGTTCCCGGCCGGGATGACCACGCGACCGCCGCCAGCTTTGTGGCAGGCGGCGATTGCTGCCGCGATCGCGCCGTGGCAGTCCGGCGCACCCGGTTCCGGCGTGTCCAGCAGACCGGCTGTTTCGTCGGTCAAATTGCCCTTGACGCTGGCCAGCCGCGCGGGCTTTGCGCCGAAGGCAGTGATCGGAAAATCTTCCTTGCGAAACGATAGCGGCCTGGCGAAGCTGTCGACAATCGCCTGCGCGCGCTGCCACGGATCGGGCACTTGCGCCAGCGTCTGGCCACCCGCTGCCATCAAGCCGGCAGCCGAACCGGCGCGCAGCATGGTGCGGCGGCCCGGGTTATGCGGCGCACTCATTTGGCATCCCTGGCCGCGAGCGTGACGCGTACCGGATTGCCGGCGCGCGCCGCTACCGTGGCGGTCAGATCCTTCCATGCCTGCTGGGTGGTGACGCGGCCGGCCCGGTCCCATGCCGCCCCCACGTAATAGCGCAGCGGTTTGCCTGAAGTGACAGGCGCCAGCACCAGATGGTTGAGCGTATCGTCGGTAAAGCCGCTGGCGCCGGGCAGTACGATGGCGGTGCCAAACGCGCCGTTGCTGGTCTGTTCAACCCACTGCAGCAGGCTGCCCTGCGACTGTTCGCGCGTGATCGCGATCGTTGGCGTCTGCTTTTTGTCTGTCGGGGCCTTGTTCAGGCCAACGGCCACCGTCAGCGCTGCGCTGCCGTCGAAGGTAAAGGTACTGTCGATCTGGTCGAACTGGTGACCGGCGTCGACGGTGAAGCGTTTGACTTCGGCGACACTGGCGCCGGCGGCATTCCAGCTGTTGTAGCTCAATTCGAATACGGCGCGAACCGGCCCGTTGGCCAGCACCTTCCAGGCGGCGTAATTGTGGCTGGTATAGAGCTGTTTGCCGTCCCACACGCCGGTGCCGCCGCAACCGCGCGACTGGCCGACGTTGAACATGTCCATGCCTTCGCCTTCATCCTTGTGGTAATGGTCATGGCCCTTGTTGTACCAGCGGTCGACGATCGGATAATTGACGCGCTTGAACCAGATATCGAGACCGCTGCTGGCCAGCACCTCCTTGCCGGAACCGGGCAGCGCCGGGGCGCCGAGCGCGGTGCCATAGGTACGGTGGGCAACCAGGTCGTTCTCCCATGCGAAATCGTCCAGGCGCTCCTGCACGTAGCGCGCGCCGACGGCTGGCGGGAAGACCTGTGCCAGCTCCTCGGTTTTTTCAACCGTGAAGGTGGCGCTCTTTTCACCGGCCGCAAAGCTGTACTGGAAAATCAGTTCGCCGTAGGCGGCGCCCACGTTCTGCGGGTCCTTGGCCAAGGGCGCGACGTTGGTCACCTGGTGCGGCAGTACTTTGCCGTTCTTGTCCCGCACGGCCAGGCGCTGAATCAAGGCGCCGGGGAGGGCGCGATTGACGTCGCTCCAGGCGATGGTGATGGTTTCCGATGGGCGTGCAATGGCCAGATCATGGCTGGCGCTCAGGCGCAGCTGGTCGGCCGCTTGCGCCAGTGGGCTTGCGAACAGTGCGGCAATGGCAAGGCGAAGGGCAGTCGATGTCATCTGGGGCTCCCGGGCTTAGTGGTGTTCGCGGTAGTCGGTCTTGCCACCTTTTGGCAAGTAATGATAGGTGCGCACCTTGAATTCGATTTCGAAGGCGGGGTTCTGCAGCATCTTGATGATCTCGGCCCCGGCCAGCAGCGTCGGACCATAACCGTGCAGCGCATGCACACTGGTGGGACGGTTGTAGTAGTAGGGCATGTCGCTGGCGAAGGTGGTGCCGACCACGGTGCCCTCGACCTGACCCTTGGCATTGATCTGGGCCGACAAGCCATTCCAGCCTGCCTGCGCGATCGAACCGTAGGTGGTCGGGCTGATCCAGCCCTGGTTGATGGCGCGTGCGAAACCGTAGGTGAACATGGCGCTGGCCGAGGTCTCGAGGTAGGAATCGGTACGGTCGATCATCTGGTGCCAGAGGCCCGTGCCGGACTGCAGTTCACCCACGCCACGCAGCGTCAGGCGCAGCTGCGCCAGCACTTTCTTGTAGCCGGGATGGTCCTTCGGCAGCACATCGAGCAGGTCGCACATCGCCATTACGGCCCAGCCGTTGGCGCGCGCCCAGTAAAAGCGCGGCGCGTCCGGGTTGTTGGCGTTCCAGCCGTGCGTGTACAAGTTGTTCTGCTTGTTGAACATGTAGGTGGACATCTGCAGCACGTTCTTGACGGCGTCGTCGAAATAGGCGCGCTTGCCCGTCATGCGGCCCAGCTCCGCCAGCGCGGGCACGCCCATGTACATGTCGTCGGACCAGAGCGAAATGGCTTGCGGGCGCTTGCGTGCGAGCGTGCCGTCGGCCAGGCGGAACTGCTTGTTGGCGACCCAGTCACCACAAACGGCGATCTGGGCTGACAGGTCCGGGCCGATTTTGGCGGCGCGGGCACGCATCATGCCGGCGCAAATGGAACCTGCGTCATCGAGCGCGCGTGGATCGAGAAAACGTGAGAAGCTGTTGGCACGTTCGAGGTGGAACTGGGCTTCCTGGGCGCGGAAGTAGGGCAGCTTGTCGGCGAAAAAGGCCAGATGGCGGCGCGTCATGTCGGTAAAGGTCTTGTCGCCGGTGGCCTGCTCGGCGCGTATCAGTCCCGCATGCACAATCCCCATCTCGTACACCTGCAGGCCGTAGTCACCGCTGCTGGGCTCGACGATGGCGTCGGCGTTCGGTACGCTGAAGTCAGTGATCTCGGCGCCGGTCTTCTTGTTGATGACGCGGGACGGCGTGGTCGAATCGAGGTAGCCGCGAATGCGCTGCAGGGCGGCCGCGATTTCGGCCACATCCGGCTTCTTGTAGGGCGCGGGGTAGGTGCCTTCGCCAAGGTCATTGGCCGATTTGTTGTCAGGGTTGCGGTAGGGGCCTTCGGCCTGGGCAGCGCCGCCGAACAGGGCAAAGGTGGCCAGGGCGAGCAGCAGTTTGGTAGGTGTTTTCACGGGGGTCTCGAATAGTCGTTAGGTGTCGTGGAACGTGGCTGCTATCTATTATGTGCCTTACCGCGGTCCTTTGTTGGGCCAAATACACGTTTTGGTCGGTCCATTCTAATTTGGTTGGACCAAATTGGCAAGGTGGACTAGCCAATCAGGAATGTTATATGGCATACTCGACGCATACAGAGGAAACCAGATGACCACCAATACCGAACGCGCCCGCTTCATCCGGATGCATGATAACGACAACGTCGCCA
>DASWMN010000278.1:0-26005 GCA_036399735.1 Telluria sp. | reverse complement strand
GCGCGGGCCTGTGCCTGCGCGAGCGCGCCGGTGTCCGCGCAGGATGCCGGTGCGGTAGCGCCCGAAGCCGCCAGCGGCTATGCCGAAAAATCCGGCTGGGCCGCCAAGTCGTTCATGGTCACAGCGGCCAATCCGCATGCGGTGGACGCCGGTTACCAGATGCTGCGCAAGGGCGGTTCCGCCATTGATGCGGCAGTCGCCGCGCAGATGGTGCTCACGCTGGTCGAACCACAGTCCTCGGGCATCGGCGGCGGCGCCTTCCTGATGTATTACGACGGCAAAAAAGTGCAGGCGTACGATGGCCGCGAAACGGCGCCGGCAGCCGCCACCGAAGCCTTGTTCCAGAACCCGGACGGCACCCCTGTCTCGCGCGTGACCGGCGTGGTGGGCGGGCGCTCCGTCGGCGCGCCCGGTGTGCTGCGCATGCTGGAAATGGCGCAGCGCGAGCACGGCAAGCTGCCGTGGAAAACCTTGTTTGCGCCCGCGATTGCGCTGGCCGAAAACGGCTTCGCGCTCAGCCCGCGCCTGTACCGTTTGCTGGACGGCGAACAGCACTTGCGCAAGGACCCGTTCGCCAACGCTTATTTTTACCACGACGGCAAACCCTGGCCGGTCGGCCACATCCTGAAAAATCCCGAACTCGCGCGCACCCTGCGCGCGATTGCCAAGGGCGGCGCCGATGCATTCTACAAAGGCGAGATCGCCAGGGCGATTGTGCACAAGGTCGCCACCTATCCGGGCAACCCGGGCCTGTTGACGGCAGCCGACATGGGCGCTTACCGCGCCAGGCAGCGCACGCCGGTGTGCAGCGACTACCGCGCGTATCGGGTGTGCGGCATGCCGCCGCCATCGTCGGGCGGGATCGCCATCGCGCAGATGCTGGGCATACTCGAATCGCGCGACATGGCTGCCGTGGCGCCGGTCGACGGCGTCCCCACGACCGAAGGCGTGCACCTGTTTTCCGAAGCAGGGCGCCTGGCTTTTGCCGACCGCAACCGCTACGTGGCCGATACCGATTTCGTGCCGCTGCCGAAAGGCGGTATCGAGGCCATGATCGACAAGGCTTACCTGGCGCGCCGCGCCGCGCTGATCGGCGAAAAATCGATGGGCCTGGCCCCGGCCGGCAATCCGTTCCATACCGAAGTAGCCTGGGGCAGCGACAATGCGATCGAAACCCCGTCCACCTCGCACGTGGTGGTATTCGACGCCAAGGGCGCCGGTCTGTCGATGACCACCTCGGTCGAGGACGCCTTCGGTTCGCGCCAGATGGTGGGCGGCTTCATCCTGAATAACCAGCTGACCGACTTCTCGTTCGAGTCGCGCGACGCCGCCGGGCCGGTGGCCAACCGGGTGGAAGCCGGCAAGCGCCCGCGCAGCGCAATGTCGCCCACCATCGTGTTCGACCGCGCCAGCGGCAAGCCGGTGCTGGCGGTTGGCTCGGCCGGCGGGCCCACCATCATCAATTACGTGGGCAAGGCGCTGGTCGGCACGCTGGACTGGGGGCTGAACATGCAGCAGGCCATCAGCCTGCCCAACTTCGGCAGCCGCAATGGCCCCACCGAACTCGAGACCGGGCGCTTTACCCCGGCCCAGCAGGATGCCCTCAAGGCGCGCGGCCATCAGCTTCGCAGCTACGAGCAGAACTCCGGGTCGCAGGGTGCGCAGCGCATCATGATTCATGGCCAGCCGTGGTGGTTCGGCGGGGCCGATCCGCGCCGCGAGGGTGTGGGCAAAGGTGACTGAGGCTGGCAGTCCACGCAGCGCTCAAAAAGTGCAAAATCTGCAAGGTTTTTCCTTCGCAAACGGGCCGGACCCTGATACCCTTGCTGTATGGGAATAGAACAAAAAACCGGCCTGATTTTGTCTGGTGGCGGCGCGCGCGCCGCCTACCAGGTCGGCGTGCTGCAAGCGATCTCGCAAATCCTGTGGGAAGACGGATGGCGCCCGGCGCGCAACCCCTTCGACATCATCTGCGGCACCTCGGCCGGCGCCATCAATGCGGTGGCCCTGGCCTGCCGCGCCGACAACTTTGGCGAGGGCGTGCAAAAGCTGCTCGACGTGTGGGAAAACTTCACGGTCGACCAGGTCTACCGCGCCGATTCGCTCGGGGTGCTGCGTTCGGGCGCGCGCTGGCTGTCGCTGCTGTCGTTCGGCTGGCTGCTGCGCAAGTGGCGCGCGGCCCCGCCCAGTTCACTGCTGGACAACACGCCGCTGGCCGGACTGCTGCACCGCATGCTCGATCTGCCCCGTCTCGATGCCGTCATGTCGGAAGGGCTGCTGCACGCGCTGGCGGTCACGGCCTCGAGCTACACCGCCGGCAACCACGTCACCTTCTACCAGACCGCCGCCGATATCGCACCGTGGGTGCGCATGCAGCGCATCGCCATGCAGGACCAGATCGGGGTCGAGCATTTGCTGGCGTCGTCGGCGATTCCCTTCATTTTTCCGGCAGTGCCGCTGTACATGGGCAGCCGGCGCGAATACTGCGGCGACGGTTCGATGCGCCAGCTGGCGCCGATCTCCCCGGCCATCCACCTGGGCGCGACCAAGGTGCTGGTGATCGGCGCCGGGCGCCTGCATGAGCCACACCAGGGCGGGGCCGAACAGGCCCGCTATCCGAGCCTGGCCCAGATTGCCGGGCACGCGATGTCCTCGATTTTTCTCGATTCGCTGGCGGTCGACATCGAACGCCTGAACCGTATCAATCTGACGCTGTCGATGCTGCCCCAGGAATACCGCGACAAGACCCCGTTGAAGCCGGTGGAACTGCTGGTGATCGCGCCGTCCGAACGGCTCGATGCGATTGCCGCGCGCCACACCGCCAGCCTGCCGGCGCCGATCCGCACCATGCTGTCGGGGATAGGCGCGACCGAGGCGCGTGGTTCCGCGCTGGCCTCCTACCTGCTGTTCGAATCGAGCTATACCTGCGAGCTGATCCGCCTGGGTCAGCGCGATACCCATGCCCGCAAGGACGACGTGCTGGCCTTTTTCGGCCACTAGAGAGGAAACACGAATGAAAGCACTGATCGTTGACGATGACGCGGTGGCCCGCATGGCGCTGGTCGACCTGCTGGCCGAGTACGACATGTTCGACCTGCACGAAGCCGATGATGGCCAGTCCGCCTGGACCCTGCTCGATGGCGGCCTGGCCCCGGCCATCTGTTTTTGCGACGTCCGCATGCCGCGCATGTCAGGTATCGAACTGCTTGAAAAAATCAAGGCCCATCCGACCTATGCCGCGCTGCCGGTGGTGCTGGTGTCTTCCGCTTCGGATCGCGAAACCGTGCTCCAGGCAGTGCGCCTGGGCGCGGTCGGCTACATCCTCAAGCCGCTCATGCCGGCCGAGGCGCGCGCCCATCTGGACAAAATCTTCAAACTTACCGTCGACAAGCTGGCCGAAGCGCCGCCTGCCACCATGGCGCGCCTGAACATCGGCGCCGAACGCCTGCTGGCCTACCTCGACGCGTTCGCAAAACAGCTGGCGCAAACGCGCGAGCAGCTGGGCGCCATGCTCGAGCAGGGCAAGATGCAGGATGCACTGCTGCGCATCGACGCCATGCACAATGGCTGCATGACGCTGGGCCTGTGGCAGGCCGCTGCCTCGCTCAAGCTCGATCCGCGCGCGGTGCTCGACGCGACCGGCCTCGAACAACTGCTGGCCGATGTGGCGCCGGCCGTGGCGCAGCAAGAGCGCCGCGTGCGCGCCAGCGCCGCAGGAAGCGCATGAACATCCTGCGCCTGCTGCTGGCGGCGCTGCTGTGCTGCCTTGGCACCGCCACCCTGGCCGTGCCGGCGCGCATGCTGCGCTTCGAGCATCTGAGTGTGGACCAGGGCCTGGCCCAGGAGTCGGTGCTGGCGGTGGCACAGGACAATGACGGCTTCATGTGGTTTGGCAGTCAGGGCGGCCTGTCGCGCTTTGACGGCTACCGCTTCACCACCTACCGCAATGCGGTGAGCGATGTTCGCACGCTGGCCAACAACTGGGTGCGGGTGCTGCTGGTGGACCGGCGCGGGCGCCTGTGGGTCGGCACCGATGGCGGCCTGGATCTGTACAACCCGTTCACCCAGACCTTCCGCCATTTCGCGCCCGACGAAAAAGAACGGCGCGGCAATGGCAACCGCCACATCCGCGCCATCATCGAGGATGGCGCCAACGGTCTGTGGATTGCCACCAGCGACGGGCTCCAGCATTTCGATCCCGATACGGGCCGCTTCAAGGTGTTCCACCACGTGCCGGACGAGAGCGGCACCCTGTCGCATGACCAGATCAATGCGCTCGCGCGCGACGCCAGCGGGCGCCTGTGGGTCGGGACCCACGGCGGCCTCGATAGTCTGGCGCCCGGCGCCGATCTTTTCGAGCACCATCCGGCCCCAGGGCGCGAGCCGAAGTACAACAGCGTGCAGGCGCTGCTGATCGAAGGCGGCAAGACGCTGTGGATAGGCTCGCTTGCGGGACTGGAAACCTGGACCATCGGCAGCGCGCCCGAAAGCCGGCGCCGCTTCGGCCCGGCCCAGGGCTTCAAGCCGGGCTGGGTCACGGTCCTGTACCAGGACGTCGACGCCGACATCTGGGTCGGCACCACCAATGATGGCCTGTACCTGTGGCAGCCGCCGCAGGAGCGCTTCGCGTCCTACCGGCACCTGGCGGGCGACCAGCACGGCATGGCCGATAACCAGGTCTCGGCGTTGTACCGCGACCGCGTGGGCACTTTCTGGATCGGGACCTGGTATGCGGGCGTGAGCCGGGTAGACCTCAACAGCGGCGGCTTCGCCCGCATTGTGCGCCAGGCCGACCGCCCGTCCGCGCTGTCGGACAACAAGGTGCGCGCCATTCTTGACGATGGCACCGGCAAGCTGTGGCTGGCCACCAACGAGGGCTTGAATCATTACCATGCCGAGACCGGGGCGGTGCGCTATTTCCCGCTCGGCCAGTCGCGCGCCCCGGGGACGGCGCTGGCGCGCGGCCGTGACGGCACGCTCTGGGTCGGCAGCAACAACGGGATCTGGCCGCTGGATACGGCCACCGGCAAGATCGGTCACGTGACCTTCGCCAGCGGCGACCCGGACAGCAACAACGTGCGCGGGCTGCTGGCCGACCGCAGTGGCATGCTGTGGGCCGCCACGCGTGGCGGCTTGCACCGGCTCGATCCGGAAACCCGCGCTGTCACCACCTGGCGCCATGATCCGGCCGACCGCGCCAGCCTGGCCGACAACGTTGTGCGCCCGCTGCTGGAAGACCGCAAGGGACGGCTGTGGATCGGCACCTTCGACGGCCTTGACATGTTCGACCGCAAGACCGGCAAGTTCCTGCACTACCGCCACGACGCGGCCGACCCGGCCAGTCTCAGTCACGACGAGGTCCACTTTCTGCTGGAAGACGCCAGGGGCACGGTCTGGGTCGGCACCGCCGGTGGCCTGAACCGCATGAGCGTCGACGCGGCCGGCAATGTGCGCTTCAAACGTTATACGGTGCGTGACGGCTTGTCCGACGATGGCGTGGCCGCGATGCTGGAAGACGCGCGCGGCAACCTGTGGATCAGCACCAATACCGGCATTTCGCGCCTGGACGTGGCCAACAACCGCTGGCGCAATTACAGCGCGGTGGACGGCACCATCGAGGGCGCCTACTTCGACGGCTCGGCCCTCAAGGGCAGCGACGGCAGCATGTACTTTGGCGGCTTCAACGGGGTCACCGCATTCCGTCCGGACGCCATCAGCGACAATCTGATCGCGCCGCGCGCTGTGATCACCGGCTTTGAAATTTTCAACAAGCCGGCCCAGCTCACCCATCCCGGCCTGCTCAAGGGGCCGATCGAATCGACCCGCGAACTGACGCTGGCGGCCGCCGATTCGGTGTTCTCGTTCGAATTCGTGGCCTTGCATTACGCCGCGCCGCAGCGCAACCTGTTTGCCTATCAGCTCGAAGGCTTCGACGAGGGCTGGGTCACCACCGACGCCAGCAAGCGCTTCGCCACCTATACCAACCTGGATCCGGGCCACTACACTTTCCGCGTCAAGGCCGCCAACAAGGACGGGGTCTGGAACACGGCCGGCGCCACGCTGGCGATCACGATTTTGCCGCCGTGGTGGAAAACCTGGTGGTTCCGCACCGCCGCGCTGGTGCTGACGCTGGGGCTGGCCTACGGCGCCTACTTCCTGCGCCTGTCCGGATTGCGGCGCCAGAAAGCGCTGCTGGAACGCCAGGTGGGTGCGCGTACGCTTGAAATCGAACAGCAGAACCGCTTGCTCGAATACCAGAAAAGCGAGCTGGAAGAAAAACGCCGCGACGCCGTCAACCAGCGTGCCGAAGCCGAGCAGCGCCGCGCCGATGCCGAACGCCAGAAGGAAGAAGTGCAGCGCCAGAAAGAACGGGTCGAGCAGGCGCACCGGAATATCTCGGTGCTGTCCGAGATCGGACGCGAACTGACCGCCACGCTCGACATGGAAACCATCATGATGACGGTGTACCGCCATGTGCACCATCTGATGGACGCGCGCATTTTCGGCATCGGCTTCTACAACGAGGAAGACGGCGTGGTCGAATTCCCGTTCGCGATGGACCAGGGCGTACGCAGCGAGCACTACAACCGCTCGCTGTCTGACGAGCGCCAGTTCGCGGTCTGGTGCCTGCGCAACCGGCGCGAAGTGTTCATCAACGACCTGGAAGCGGAGTACGACAATTACCTGAGCGGGCCGCAAAGCAAGCCGCCGACGCCGGTGCTGCGCAGCGACGGCAGGGCGCGTTCGAACTCGGTGGCGATGATGTACGTGCCGCTGATCGTCAAGGACCGCATGATGGGCGTGCTGTGCGTGCAGAGCGTGGAAAAGAATGCCTACCGGCGCGTGCATCTGGACATGCTGCAAACCCTGGCCGCGCACGCCGCCGTGGCGCTCGACAATGCGCGCGCCTACCGCGAGCTGGAAGAAACCCAGGCCCGCCTGCTGGAGCAGGAAAAGCAGGTGCGCCTCAATACCGAGGAGCTGGCGCTGGCCAACCGCGCGCTGCAGGAAAATGACGAGCGCCTGCGCCTGGCCAAGCAAAAGGCGGAAGACGCGACCCGCCAGAAGTCGGAATTTTTGGCCAACATGAGCCACGAAATGCGCACCCCGCTGGCCGGTGTGATCGGCATGCTCAACTTTGCCCTGCGCGACACGCGCCTGCAGGAGAATACGCGCGAACAGATCATGCGCGGCCAGGCCAACGCCCAATCGCTGCTCACCATCATCAATGACCTGCTCGACTTCTCCAAGATCGAAGCCGGCAAGCTGACCATCGAAAACATCGACTTCGCGCTCGGTCCGATGCTGGAAAACGTGGCCAGCCTGTTCGAAGAGCAGGCGGCCGCGCACAGCATCTCGTTCGGCATCGAGCTGGCGCCCAATCTGCCGCAGTTCGTGGTGGGCGACCCGACCCGCTTGCGCCAGGTGCTGGTCAACCTGGTCGGCAATGCCTTCAAGTTCACCAACGAGGGCGAAGTACGCGTCACGATCGAGTCCCTGCCGGGCGAGCCCCATGATGGCCCGCGCATCAACCTGGTGCGCTTCTCGGTGCGCGACACCGGCATCGGCATCGCGGCCGCAGCCCTGGAGCGCCTGTTCCAGAAGTTCGAGCAGGCCGACAGCACCACCACCCGCCGCTATGGCGGCACCGGCCTGGGGCTGGCGATCTGCCGCCAGCTGGTCGAGCTGATGGGCGGCGAAATCTCGGTCGACAGCCGCGAAGGGGAGGGCAGCGTGTTCTCCGTCGTGCTGCCGCTGGCCGACGGCGTGGCGCCGCCCGAAGTGCAGCACGTCTCGCTGGAACCGCACAGCCACCGCCTCAACGTGCTGTGCGCGGAAGACTTCCCGACCAACCAGATCATCATCCGCATGATGCTCGAAGACCTTGGCCACAAGGTCGATATCGCCGATAATGGCGCCCTTGCCGTGGCAGCCTGCGCGCGCATCCGCTATGACCTGATTCTGATGGATGGACGCATGCCGGAGATGGATGGATCGACCGCCACACGTCTGATCCGCGCGGGCGGTCCGCCCGAAGCGCCGGTGCGTGACGCCGATCTGATGATCGTGGCCCTGACCGCCAACGCCAGCGAGGAAGACCGCAACCGCTACCTCGCCAGCGGCATGGATGACTTCCTGTCCAAGCCGATTGATGAGACGGCGCTCCATCTGCAGCTGTCGCGCGCGATCGAACGCCAGTTGCGGCGCGGCGTGGCGATGGAGCCGATGATGCAGCCGGCCCGCCCGCGTCCGCCCAGCACAGTCGAACTCGACGCCATGTTCGGCGTCTTCACCGGGCCGACACCGCTGGCGGTGGCCGCGGCCCAGAACGCCGACCGCCGCAACGGCGAACTGAAGGCCCGCATGCGCGCCGCGTTTGCCAACGACGTGCCGTCGCGCCGCGCCGACCTCGAGGCGGCTGTGGCGGCGCGTGACAGCGATGCGGCCGGGCGCCTGCTGCACGGCATCAAGGGCAGCGCCGCCTATCTGGAGGCGACCGAACTGCACGCGCTGTGCGGCGAGCTGGAGGTGGCGGCCGACGAGTCGCACTGGGCGCTGGTCGAAGACGGCTTGCCGCGCCTGCGCGAACTGCTGGAACAGTTCTCGGTGTCGACGGCCTGAAGCGCCGTCGGCAGCATGGCTTTTGCTGTAACATTGGCGCAGCGCGCGGCGCAATTCGCAAACGGAGATAGTCATGAAAGTGCTGGTGGTCGATGACGATATTGTCTCTCGCATGGTGCTCATGCATCTGATTGATGCCTGCGGCGACTTCGACATCCTCGAAGCGGACGATGGCGAGGACGCGTGGCAGCAGCTCAGCGGCGGCGCCGCTCCGGCCATCTGTTTCTGCGACCTGCGCATGCCACGCCTGTCGGGCATGGAATTGCTGCAGCGGGTCAAGGGCGACCCAACCCTGACTGCCATGCCCTTCGTGCTGGTCACCTCCGCCAGCGACCATGCAACCATCGAGCAAGCCAATGGCCTGGGCGCCGACGGCTACCTGATCAAGCCGTTCGACGGCACCCAGGTCAAAGCCTTCCTGGCCCCGCTGGTGGCGGCCGAACCGGCGCCCGAGCCGGAGGCCGAAGCACCGCTGGCGACCATGGCGCGCCTGGGCATTGACGGCGAGCGCCTGCAGGCCTATCTGGGCGGCTTTCATACCCAGCTGGCCGGCGCCAGTGGCGAACTGGCTGCGCTGCTGGCCAATGACGACCACGATGCGGCCCGTGTGCGGCTCGACCGTTTGCACGCCGGTTGCCTGACCTTGGGCCTGAACAGCGCCGCCAGCGCCATTCGCGACTTCCCCGACGGGCCGCTGGACGGCACCCAGGTCCAGATCGTGCTGGCCGAAACCGTGCGCGCGGTCATGGCCCAGAGCGAGGCCCTGCGCCGCTTGCAAGCTTGATCACGAATTTACTTGATGGTTCAATAGTTTAGGTCTAAAGTATCCACCTTCGGATGACTCAACCCTTGAATGGGGCGACCATGACACGATCCATCACCGCGCCCGCGAGCGCGCCATCTGCCGCGCCGCTGTCGCCATCGGCCTACCAGGACCACTTCGCGCGCGCGCACCTGCCCGCGCCGCAGCTGTGGCCCGAATTCCGTTTCGATCTGGCCGGACTCGATTATCCGGCGCGCCTCAATTGCGTCGCCGAACTGCTCGACACCGCGGTGGCCGCAGGCCGCGGCGAGCGGCTTGCCGTGATTGGCGAACATACCAGCTGGACCTACCGCGAGCTGCAGCAGCAGGTCGACCGCATTGCCCACGTGCTGCGCGCCGACCTGGGGCTGGTCACCGGCAACCGGGTGCTGCTGCGCGGCGCCAACAATCCGATGATGGCTGCCTGCATCCTGGCCGTGCTCAAGGCCGGCTGCATCGCCGTACCCACCATGCCGCTGCTGCGCGCCGCCGAACTGGACACCATCGCCGCCAAGGCCCAGGTGGATGCGGTGCTGTGCGCGGCCGGGCTGCGCGCCGAAATCGATGCCATGCGCGGCTCGCCGTCCAGGGTCCTGTTCTTCAGTGGCGAGGCCGCGGCCGATGCGCTCGAGCCGCTGATGGCCCGCCACGATGCGCCTTTCGTGGCCGCCGACAGCGCCGCCGACGATGTGTGCCTGATCAGCTTCACGTCGGGTACCACGGGCATCCCGAAAGGGACCATGCATTTTCACCGTGATGTGCTGGCCATCTGCGACTGCTTCCCGCGCCACACGCTGGGCACGCGTGCGGACGACATTTTCATCGGCACGCCGCCGCTGGCCTTTACCTTCGGCCTCGGTGGCCTGCTGCTGTTCCCGCTGCGCTTCGGCGCGGCCGGGGTACTGCTTGAAAAACTCACCCCCGAAACGCTGCTGGCGGCGATTGCCAAATACCGCGCCACGGTCTGCTTTACCGCGCCCACCTTCTATCGGCAGATGGCGCCGCTGGCCCCCGGCCACGATCTGGCGACCTTGTCGCGCAGCGTGTCGGCCGGCGAGGCGCTGCCGCTGGCCACGCGCCAGGCGGGGCAGGAGGCGACTGGTCTGCAGATGATCGACGGGATCGGCGCGACCGAGCTGCTGCATATTTTTATTTCGGCGGCGGGCGAGGCGATTCGTCCCGGCGCCACCGGCAAGCCCGTGCCAGGCTATCAGGCTTGCATTCTCGACCCCGACGGCAAGCCGGTGGGGCCGGGCGTGATCGGGCGCCTGGCAGTGAAGGGGCCGACCGGCTGCCGCTACCTGGCCGATCCGCGCCAGGCCGACTACGTGCTCGATGGCTGGAACCTGACCGGGGACGCCTACGAGATGGATGCCGACGGCTATTTCTACTACCGCTCGCGCACGGATGACATGATCATCTCGGCCGGCTACAACATCGCCGGCGCCGAGGTGGAGGATGTGCTGATGCGCCATCCGGCCGTGGCCGAATGCGGCGTGATCGGCAGGGCGGATGAGGAGCGCGGCCAGGTGGTGGAGGCGCACGTGGTACTGCGCCCCGGCGTGGCGGGGGATGCGGCGATGGCGCGCGCCCTGCAGGACTATGTCAAGGCTGCCATCGCGCCGTACAAGTATCCGCGCTCGGTCAGGTTTCTCGACAAGCTGCCGCGCACCGAAACGGGCAAGCTGCAGCGCTTCAAGCTGCGCGCACTGTAAGCCCGGGACCCGCAATATAAAGACTGACCCATAGACCGATCATGAAAATCGTTTGCATTGGCGGCGGCCCCGCCGGCCTGTATTTCAGCCTGCTCATGAAAAAGCAGGATCCCGCTCACGAGATCGTCGTGGTGGAACGCAACCGTCCCTACGACACTTTCGGCTGGGGCGTGGTGTTCTCGGACCAGACGCTGGGCAACCTGGTCGGTGCCGACGAGCAGAGCGCGCGCGCGATCCTGCAGTCGTTCAATCACTGGGACGACATCGATATTTTCTTCAAGGGTGAAAAAATCACCTCCGGCGGGCATGGCTTCTGCGGCATCGGGCGCAAGCGCCTGCTCAATATTTTGCAGGCGCGCTGCGAGGAACTGGGCGTGCAGCTGGTGTTCGAATGCGAGGTGGAAAACGACCAGCAGCTGGCGGCCAGCTACCAGGCCGACCTGGTGATCGCCTCCGACGGCTTGAACAGCCGGATCCGTAAACACTATGCCGCGACTTTCCGTCCGCAGGTCGAGCAGCGGCACTGCCGTTTTGTCTGGCTGGGCACGCGCAAGAAATTTGACGCCTTCACGTTCGCCTTCAAGCAGACCGCGCATGGCTGGTTCCAGGCCCACATCTACCAGTACGACGGCGACACCTCGACCTTCATTGTCGAAACGCCGGAAGAGGTATGGCGTGCCAGCGGCCTGGCCGACATGAGCCAGGCCGAGGGGATCGCCTTCTGCGAGCAGCTGTTCGCCGAGCAGCTTGACGGCCACGCGCTCATGTCCAATGCCAGCCACCTGCGCGGTTCCGCCATGTGGATCACCTTCCCGCGCGTGGTGTGCGAACAGTGGGTGCACTGGAACGGCGCCACGCCGGTGGTGCTGATGGGGGACGCCGCCCACTCGGCGCACTATTCAATCGGCTCGGGCACCAAGCTGGCCCTGGAAGACGCGATCGAGCTGGCGCGCTGTTTCGCGGCGCACGGCGCCGTGCGCAACGCGCTTGACGCTTACCAGAGCGCGCGTTCCGTGGAAGTGCTCAAGATCCAGAGCGCGGCGCGCAATTCAATGGAATGGTTCGAGAACGTCGACCGCTACACCGCCATGGAAGCGCCGCAGTTTGCCTACTCCATGCTCACGCGCAGCCAGCGCCTGTCGCACGAAAACCTGCGCCTGCGCGACGCCGCCTATGTGGCCGGGTTCGAAGAATGGATCGCGCGCCGCGCCTGCGAGCAGGCCGGGTTGCCAGGGCCGGCGCAGGCACGCGTGCTGCCGATGCTGACCCCCTTCAAGATGCGCGGCGTCACGCTCAAGAACCGGATTGTGGTGTCGCCGATGGCGCAGTATTCGGCCGTGGACGGTGTGCCAGGCGACTATCACCTGGTGCATCTGGGTGCGCGCGCCATGGGCGGCGCGGCGCTAGTATTTGCCGAGATGACCTGCGTGTCCGCGGACGCGCGCATCACGCCTGCCTGCCCCGGCTTGTACACACCCGAGCAGACCGCCGCGTGGAAGCGCATTACAGATTTTGTGCACGCCAATACCAGTGCGCATATCGGCGTGCAGCTCGGCCACGCCGGCGCCAAGGGGTCCACCCGCGTGATGTGGGAGGGGATTGACCAGCCACTGGCGGCGGGTAACTGGCCGCTGATATCGAGTTCGCCCCAGCAGTATCTGGCAGGCGTGTCGCAAATGGCGCGGGAAGCCACGGCGCATGATCTGGCGCGCATCGAGGCGGACTTCGTGCGTGCCACCCGCGCCGCAGCCGACGCCGGGTTCGACTGGCTGGAACTGCACTGCGCCCACGGCTACCTGCTCTCGTCGTTCATCTCGCCGCTGACCAACCGGCGCCAGGACGACTATGGCGGCAGCCTGGAAAACCGCTGCCGTTATCCGCTGCAGGTGTTCCGCGCCATGCGCGCGGCCTGGCCGGCCGACAAGCCGATGGGCGTGCGCATTTCTGCGCACGACTGGGTCGAGGGCGGCATCACCCCGGACGACGCGGTGCAGATCGCGCACCTGTTCAAGGAAGCCGGGGCGGACATGATCGATTGTTCGTCCGGCCAGGTCAGCAAGCAGGAAAAGCCTGTCTACGGCCGCATGTTCCAGACCCCGTTCTCCGACCGCGTGCGCAACGAAGCGGGCATTGCGACCATTGCGGTCGGGTCGATCTTCGAAGCGGACCATGCCAACAGCATCATCGCGGCCGGCCGCGCCGACCTGTGCGCTGTCGGCCGCCCGCACCTGGCCAATCCGGCCTGGACGCTGACCGAGGCGGCCAAAATCGGATTCGCGGCCGTCGAATGGCCAAAACAGTACCGGCCCGCCAAGCTGCAGCTGGAACGCAATCTGGAACGCGAGCGGCAGCTGGCCGCCGCCGGTAACGGCCTCAGTCCGCAGCAGGTCGCGGCCAGACTGCTGGAGGGATGATGGGCGCGCTCGACGGAAAACACGCCCTGGTGACGGGTGGCGCGCGCGGCATCGGCGCGGCCATTGCCCGCGCGCTGATCGAAGCGGGCGCGCGCGTGACCATTGGCGGGCGCGATGCAGCGGCGCTGGCGTCGGCCGGCGCAGAGCTTGGCGCGGCTACGGTCGTCATGGATGTGGCCAGCGCCGACTCGGTCGGCGCTGCCTTCGCCCGCGTGGGCGCGGTGGACATCCTGGTCAATAATGCCGGCCAGGCCGGCTCGGCGCCATTCGGCAAGACCGACGCGGCGCTGTGGCAGCGCATGCTCGATGTGAACCTGACGGGCACCTTCCACTGCACCCAGGCCGCGCTGCCGGCCATGCTGGACGCGGGCTGGGGCCGCGTCGTCAACGTGGCCTCAACCGCCGGCCTGGTCGGCTACCGCTATGTGGCCGCCTACTGCGCCGCCAAGCATGGCGTGATCGGCATGACGCGCGCGCTAGCGCTGGAAGTGGCGGCCAAAGGCGTGACCGTCAATGCGGTGTGCCCGGGCTTTACCGACACCGATATCGTGCGCGAGGCGGTTGCCCACATTGTGGCCAAGACCGGCCGCACTGACGAAGCGGCGCGGGCCCAGCTGGCTGCCGGCAACCCGCAGCAGCGCCTGGTACAGACCAAAGAAGTGGCCGACGCGGTATTGTGGCTATGCCTGCCGCAGTCGGGCGCAATGAACGGACAGTCGCTGGCAGTGGCCGGCGGCGAGGTAATGTGAGGATGACCATGCACGACACTCTGGAACAACATGGCGCGGATCTGGATCTGGCCAGCCGCCTGACGCAGGATCATCACCAGTCGCTTAAACTGTGGCTGCGCATGCTCTCGTGCACGGTACGCATCGAGAACGAAATCCGCAGCCGCATGCGCGCCACCTTCGACATCACGCTGCCGCGCTTCGATCTGATGGCGCAGCTCGAGCGCTATCCGCAGGGCCTGCGCATGGGCGAGCTGTCGCGCCGCATGATGGTCACCGGCGGCAATATCACCGGCATCACCGACCAGCTGGAACAGGAAAAACTGGTGGTGCGCGTGCCCGACCAGAAGGACCGGCGCGTGTACACCGTCAAGCTGACCGACGCCGGACGGCGCGCCTTTGCCGACATGGCGGTGGTGCATGAAGGCTGGATCGCCGAACTGCTGCAGGACATCCCGAGCGAGGACAAGGGGCAGCTGATCACGCTGCTCTCGCAAATGAAGCAGCACCTGAACGCCTCAGACGACAAGAAAGAATAAGGAACACCATGCGATATCTTCCAGGCCAGGCGCAGCAGCTGCCCGGCAACCGCGCGCAGATGGCCAGCTACCAGGCTGCCCATTTCCGTTTCGAAGCCGAAGCCGGCGTGGCCACGCTCACGCTTAACCGCCCCGAGCGCAAGAACCCGCTCACCTTCGATTCCTACGCCGAACTGCGCGACCTGTTCCGCGCGCTCGCGTATGCCGACGACATCAAGGCGATCGTGATCACCGGCGCCGGCGAGAATTTCTGTTCCGGGGGCGATGTACACGACATCATCGGCCCGCTGACCCAGCTCGACATGCCTGGCCTGCTGGCCTTCACGCGCATGACGGGCGACCTGGTCAAGGCCATGCGGGCCTGCCCGCAGCCGGTGATCGCCGCTGTTGACGGCATTTGCGCCGGCGCCGGCGCGATCCTGGCGCTGTCGTCCGACCTGCGCCTCGGTACCGCGCGCAGCAAGACCGCCTTCCTGTTCACGCGGGTCGGCCTGGCTGGCTGCGACATGGGCGCCTGCGCGCTGCTGCCGCGCGTGATCGGGCAGGGCAGAGCGGCCGAGCTGCTCTACACCGGTCGCTCGATGTCGGGGCTGGAAGCGGAGCGCTGGGGCTTTTTCAATGTGCTCAGCGAACCTGAGACACTGCTGGGCGCGGCGCAGGCCATGGCGCGCGCACTGGCCGATGGCCCCACCTTCGCCCATGGGATGACCAAGAAGATGCTGCAGCAGGAGTGGAACATGGGCGTGGACGAAGCGATCGAGGCCGAAGCCCAGGCGCAGGCGATCTGCATGGCGACCAACGACTTCCACCGCGCCTATCACGCCTTCGTGGCCAAACAAAAACCGGCATTCGAGGGCGACTGAGATGGCTGACAAAACCTATCTTGACTGGCCATTTTTTGAAGCACGCCACGCCGCGCTCGAGCACGCGCTCGACGCCTGGGCCGCGCAACATGTCGCCAGCCAGCACGGCCACGATGTGGACGCGGCCTGCCGCACGCTCGTGCGCCAGCTGGGCGACGCCGGCTGGCTCGAACACGCGGTGGGCAAGGGCGCCGACGCGATCGACACCCGTGCCATCTGCCTGATCCGCGAAACGCTGGCGCGCCACAATGGCCTGGCCGACTTCGCGTTCGCGATGCAGGGGCTGGGATCGGGCGCCATTTCGCTGTTCGGCAGCGCCGCGCTCAAGGCGCAGTATCTGCCGCGCGTGGCGCGCGGCGAAGCCATTGCCGCCTTTGCTCTGTCGGAGCCGCAGGCCGGCTCCGACGTGGCGGCGATGCAATGCGCCGCCGTGCAGGATGGCGACAGCTATGTGCTCAATGGCGAAAAGACCTGGATTTCGAATGGCGGGATCGCGGACTTTTACGTGGTGTTCGCGCGTACCGGCGAATTGCCCGGCGCGCGCGGCATCAGCGCCTTCGTGGTTGATGCCGACACGCCCGGTTTTTCGATCGCCGAGCGGATCGACGTGATCGCTCCGCATCCGCTGGCGCGCCTGGCATTTGCCAACTGCCGCGTCAAGGCCAGCGCGCGCCTGGGCGAAGCGGGGCAGGGCTTCAAGGTGGCGATGGCCACGCTCGACGTATTCCGCACTTCGGTTGCGGCGGCAGCGCTGGGCTTTGCGCGGCGCGCGTTCGACGAGGCGCTGGCCCATGCCACCACCCGCAAGATGTTCGGCCAGACCCTGGCCGACTTCCAGCTGACCCAGGCCAAGCTGGCAGAGATGGCGACCGGGATCGATGCGGCGGCGCTGCTGACCTATCGCGCCGCATGGCAGCGCGACCAGGGCCGCAAGGTGACGAAAGAGGCGGCCATGGCAAAGATGACGGCGACCGAGACGGCGCAGAAGGTCATTGACGCCGCGGTGCAGATGTTCGGCGGCCTGGGCGTGGTGAGCGAGCACCCGGTGGAACGGCTGTACCGCGAAATCCGCTCGCTGCGCATCTACGAAGGCGCGACCGAAGTACAACAGCTGATCATCGCCCGCGAATTGCTGCGCGACGCGGCGCCGGCACAGCAGAAAGGCTGACATGGATTTTCTTCAACCGCCAGGGTGGGCGCGCGCCCGTGGCTATTCGAACGGCATAGCGGCCAGCGGCCGCAGCATCCACGTGAGTGGCATGATCGGCTGGGACGGCCAGTGCCAGTTTCATACCGACGACTTTGCCGGCCAGGTGCGTCAGGCCCTGCAGAACGTGGTCGAGGTACTGGCAGAAGCAGGCGCCCGGCCGGAACACATCGTGCGCATGACCTGGTACGTGGTGGACAAACGCGAGTACCTGGCTGCCAGCAAGGCGGTGGGGGCGGCTTACCGGGATGTAATTGGCCGCCACTATCCAGCCATGACAGCGGTGCAGGTCGCCGGATTGATCGAAGAGCGCGCGCGCGTCGAGATCGAAGTGACCGCCGTTGTGGAAACGGAATAGCGTTGAAGCAGTCCCTGGCCCTGGCACTGATCACATTGACCTGCAAAAACAACAATTGCGCTAAATTAATTGTTCTACATCATGTTTATTGATTAAGATGGCCCACCTGTTTTTGGAGCCATGCCTTGAATCCTGCGCCACGTAATCCCTACGCTCCCCCACAAGTTCCGTCGGTTGACAGAATGCCCAGCAATTGCTGGCGCATCGGCAAAGTCGTGATAGTGCCGATCGGCAATGATCTGCCGCCACGCTGCGTCAAGTGCAATGCACCGGCCGCGTTGCAGGCGCCGCGTAAATTTGCATGGCATCATCCTGGCTGGTATCTGTTCATCCTGTTCAATCTCATCGTGTACGCCGTGGTCGCGACGCTCGTGCAAAAGAAATCCAAAGTGGCGTTCGGCTTGTGCGATGTTCACCTCGCGCGGCGCCGCAATTTTTACCTGAGCGCCTGGGTCTTCCTTGCGCTGGGACTGCTCCTGATTGGCAGCGCGATTGCCAACAGAGACGAATGGGACGCGGCGCCCCTGGTGGGCGCAGTGGGCGGCGCGCTGTTGCTTGCGGCGGGTATCGTAGGCTCGATCGGCTCACGTGTTCTGCGCGCAACCGAAATCAGCACGCAGGAAACCCGGCTGAAGGGCTGCTGCAGTGCCTTCCTTGACGAATTGCCGGGAAAATAGCAGGGTCCTTTCCTGCCGGCGTCTTGCCACCCGCCCGGGGCATGGGCGAATGTTTATATGTTATAACGCGGGCATGTCCGAAAAAATTCTTGTCATCTACGCTCACGCGACGGCCCACAAGTCGCGCGTGAACCGGCGTCTGGCCCAGGCGGCCCGCACGGTACCGGGTGTGCGGGTCCACGACCTGTACGAAACCTATCCTGATTTTCATATCGATGTGGGCGCCGAACAGGCCTTGCTGGCCGAGGCCGACGTGCTCGTCTTCCTGCACCCGGTCCAGTGGTACAGCATGCCCGCTCTGCTGAAAGAGTGGGTTGATTGCGTCCTGCAAGCGGGCTGGGCCTATGGCAAGGGCGGCGCTGCTCTCGCGGGCAAGGCCTACTGGCTGGTCGTCACCTGCGGCAGCAGTGAAGAAGACTACGACGCCGCCGGCGCCCACGGGCGAGCGTTCGATGCCTACTTGCCGCCGTTCCGCCAGACCGCCGCGCTGTGCAAGATGCACTGGGAAGCGCCGCTCATCCTGTACGGAGCCCACAAGATCGACAACCCGGCGGTCGACGCCCACGTCGAGGCATTCCGCCAGCGCCTGGCCGCGCTGGCCCAGCCCGACCTTCAACCCGATCTGGACTGAGCATCATGGAACATAATCTGCTACTGAACGCGCTGGTTTATCTGGCCGCGGCCGTGGTGGCCGTACCGGTCGCGAAAAAACTGGGCCTGGGCGCGGTGCTCGGCTACCTGATCGCCGGCGTCGCCATCGGCCCATGGGGCCTGCGCTTCATCGGCGAGGTGGAAGACATTCTGCATTTCTCCGAGTTTGGCGTGGTGCTGCTGCTGTTTCTGATCGGTCTGGAACTGGAGCCCAAGCGCCTGTGGGCCATGCGGCGTCCGATTTTCGGCAGCGGCAGCGCGCAGGTACTGGGCGTGGCGGCGGCGCTGGCGATTGCCGCCATGCTGGCCGGGATCGGCTGGAAAGTCGCCGTCATCGCCGCCCTGGGCCTGTCGCTGTCATCGACCGCGATTGCCCTGGCCACGCTGGACGAACGCAATCTCAAGGGCACGGCAACGGGCACCGCTTCGTTCGCCATCCTGCTGTTCCAGGATATCGCCGCGATCCCGATGATCGCCATCGTGCCGCTGCTGGGCGCGGCCTCCGAACGCGGCGACGGCATGGACTGGATGGATGCGCTCAAGATTGTTGGGGTGATCGTGGCCCTGGTGTTCAGCGGGCGCCACCTGATCCGGCCGGCGCTGCGGGCCATCGCCAAGAGCGGCCTGCGCGAAATCTTCACTGCCTTCTCGCTGCTGCTGGTGATCGGCATCGCCCTGCTGATGCAATGGGTGGGCCTGTCGATGGCGCTCGGCGCATTCATCGCCGGCGTGCTGCTGGCCGATTCCGAATACCGCCACGCGCTCGAGACCGACCTGGAACCGTTCAAGGGACTGCTGCTGGGCCTGTTTTTCATCGCGGTCGGCATGTCGATCGACTTTGGCGTCTTCATGGCCCAGCCCTGGCTGATCCTGGGCCTGGTGGCCGCTTTCCTGATCATCAAGACGGCGGTCCTGTACGGCCTGGCCAAGGCGGTTGGCATTCCGCGCAGCCAGCAGGCGCTGTTTGCCTTCCTGCTCTCGCAGGGGGGCGAGTTTGCCTTTGTGGTGTTTGGCGCGGCGCAGACCGCCAAAGTGTTTACCGACAACGTCGGCTCGATCCTGATCGTGGTGGTGGCGCTGTCGATGGTGTGCACGCCGCTGCTGCTGATCTTCCACGACCGCGTGCTCGCGCCCTTGCACCGCGTCGATAAAAAGCGCGAAGCGGACCAGATCGAACACAACGAAGACCATGTGATCATCGCCGGCTTCGGCCGCTTCGGCCAGATCGTCGGCCGTCTGCTGATGGCCAACGGCGTCAAGCTGACCTTGCTCGACCACGACCCGGACCAGATCGATCTGCTGCGCAAATTCGGCAACAAGGTGTTTTACGGCGACGTGACGCGCATCGACCTGCTGCATGCGGCCGGCGCGGCCAACGCGCGCGCGCTGGTGGTGGCGGTGGACGATATCGACGACAGCCTGAAGCTGGTCGATGCGGTACGCCATACCTTCCCCGACCTGCCGATCATGGCGCGGGCGCGCAATGTGACCCATCTGTACGACCTGAAAGACCGCGGCGTCAAGATCATCGAGCGCGAAACCTTCGAGGCCGCGCTGATGCTGGGGCGCCAGGTCCTGCGTGAACTCGGCTTTGGCGCCTACCGGGCGCGCCAGGCGGCAATGCTGTTCCGGGAGCGCAATTTGAATGGTCTGGAGAAAATCTATCCCTTCTATAAAGACCAGGAGCAATTCATGTCCGCGGCCAAGCAGGCGCGTGACGAACTGGAAAACATGTTTGCGCAGGATGCGGCCGCGCTGGAAGCGGAGCGCCGCAACGACTGGGATTGAGGGCACGCCTGGCGCGCTCCGCGCCAGGCCGCGCCGCGCTAGACTGGGCCGACTCACAGCAGGAGCGCCCGGATGGATGCCGCCTTACGATTCCCGACCAGCCCAGCCGCGGTGAAGGCCGCGCCGGTCATGCTGGGCAAGCGCATGAGCGCCGAGCAGGCCTTCACGCGCATTCTCGGCAACTGCCTGGCGCAGATCGGCGCCAATGTCGATGGGGTGGTTCGATTCCGTGATGTGGAAAGCCTGCACCAGATGCGGGTGGGCTTGCGCCGGCTGCGTGCGGCCCTGGCGCTGTTCGATGCCTTGCTGCCGCTGCCTCTGAGCATGGCGACGGAGCTCGACTGGTTCGCAGGCGAGCTGGGCGCCGCGCGCGACTGGGACGTGCTGCTCGAAACGACGCTCCCGGCGACTGTGGCGGCCATGCCCGATCCGGACCGCGGCGCGGCGCTGACCGCGCTGGCGCGCGAGCGCAGCGGCCAGTTGCACGCGCAGCTTGGCGCGCTTCTTCTAGCGCCGCGTTACCAGCATCTGATGGCGGCGCTGGAGCGCTGGCTGGAGCGGCGCGACTGGCGCGATGGCCTCAGCCGTGAGCGTCGCAAGCTGCTGGCAGCGCCTGCGTCCGAACTGGCCGCGGCGGCCAGCAGGCAAGGCCAGCGGCGCCTGAAAAAGCGCGCCCGCAAACTGCGCCATGGCGGCGCCGCTGCGGCCCACCGGCTGCGCCTCGCCGCCAAGCGCAGCCGCTACGCCACCGAATTTTTCCTGTCCTTGCTGCCGCGGCGGCGTGCGCGCGCCTGCATTGCGGCCCTGGCACAGGTGCAGGATGCGCTGGGCGCCATGAACGATGCCCAGGTCGCCGACAGGCTGCTGGGGGAGCTGGCCGGCGCGCACCCGGAGGTGGCGCAGACGGCCGCGTTTGCGTGCGGCGTGCTGGCCGCGCGCACGCAAGCGGACAGCGTCAATCTGCATGCGCTGGCGAAGCAAGTTCGCAGCGTGCGGCTGCCAGGCTGATGTCATGTATGGGCTGAACCACCTGACGGGAAGCCGGCGGGCGAAGGCGCCGCCAGGGACCGGGGACCGGAATTGACTGGTCCCTCCGACAAGAATCGAACTTGTATCCCACGCTTAGGAGGCATGTGCACTATCCATTGTGCTACGGAGAGGACGCTGTGAAACGGCGATCGGCGCCCCTTGCAGGGGTCCGGTATCGTGAATCGACCGCAATTATAGCTGACGTCCGGGCGGAAAATGGGTGCTCCCCGCCCAGTATCGGTACAATACCGCCTTCTTTCATCAATTTGGCTGCTTGTAACGGGCCGCGCAACTCGAATTCACTATGGCTGTCATCTCACTTTCGTCGGCGCAACTTGCGTTCGGCCACGTCGCGCTGCTCGATCACGCGGAATTTTCCCTGGAAACCGGCGAGCGCGTCGGTCTGATCGGCCGTAACGGGACCGGCAAGTCGTCCCTGCTGAAGGTCATATCGGGCCGCTTCAAGCTCGACGATGGCCTGCTGGTCCAGCAACAGGGCTTGAAAATCGCCTACGTCGAGCAGGAACCGACCTTCGATCCCGCCACCACGGTGTTCGCGGCGGTGGCCGCCGGCATGGGCGAGCAGGCTGCCATGCTGGCCGAATACGAAGCGCTGACCGGCCAGTTCGGCCAGGGCGACGACGAAGCGCTGATGGACCGCATGCACGATCTGCAGGTCAAGCTCGATGCGACCGATGGCTGGAGCATGCAGAACAAGGTCGACACCACGCTCGACCGCCTCAGCCTGACCGGCGACATGCTGATGGGTACCTTGTCGGGCGGGATGCAGAAGCGCGTGGCCCTGGCCGTGGCGCTGGTGTCGGCGCCCGACGTGCTGCTGCTGGACGAACCGACCAACCACCTCGACTTCCGTTCAATCATGTGGCTCGAAGGCTTGCTGCGCGACTTCAAGGGCTCGGTCCTGTTCATCACCCACGACCGCTCCTTCCTCGACAACGTGGCCACCCGCATCATCGAACTGGACCGCGGCAAGCTGCTTTCCTTCCCGGGCAACTTCACCACCTACCAGAGCCGCAAGGCCGAGCTGCTGGAAAACGAGGAAGTCGAGAACGCCAAGTTCGACAAATTCCTCGCACAGGAAGAAGTGTGGATCCGCAAGGGCGTCAAGGCACGCCGCGTGCGCGACGAAGGGCGCGTCAAGCGCCTGGAAAACCTGCGCCTGCAGCGCGTGGCACGGCGCGACCAGCAAGGCCAGGTCAAGCTCGAAGTGGGCGGCGGCGAACGTTCCGGCAAGATCGTGGCGGACCTGGAAAACGTCAGCAAGGCTTACGGCGACAAGGTCATCATCGACAACTTCAGCGGCACCGTGCTGCGTGGCGACAAGGTCGGCCTGATCGGCGCGAACGGCGCCGGCAAGACCACCTTGCTCAAGATTATCCTGGGTGAGGAAACCGCCGACAGCGGCAAGGTCAAGCTCGGCACCAAGCTGGAAGTGGCCTATTTCGACCAGATGCGCTCCCAGCTCAACGAAGAAGCGAGCCTGATGGATACCATCGCGCCGGGCAGCGATTTCGTCGAAGTCAACGGCCAGCGCAAGCACGTGATGAGCTACCTGAGCGACTTCCTGTTCGCGCCGGAACGCGCGCGCTCGCCCGTCAAGTCCCTGTCCGGTGGCGAACGCAACCGCCTGCTGCTGGCGCGCCTGTTTGCCAAGCCGGCCAACTGCCTGGTGCTTGACGAACCGACCAACGACCTCGACATCGACACCCTGGAATTGCTGGAAGAATTGCTGGAAAACTATGAAGGCACGGTCTTCCTGGTCAGCCACGACCGTACCTTCCTCGACAATGTCGTGACCGAAGTGATTGTCGCCGAAGGCGGCGGACAGTGGCGCGAATTCGTCGGCGGGTATACCGACTGGGAACGCGTCAAGGCGTTGCAGCCGGCCGCCGCGCCGAAAGTGGCGGCCAAGCCGGCTGCTGCAGCGGCTGCCGCGCCAGTCGCCAAGAAAGCCAAGCTGTCCTACAAGGAACAGCGTGAACTGGAAGAATTGCCGCTTTTGATCGCCAGCCTGGAAGATGAGCAGTCGGCCATTACCGCGCAGCTCAACGCGCCGGACTTTTACAAGACCAATCCGGCCGACGCCAAGCGCATGAACGCGCGCTTCGAAGCCATCGACCAGTTGCTGCTCGAAGCGCTCGAGAAGTGGGAACTGATCGAAGCGCGTTCGAAAGCATAAGCGGCGATGTCTGGCCAGGAACGGGCCAGCGCGCCTTTGCTCAGCCGCGCTGGCTGGGTGCGGGTCGCGCCTTTTCTGGTCTACCTCGGCTTTTTGCTGCTGGCCGAACTGCTGGCAAGGGCAGGGGTGGCAGCGTCATCCCTGCGCTGCTTGTATCCGCTCAAGACGGTGGCGGTGGCGGCCACGCTGGCGCTGTTCTGGCGCCATTACACCGAGTTGCATCGGCCGCGCCTGTGCGCTGCCTGGACGGCGCTCTCGCTGGCCGCCGGGCTGCTTGTGTTTGTATTGTGGATCAATCTGACCGCGGGCTGGATGCTGATCGGCACGCCCGGCGGCTTCGATCCGCGCACCGATGGCCGGCTCGATCTGTTGCTGGTGGTACTCCGGATTGCGGGCGCGGCGCTGGTGGTGCCGGTCATGGAGGAACTGTTCTGGCGTTCTTTCCTGCTGCGCTGGCTCGACAATATGGATTTCGAGCGCGTCGATGCGGCCCGCGTGAGCCTGCGCAGCCTGGCGATTGCCGCCGTGCTGTTTGGTTTTGAACACAATCTCTGGCTGGCCGGCATTGTTGCCGGACTGGCTTACAGCCTCCTGTACATGCGTTCCCGTTCGCTCTGGACGGCGGTCATCGCGCACGCCGTGACCAACGGCGTGCTGGGCATCTGGGTTGTCATGACGTTAAATTGGTCATTTTGGTAATCATCAGGTCATAAAGTCGGCGCACGCTAGAAATTAGCAAGGCACTAAAAAACTTTTTGGCATTATAATTATCCTTTTGATAAATTTCTTCTCGCCATGTCCCTGATCTACCTCGTTGCCGGCGCACGCCCGAATTTCATGAAAATCGCGCCGATTGTGCGTGCCCTGCAGGCGCAAAGCGCGCTCACTTTCAAGATCATCCACACAGGCCAGCACTACGACCGGGACATGAACGAGGTATTCTTCGAAGAGCTCGGGATTCCCCAGCCGGACATCTTCATGGGTGCCGGCGGCGGCAGCCACGCCCAGCAGACGGCCAAGATCATGGTCGCGTTCGAGGAGCTGTGCATTGCCGAGCGTCCCGCCGCGGTGCTGGTGGTGGGCGACGTGAACTCCACGCTGGCGTGCTCGATCTCCGCCAAAAAACTCAATATTCCTGTCGCCCACGTCGAAGCGGGCCTGCGCAGCGGCGACCTGTCGATGCCCGAGGAAATCAACCGCCTCGTCACCGACAGCATCACCGACTGGTTCTTCGTGACCGAGCCGTCGGCCGTGCAGCACCTGGAAAAAGAAGGCAAGGCCGCTTCCGCCATCCATTACGTGGGCCACGTCATGGTCGACAATGTGCTGTTCCAGGCTGACAAGCTGAGCGCGGCCGATACCTCGGGCTTCGACAGCGCCGCCTTCAAATCGGCGCAGGCGGAAAAGGGTGGGCGCTACGGCGTCATCACGCTGCACCGTCCCAGCAATGTCGACGATGCCGTGATGATGACCCGCATTGCCGGCGCCCTCAAGGAAATCGCCGCCGAGCTGCCGCTGGTGTTCCCGGTCCACCCGCGCACCCGCGCCAACCTGGCTGCCTTCGGGATCGATCTGGGCCCGAACATCACGCTGCTCGGCCCGCAAGCCTATATGTCCTTCCTCAATTTGTGGAAAGACGCGGCCGTGGTCCTGACGGACAGTGGCGGCCTGCAGGAAGAAACCACGGCGCTGGGCGTGCCTTGCATCACGATTCGCGAAAACACCGAGCGGCCGGTCACGGTCGACGAAGGTTCGAATGTGCTGGTGGGCACCGATCCGGTCCGCATTGTGCTGGAAGCGCGCAAGGTGCTGCGCGGCGAGGGCAAGCAGGGCCGCCGTCCGCACCTGTGGGATGGCAAGGCTGCCGAGCGCATCGTCGCCGTACTGGCAAAAGAACTGGCTTAATTCAACAACCGCAATACGGTGGTCCGGCACGCTGTCCTGAGGCAGCGTGTGCATGCTGCCGTCAACAACAAGAAGGTCATGTGAACATGAGTACAATCGGCGTCATCGGTCTCGGCTATGTCGGACTTCCCCTGGTCATCGAATTCGGCAAGCTGGGCCGCACGATCGGTTTCGATATTTCGCAGCCCAAGGTCGATGCCTGCCTGCGCGGCGTCGACCCCTCGCGCGAACTGTCCGACGCGCAGATGGCCGAGGCGGTGCACGCGGTCTACACCAGCGACGGCGCCCTGCTGGGCGAGTGCGAAATGATCATCGTGGCCGTGCCGACCCCGGTCGATATCGCCCACAACCCCGATTTCGGTCCGCTGATCGGTGCCTCGCGCAGCGTCGGCAAATTCATGAAACGCGGCGCCACCGTGGTGTACGAATCGACCGTGTATCCGGGTGCGACCGAAGAAGTCTGCATTCCCGAACTGGAAAAAGCTTCCGGCCTGAAATGGAAGGAAG
>DASWMN010000277.1:0-6293 GCA_036399735.1 Telluria sp. | reverse complement strand
TGTGGTAACGCATGCGCAGGTCCAGCGGGGCCTGTCCGATGTCCGTGCCTGCCGCGCTGAGCGCTTCGATAGCCAGTACGGGCGAACCGAAGCCGTGCTGCCGTTGCTGCTCCAGAACAACGGCAACCTCGTCCGCAGCGGCAAAGGCGGGCGTGATCGCCGCGAGAGAGAGCAAAAACAGCAGGGTGCACTTGTTCATGAATGCCTTGGTCAGATGCTTTGCAGTAAGTATCCCCAAGCCCCAGCCGGGTGTCAATCGATGATAGAGGCCGCCGCGCGCCCATCACAGTTGAGTAGCGCACAGACCGGAGCTATTGAACAGCCACACAGTCACGGGATATCCCCGCCGCGCCTGCCCGGCTGCGCCGCTAAAATTTTCTGAGTGAAAGGAATCGCAATGCACACAGTTATCCCAACTCGTTCCAGGCGCAGTCCCGACGGGCTGCAAACCGCCGCGCTGGTCGGCGCGGCCGGCTTGCTCGCCGCCATGGTGTACGTACAAACGCAGAAGCGCCAGGTTGAACGCGAGCATCCACCACAAGGCAAGTTTATCGACGTCGACGGCGTGCGCCTGCACTATGTCGAACGGGGCGAGGGCCCTGCCCTGGTGCTATTGCACGGCAATGGGGTGTTCGCTGCCGACTTCGAAGTAAGCGGCCTGCTCGAGCGCGCCGCCGGATCCTACCGTGTGATTGCCTTCGACCGGCCCGGTTTCGGCTACAGCGAGCGGCCCGACAACAACCATTGGACACCGGAAGCGCAGGCCAAGCTGCTGTACCAGGCGCTGCACCAGCTCGGCATTGAACGCCCCCTCCTGGTCGGCCACTCATGGGGCACGATGGTCGCGCTGGCGATGGCGATCGAGTTCCCCAAATATATACGCGCGATCACCCTGGTGTCGGGCTACTACTATCCGACTGCCCGCCCGGACGTGCCCCTGATGTCGGCACCTGCCCTGCCCGGCCTGGGCAATGTGCTGCGCAACACCATCGCTCCGGTGCTGGGCCGCATGCTGTGGGGCGGCATCGTCAAGCGCATGTTCGCGCCGGAGCCGGTACCCGCACGCTTCCAGCAAGTGCCCAAGTGGATGGCGTTGAGGCCGTCGCAGATCGGCGCCAGCGCGTCGGAAACCGCGATGATGGTACCGGCCGCGAAGCGCCTGTCCGCGCGCTACGCCGAGTTGACCATGCCGGTCGCGATTCTTGCGGGCGACGCCGACGGCATTGTCGACCCCGGCCACCACGCGCGCCGCCTGCACGAAGACATTGCGCATAGCGAGTTGATCCTTGAACCCGGGGTCGGCCACATGGCCCATTACGCCGCGCCGGAGCGCATCATGCAGGCGGTGGCCTCGCTGGAAGCGAGCCTGACGCCGGGCGGGACCAATCTGCGCAACAGCGCCACCCTGCACCAGCCGCCCACCTCGCTGCACTAGGCCAGGCGTAGCAGCACCGGCACCAGCCATGGTGCGAGCAGCGCGGTCAGTACGCCGTTCAGGCCCATGCCAAATCCGGCGAAAGCGCCCCTCGCGGCGCTGAGCTGGAAGGCGCGCGCGGTGCCGATCCCGTGCGCGGCCACGCCCAGCGCGAAGCCGCGCACTTCGTCACCGGCGCCGCGCACGCGCGCGAACACAAACGGCGCGACAATCGCGCCCAGGATGCCGGTGCCGATCACCATCATCGCCGTCAGTGAGGGCACGCCGCCCAGTTTTTGCGACAGCGCCATGGCAATCGGTGTGGTCGCCGATTTTGGTCCGGCCGAGGCGGCCAGCTGCAGGTTGCCGCCGAGCGCCAGCATCACCCCCACGGCCGAGACGATCGCCGTGACCGAACCGGCCAGCAAGGCCGCCAGCATCGGCAGCAGCCAGCGCCGCATCTGCGGCCATTGCCGCGCCAGTGGCACGGCCAGCGCCACCGTCGCCGGCCCCAGCAGAAAGTGGACGAACTGGGCGCCCTCGAAATAGTCGCGGTAAGGCATGCCGCTGAGCGCCAGCATGGCGCACACCAGCGCCACGGCAATGGCCACCGGATTGGCCAGCGGCGAAGCGCCGCAGCGCAGGTAGATCGCCTGCGCCAGCACGTAGGCAAGCAGGGTCATTGTCAATCCCAGCAGCGGCGACGCGGCCAGGTACACCCAGATCTGGCCCAGCTGCGGCAATTCAGTCATCGCCCTTCTCCCCGCGCAGGCACAGACGCATGACCGCAGCCGTCACCAGCAGGGTCAGCACCGTGCTGACCAGCACCGAGCCGGCCAGCGCCAGCCACTGGCCACGCACGCCACTGGCGGCCACCACAATGCCGGCCCCGGCCGGTACGAACAGCAGCGACAGGTGGCTGAGCAGTGCATTCGCAGTGTCTTCCAGCCGCGCCAGCAGGCGCGGGAACGCCAGCAAGGCGGCGAACAGCAGCAGCATGCCGGCCACGGGACCTGGGAGCGGCAAGTGGAATACAAATACCAGGCCCTCGCCGAGGCACTGAAACAGCAGGAGTGTGGCAAAAGCAAACAGCATGGCGCGCCTGGGTCGGAGAACAAACTGCATCATAGCCCAGCCGGCAAGCGCTTTACAGCGCGCGCGGATTCGCGCTACTATTCGCGCCTCTTGCAATTTGTGCAGCAAGCTCTTCAATAGAATCGAGAAGCATCGTGCCCGTATCCAGCCAACTTACCCGCTGACGACATCGGATTGACCTGCCGGACTTACCTCCGGCGCGCCACTGCACGCCGCTTTTCCCGTAGTTCCTTCCTGCTCGTCAGCGCCAGCCATCACACGGAGCGCATCATGACGACCATTCACAATCTCGAATTACACAAATACCCGTCGACCGGCCACAAGGCCATCGAACGCATGCTGTTCAAATGGGAAGTGCCGCTGCCGACCGAAGCGCACGCGGTACACTACTGGGCGCAGGGGTAAGGCGCATCACGCCATGGCGTAGCGCTTGAGAATGGCAAGGTGGGTGCCGTCGGCCACCATCTCTTTCATCGCCTTCTGGTAAAAGGCGGCGTCGGCCTCGCTGAAGTCGAGCGAGCCGGCCAGCCAGGCGGCGGTCCGGCGCACCGGCTCGCTGATGTCGAAGTCATCGGCTTCGCCGCGGCTGCGCAGGGAATTGCGCACGATGGCCAGCTCGCCAAAGGCGGCATCAGCCATGCCGCGCACCAGCAGGCGATGCACCTCATCGACCGAACGCGCTTCAACAATGTGCGCGTAGCCCATCTCGCGCAGTACCGTAGTCAGTGCCGAACCACGGATCATGGTGATGCGCATGGCCTTCATCTGCGCCGCCTGGCGCACATCGAAACGGCGCCCGCGCGGCGCCAGAAACACATAATGCTCTTCAAACAGGGGCGCCAGCCAGCGAAACTGCACTTCGCGCTCGGGCACGCGTGTCAGTGGGAAGATGGCCGTGGCCGGTGAATTACCGGCAACGAAGATCGCACGTTTCCATGGCAGGAATTCGAGCGCCGGCGACCGCCCGACCCGGCGGCACAATTCGTTCACCATTTCGTGCAGCGCGCCTGGCCGCTTGCCGCCGTTCTCCACCACCAGCGGCGGCAAATGGGTGGTAACGATGCGCAGCGGCGCCGTCTGCGCCAGGGCCGCCAGCGGCAAGCCGGCCAGCGCCAGCGCCGTGCCCAGCACCTGCCGGCGCTTTTCAAAGATCAACGCCATGTCAGTTCCCTACAACAGCCAATCGATCGGCAGCAGCGACATCAGGCGCACTGTCGTACGCTGCCACCAGCTGGTCCCCGGCTCCGTATCGTGCCGCACGGCGCCCTTGGGACTGGTTTCGATCCAGTATAGCGTCCCGTCCGGATTGAGTTTGACTTCATACGCCAGCGCCGGCACGTCCTTGCTCAGCACATCGGCCATGCGCGCCGCCATCGCCGGGCTGTCGATCACAAAGCCCATTTCCGTATTCAGGTCGGCCGAGCGGTAGTCAAAATTGAAGGAGCCGACAAACATGCGCTGCTGGTCCACCGCGATCGTCTTGGCATGCAGGCTCGACGAAGAGCTGCCGCCGGTGCTCACCTTGGGCTGGTCGGCGCGCGGCCAGGTGCGTTTGAGCTCGAATAACTGCACTCCCGACGCCAGCAGGGGCGCACGCCAGCGCGCATAGCCGGCGTGGACGGCGGCCACATCGGTGGCCTCAAGCGAATTGGTCAAAATCCGCAGCGCGATGCCGCTGTGGGCCAGCACGCCAAAGCGCGCGCTCCAAACCGGACCGGGCACAAAATACGGCGACACCAGGTCGGCCTGGCGCTCCGGGCTGCCAAAGATGACCGGCAAACGGTAGGCCAGACCGGTTTCCGGCACCCAGTTGCCCAGTACCTTGCCCGGATCATCACTGACCAGCAGTACCGGCACCCAGTCGAACGGCAGCGTACGCTCTTTGAGCTGCTGGACGAAGGTCGAGGCATTGATCGCAGCCAGGTAGGTGTGCGCGGCCGGTGTGCGTTCCGTCAGTGTCCGGGTCTGCGCCACCTGCGCCAGCGACCGCTCTGACGGCGCCGCCACCAGGCTGGCCAGGGGATAGGCCGATGGACTGTTCCAGTAGCGGTCGAAGTCCTGTGCCACCGAATCGACCACGGCGCCGACAGCGAGCACATCGAGATCGGCAAACAGGGTCTCGCCGGTGGCATCGAAATACTCGTCGCCGACATTGCGCCCGCCCACCACGCTGGCCGCGCCATCGGCCGTGAAAGACTTGTTGTGCATGCGCCGGTTCAGGCGCGAAAACTCGCGGGCCAGGCCGAGCAGGCGCAGCTGGCGCATCGCGTAGGGGTTGAACAGGCGCACTTCCAGATTGGGCAATGCGTCGAGCAGCGCCAGCTGGCCATCCAGGCCCGCTGTATTGTTATCGTCAAGCAGCAGCCGGACCCGCACGCCGCGCCGGGCGGCAGCGGCCAGCGCATCGAACAGCAAGTTGCCCGTGGTGTCATTGCGCCAGATGTAGTACTGCACGTCCAGGCTGCTTTCGGCCGCGTTGGCCATCATCACGCGCGCGGCAAACGCATCGCGTCCGTCCAGCAAGGCATGCACGCCGGACAGGCCGGGTTGTGCCGCCGCCAGCGGCGCGAGCGCCTTGCCGATCGTGGTGTCGGCGCTGGCGGCGATCGCATACGAGGCGACCCGTCCATCCTGCGCCGGCAAGGCAGCGCAACCGCCCAGCCCGACCGCGCTCGCCAGAACCAGTACCGCCAGCAGCGCGCGCCAGGGCCTCATTGCTGCGCCGGCAATTCGCGCACCACCTCGTGCGCCGCGCGGAAGGCATCGACCGCCAGCGGCACGCCGCAATACACGCTGGCATGCAGCAGCAATTCCTGGATCTCTTCGACCGTGGCACCATTGCTGAGCGCGCCGCGGACATGGCCCTTGATCTCCTGGGTGCGCCCGAGCGCGGTCAGAATCGCCAGCGTGACGAAGCTGCGGCTCTTCAGATCGAGCCCGTCGCGCCGCCACACCGTGCCCCAGGCATTGCGCGTGATGAATTCCTGCAGCGGCGCGGTGAAAGCGTCGGCATTGGCAAAAGCGGCATCCACGAAGGGCTCACCCATCACCTGTTTGCGTATTTCCAATCCATCCTCAAACTGCTGGTCCATGGTCGCGCCCTAGTTAGTCATCAGCTTATTCTACGCGAGCCGGACAGGCCTGGCAGACCCGGCCATATCAGGCAGTGTTGTCTAGAAAAAACATATTTTGCGCAGTGATGAAAAATACCGGCCAGGCGGGATTAAGCTACCAGAGCAAGCTCATAAAAACCAAGGAGACAGCCATGAACGTCATGTACCGCATTGCCGCCGCCGCATTCTGCACGGTGGTCCTCCAGGGCCAGGTGCTGGCCGCAGACAAAGGCAGCGCGCCCGAAGCGGTCGCCCTGGTGCAAAAAGCCGGCGCCTACCTCAAGGCCAACGGCAAGGAAAAGGCCTACGCCGAATTCAATAATCCGGCGGGCGCCTTCAAGGACCGCGACCTGTACATCATGGTGTACGACCTGAAAGGCGTGAATGTCTCGCATGGCGCCAACCCGAAAATGATCGGCAAGGACCTGATTGACCTGAAAGACGCGGAAGGCGTGCCGATCGTACGCAATTTCATCGACACCGCCAATAACAAGGGCAAAGGCTGGGTCGACTACAAGTGGCCGAATCCCGTCTCGAAAGCCATCGAAGCGAAATCGACCTACGTCGAAAAGCACGGCGACGTCCTGATCGGCGCCGGCATTTACAAATAACACCACAAGCGGAGCCCGCCCTCATTTCTTGCAAAATCGGGGTCAGACCTCAATTCTGAA
>DASWMN010000276.1:0-3111 GCA_036399735.1 Telluria sp. | reverse complement strand
CGACAGAGGTTTTCATTTTATCAGCTATCTCGGCGCTGCCACCCTTGTCTGTGGTCGCACGCGCGTCCGATGCGCTTACCTTGACGGCCTGTTGTGGCACCGTCTGTTTCATGCTGGCCTGAGGCACCGCGGCGGGCGCTTTCGCGACCGCCTTCACAGCGCTTTTAAGCGGTTTGGACGGCGCCGTTTTCGACGCCGCCTTTGTTCCCGCGCTCGTTCTCGCGCTGGTTCCCACCTTCGCGCCGCTGCTTGCCGGTGTCTTGACGGCCGCTTGTGGCGCCGACTTGCTAGCCGTCTTGCTCGCTGTCTTTACGGCCGCTTTGGGTGCCGCCCGGGGCGCACTCTTGACTGCCTTGGCGGCGACCGTGGGGGCCACCTTGTTAGCCACCTTCGCCGCCGGTCTGGCTGCCGCTTTGGGCGGCGCCTTGACCGCCTTGGCAGGGGCGCTACTCTTGTTAACGGCGCTCTTGGGTGCACTTGCCACCGCCGCTTTTTTGGGCGCTGTTTTGGCCGCTGGCCGCGCGGCCGGCTTGGCTGCCGTCTTCGCGGCCGGCTTGGCCTTGGCCGCCGGCCTCAGCGCGCCTGCGATTTTTTTAGCCAGTGCGCCGGCAACGGCTTTGACCACGCCCGGTTTGCCCGCCTTCTTGGCGGCTTTGGTCACGGTGTCCTTCATATTGCCATCCCGATGTCTTCCCCTCGCCGCTATGGCGTGTTGGCAATTCAGTCGTCAAACAAAGGCGATGCACGCGAGCCGTCTCGGATGCCGACCCAGGCGGCTTCCGACCGTGCATCACAAAACCGGGATAGTTTATACCAAACATTGTTCCAAACCGCGGATAAAGACGTCTTTCGGTAAATTTTTGCCAATAAAGACCATTTTGCTGCCACGTGTTTCGTTTTCGCCCCATTTGGCGCCGATATCGGTCCCCATGATCTGGTGCACACCCTGGAAAACCACCTTGCGGTCGGCCCCGTCCATCAGCAGCACGCCCTTGTAACGGAGCATGCGCGGACCGAACACCTGTACCAGGCTGCCAAGGAACTCGTCGAGGCGGGCGGTATCGAAGGGACGGTCGCTCTTGAACACAAAGGCGGCGATGTCATCCGAATGATGGGAATGGTGGTGGTCGTTGCTGTGGTCGCAGAACTCGGTATGCACATGCTCGTGCTCGCCGTCATGGTCGTGACCGTGGTGATGGTCGTGGTCATGCGCTTCGTCGGCGGTCAGGAAGGCCGGGTCGATGTCGAGCTTGTCGTTCAGATTAAAACCGCGCAAGTCGAGCACCTCGCTCAGCGGTGCGTGGCCAAAGTCGACCTGGCTGATCGGTGCGCGCGGGTTGATGCGCTTGAGGCGCAGCTTGAGTTCGGCCAGGCTGGCCGCGTCCACCAGGTCGGTCTTGGAAATGAGCAGCTTGTCGGCAAAGCCCACCTGGCGCTGGGCTTCCTCGTGTTCGTCCAGCTGGGTCATGGCATGGCGCGCGTCGACCACCGTGACCACCGCGTCGAGCAGATAGTGGGCGCCCACCTCTTCATCGACGAAGAAGGTCTGGGCCACCGGACCGGGGTTGGCCAGGCCGGTGGTCTCGATCACGATGCGGTCGAAGTCGAGCTCGCCCGCGGCGCGTTTTTGCGCCAGTGAGCTCAATGCCACGATCAGGTCGCCGCGCACGGTGCAGCAGATGCAGCCATTGTTCATCTCGACAATCTGCTCGCTGCTGTCCTGCACCAGGATCTCGTTGTCGATGTTTTCCTGGCCGAACTCATTCTCGATGACGGCAATTTTCAGGCCGTGGTCTTCGCGCAGGATGCGGTTCAGGAGCGTGGTCTTGCCGGCCCCGAGAAAGCCGGTGAGGATGGTGCTGGGAATGAGTGCCATGGGTTCCAATAAGCTGGGGACGTCAAATGAATCGAGCGATTATGCCGTAATTCGCGTCAGGCTTCCGAATACCGGGGCGCGGCTTGACACGGATCAGGACTTTTTCGTTTTGGCTGCCGCGCGCGGGTGGGCCTTGTCGTACACCGCCGCCAGGTGCTGGAAATCGAGCGCCGTGTAGACCTGGGTCGAGGCGATGCTGGCATGGCCCAGCATGTCCTGCACGGCGCGCAGGTCGCCGGACGATTGCAGCAGGTGCGAGGCGAAGGAATGGCGCAGCACGTGCGGATGCACGTCCACCGTGGTGCCGGCGCGCAGCGCGTGCGCTTTCAGGCGCAGTTGCACCACGCGCGGGGAAATCCGGCTCGCGCGGCTGGACAGGAACAGGGCATTGCTGCCGTCGCGCGGCGCTTCGCGCACGGCCAGCCATGCCGCCAGGGCTTCCAGCGCATGCCGTCCGACCGGCACCTTGCGCATCTTGGCGCCCTTGCCGGTGACAGTCACTTCGGCGCTGTCGGCGTCCACCCAGCCCAGCGCGGCGGGACTGTAGCCCAGGTCCAGCCCGGCCAGTTCGGACACCCGCAGTCCGCTCGAATACAGCAGTTCGAACATGGCGCGGTTGCACAGCTCGGCGGGTTCGGGCCCGGCCGTGGCGCGGGACGGGGCCGACACCAGATGCACGGCGTCGTCCACCGACAGCGCTTTCGGCAAGCCCTTGGCGCGTTTTGGCGCGCGCACGCCTTCGACCGGATTGGCCGCCAGCGGCAGGTGGCCCGAGAGCCAGTGGAAAAAGCCGCGCCAGCTCGACAGCAGGCGCGCGATCGAGCGCGGCTCGAGTGCGCGCGCATGCAGTCTGGCGGCCAGGCGGCGGATGTCGGCGTGCACCACGTCTTGCCAGGCGCAGCCGTCCAGCAGGGTGCGCAGTTGCAGCAGATCGCGCCGGTAAGCCAGCACGGTGTGGGGTGACAGTTTGCGCTGGGTTTCCAGCTGGGCCAGATAGCGCGCGACCCAGGCATCGGGCGCGCGTTCGGGGCCGTCCATCTTGCTTACGCGCGCAAGGCGGCCAGCGCCGCGCTGGCGGTTTCGCCGATGTGGATCAGGAAGTCGGTCGCCATGTGCGCGGTGAAGCGCTCGGGGTCGTTCGATCCCATGATCAGCAGGCCAAAAGCGTTGCCGTTGCTGCGCAGGGGCAAGATCACGGTCGAGACCACGCTGGCCGCATCGTCGAGCCAGCGCAC
>DASWMN010000275.1:0-29137 GCA_036399735.1 Telluria sp. | reverse complement strand
ACCTGCTTGGATCCCAAAACACTGGCAAGGACGCCCACTAACATGCTGCTCTGGCTCGCACAATTCTTTCAGCAGGACTTAGGTCCACTGCGTATTTTCAACTTCATCACGTTCCGCGCGGTGTTCGCGACGATTACCGCGACCGTCATCGGCCTTGGCGCCGGCCCGTACGTGATCCGCTGGCTGACCCGCATGAAGGTCGGCCAGGCGGTGCGCGCCTACGGTCCCGAGACCCACCTGGCCAAGCACGGCACCCCGACCATGGGCGGTGTGCTGATCATCATTTCGATCGGTATCTCCACGTTCCTGTGGTGCGATTTCTCCAACCGGCTGATCTGGCCGGTGCTGGGCGTCCTGCTCGGCTTCGGCGCCGTCGGCTGGGCCGACGACTACCGCAAGGTGGTCTACAAGGACCCGGAAGGCATGCGCTCGGGCGAAAAATACTTCTGGATGTCCCTGATCGGCGTCGCGGCCGCGCTGTACCTGGCGTTTTCGGTGTCGGCACCTAACACGGCCAAGGTGTGGGAACTGTTCTTTGCGTGGGTCCAGTCGGGCTTCTCGATGGACCTGCCGCCCAAGGCCGACCTGATCGTGCCGTTCGTGAAGACCATCAGCTATCCGCTCGGCGTGTGGGGCTTCATCGCGCTGACCTATTGCGTCATCGTCGGCACCAGCAATGCGGTGAACATCACCGACGGCCTCGATGGACTGGCGATCATGCCGACCGTGATGGTCGGTTCGGCGCTCGGCATCTTCGCCTACCTGACCGGCAGCGCCACGTATTCGAAGTACCTGTTCATTCCGCACATTCCGGGGGCGGGCGAACTGCTCATTTTCTGCGGCGCGATGGCGGGGGCGGGCCTGGCCTTCCTCTGGTACAACGCGCACCCCGCGCAAATGTTCATGGGCGACGTCGGCGCGCTGGCACTGGGCGGCGCGCTCGGCACCGTGGCCGTGATCGTGCGCCAGGAAATCGTCCTGTTCATCATGGGCGGCATTTTCGTGGCCGAGACGCTGTCGGTGATCATCCAGGTATCGGTTTTCAAGATCACCAAAAAACGGACCGGGGTGGGCAAGCGGGTGTTCCTGATGGCGCCGCTGCACCACCACTTCGAACAAAAAGGCTGGAAGGAGACGCAGGTGGTTGTGCGTTTCTGGATTATCACGATGATGCTGGTCCTGGTCGGACTGTCCACTTTGAAGCTGCGCTAACAGATGAACTACGAAGGCAAACACGCACTGGTACTGGGGCTCGGCGAATCCGGGCTCGCGATGGCGCAATGGCTGGTCCGTTGCGGCGCGCGCGTGCGCGTTGCCGATACGCGCGCCGAACCGGCGCGCCTGCCTGCCTTGCGTGAAGTGCCAAGCGCCGAATTCATAGGCGGCGACCTGAACGCCGCACTGCTGGACGGGATCGACTTTGTCGCCGTCAGCCCGGGCCTGGCCCCGGCGCGCGAACTGGTCGCCATCGTGCCGGCTGCCGCTGAACGCAACATCCCGGTCTGGGGCGAAATCGAACTGTTCGCCCAGGCCCTGGCAGCGCTCAAGGAAGAACGGGGCTACGCGCCCAAGGTGATCGCCATCACCGGCACCAACGGCAAGACCACGGTCACCAGCCTGACCGGTCTGTTGTGCCAGCGCGCCGGCCTGTCGACCCGCGTGGCGGGCAATATCAGCCCGGCTGCGCTCGACGTGCTGCGCGAAGTGCTGGAGAGCGACACGCTGCCGCAAGCCTGGATTCTGGAGCTGTCCAGCTTCCAGCTGCATGCAAGCTTCAGTCTGAACGCGGACGCCGCCACCGTCTTGAATCTGACCCAGGATCACCTCGACTGGCATGGCGACATGGCTGCCTACGGGCTTGACAAGGCGCGCATTTTTGGCGCCAGCACCGTGCGCGTGCTCAATCGGGACGACCAGGCAGTCATGAAGATGGACTCGGCCATGAGTCAGACCATCACCTTCGGCACCGGTGAACCGAAGGAAGCGGACTGCTTTGGCCTGATGAACGAACGCGGCGTGCTGTGGCTGACCGTGGCGGTGGCGGGCGAAGAGAGCGAGAAGAAGCGCAAGAAGAACGAGGTGGCGGAGGTGGTGCCTTGCACGATCAACCGCCTGATGCCGGCCGACGCGCTGCATATCCGCGGCCTGCACAATGCCGCCAACGCCCTGGCCGCGCTGGCCCTGTGCCGCGCCATCGGGCTGCCGTTCGCGCCGCTGCTGCACGGCCTGCGCGAATACAAGGGCGAGCCGCACCGCGTCGAACTGGTCGCCAGTATCGACGGCACTGACTATTACGATGACAGCAAGGGCACCAACGTGGGCGCGACGGTTGCTGCCCTCAATGGCCTGGGCAAGGCCTTTGGCGGCGACAACCAGAAGATCGTGTTGATCGCCGGTGGCGATGGCAAGGGCCAGGATTTCGATCCGCTGGCCGAGCCGTGCTCGCGCTTTGTACGCGCGATTGTGCTGATCGGACGTGACGCGCCGAAGCTGCGCGCAGCCATCGAGCCGTCCGGCGTCGACATGGTCGACTGCGCCACGCTGCCTGAAGCGGTGCAGCGCGCCTCAAGCCTGGCCCGTTCCGGCGACGCCGTGCTGCTCTCGCCCGCCTGCGCCAGCATGGACATGTTTACCAACTATGCCCACCGCGCGCAGGTGTTCTGCGATGCCGTGCGCGAGCTGGCACTGGAGAAGGGGCAGGATCTGTAATGGCGCTCCAGCTTCCATTCAAATTTTCGGGATCGTCCAAGGATGCTTTGACCAGCAGCCGCGCGCGCGCCTCGAAAATGATGGAATACGACCAGCCACTGGTCTGGGTCACCTTGATTCTGATGCTGTTCGGGATGGTGATGGTGTACTCGGCCTCGATTGCCTTGCCGGACTCGCCCAAGTATGCCAACTACAAGCACACCCACTTCCTGCAGCGCCAGGCGGTTTTCATTGCTGCCGCGCTGTTTGCGGGCCTGATGGTGTTCCGCGTGAAGATCGAAGTGTGGCAGCGCTGGGCCTCGGTGCTGTTTGTCGCCAGCCTGGTCATGCTCGCCCTGGTGTTCATTCCCGGTATTGGTTTCTCGGTCAATGGCGCCCAGCGCTGGCTGAACCTGCGCGTGTTCAATCTGCAGCCGTCGGAAGTGATGAAGATCGCCGCTGTGCTGTACGCGGCCGACTACACCGTACGCAAGCAGGAATACATGCACAAGCTGACCAAGGGCTTCCTGCCGATGGCCGGCGCGATCGGCCTGGTCGGCCTGCTGCTGCTGATGGAGCCCGATCTAGGCGCCTTCGGCGTGATTGTCTTTATCGCCATGGGGATTCTGTTCCTGGGCGGGATCAACGCTATCTGGTTTGGCGGCATTGGCGCACTGCTGGCGGCCATTTTCGGCATCATCATCTGGCTGTCGCCGTTCCGCCGCGCGCGCATGTTCGCTTACCTGGACCCGTGGCAGGAAGACAATGCCCTCGGCAAGGCGTACCAGCTGACGCACTCGCTGATCGCTTTCGGGCGCGGCGAGTTCTTTGGCGTGGGCCTGGGCAGCAGTGTCGAAAAGCTGCACTACCTGCCGGAAGCGCATACCGACTTTTTAATGGCCGTGATCGGCGAAGAACTCGGCCTGGCCGGCGTCCTGGTGGTGATCGCCCTGTTCTACTGGCTGGTCAAGCGCGCCTTCGACATCGGCCGTCAGGCCATCGCCATCGACCAGACCTTTGCCGGCCTGGTCGCCAAGGGCATCGGGATCTGGATCGGCATTCAGACCTTCATCAACATGGGCGTGAACCTCGGCCTGCTGCCAACCAAAGGCCTGACCCTGCCGTTGATGAGTTACGGCGGCTCCGGCGTGATGATCAACTGCGTGGGTCTGGCGATCCTGCTGCGCATCGATTACGAGAACCGCGTGATGATGCGGGGAGGGCGCACATGAAGAAGCTGATGATCATGGCGGCCGGCACCGGCGGACATATCTTCCCGGGCATCGCGATCGCGCAAACCATGCGTGCGCGCGGCTGGGACGTGAGCTGGCTGGGCACCTCGCACGGCATGGAAACCGACTTCGTCCCGAAGCAGGGGATCGAGATCGATACCATCGCGTTTTCCGGCATGCGCGGCAAGGGCCTGGCGCACAGCATCGGCGGCGTGTTCAGGCTGGCCGGCGCCTTCATCACCTGCTTCGGTCACATCGGCCGGCGCAGGCCGGACGCGGTGCTGGGCATGGGCGGTTACGTGACCGTGCCGGGCGGCCTGATGGCGCGCCTGCGCGGCGTGCCGCTGGTGCTGGTCAATGCCGACGCGGCGCTGCTGTTGTCGAACAAGACGCTGGTGCCAATGGCGCAGAAGGTGCTGTTTGGTTTTCCGGCCGATTTCGGCAAGGCGGCCGGCAAGGCGCTCGTGACCGGAAACCCGGTGCGCAAGGAGATCCTGGCGCTGGACACGCCTGCCCAGCGCTTTGCCGGCCGTACCGGCCCGCTGCGCATTCTGGTGGTGGGCGGCAGTCTGGGCGCCAAAGTTCTGAACGACAGCATTCCGGCCGCGCTTGCACTGCTGCCTGAAACTGCGCGTCCGATTGTCAGGCACCAGTCGGGGAAAAAGAATATCGATGCCTTGCGCGCCGCGTACGCGCAAGCGGGCGTCGCTGCCGAGGTGGTCGACTTTATCGATGACATGGCCGGCGCGTATGCCACGGCGGACCTGGTAATCTGCCGCGCAGGCGCGATCACCGTGTCGGAACTGACGGCGGCGGGCGTGGCCAGCGTGCTGGTGCCGCTGGTGGTGTCGACCACCAGCCATCAGCGCGACAACGCCAAATGGATGGCGACGCAAAAGGCGGCGATTCATCTGCCGCAAACGGATTTGAACGCGCAAGGCATGGCGCAGCTGCTGCAGTCGCTGACACGCGCGCAGTGCCAGACGATGGCGGAAGCGGCGCTGGCCGTGGGCCAGCGCAATGCGAACAACGAAATCGCGGACGTACTCGAACAATTGGCAGGATCGGCACAAAGAACATGAAACATAAAATCAAGAATATCCATTTCGTCGGCATTGGCGGCAGCGGCATGAGCGGCATCGCCGAGGTTTTGCTCAACCTGGGCTACAACGTGTCGGGCTCCGACCTGGGCAGCAACGCCGCCAGCCAGCGCCTGGAAAGCCTGGGTGCGAAGGTCATGCTGGGCCACGCCGCGGCCAACGTGGTGGGCGCGGACGCAGTGGTCACCTCGACCGCGGTCAAGGAAGACAATCCGGAAGTGATCGCGGCGCGCGCGGCCAAAACGCCGATCGTGCCGCGCGCGATCATGCTGGGTGAATTGATGCGCCTGAAACGCGGCATCGCCATCGCCGGCACGCACGGCAAGACCACCACCACCAGCCTGGTCGCATCGGTACTGGCCGAAGGCGGCCTGGACCCGACCTTCGTGATCGGCGGACGCTTGAACAGCGCCGGCGCCAACGCCAAGCTGGGTACCGGCGAATACATCGTGGCTGAAGCGGACGAATCGGACGCCTCGTTCCTGAACCTGACCCCCATGATCGAAGTCATCACCAATATCGATGCCGATCATATGGAGACGTACGAACACGATTTCGAAAAGCTCAAGGCGGCGTTCGTGCATTTCACGCACCGCCTGCCGTTCTACGGGCGCGTGATGCTGTGCGTGGACGATGCCCATGTACGCGCCATCATCCCGCATGTGACCAAGCCGATCACTACCTACGGTTTTTCCGAAGAAGCCGAAGTGCGCGCCGTGAACGCGCGCGCCATCGGCCTGCAAATGCATTTCACCGTGATCCAGGACGGTTATCCGGATACCGAATTCGTGCTCAACCAGCCAGGCATGCACAATGTACAGAATGCCTGTTCGGCGATTGCCATCGCGCGTGAAATCGGCATCGAGGACAGCGCCACCCAGCGCGGTCTGGCCGAGTTCCACGGTGTAGGCCGCCGCTTCACGCGCTATGGCGACGTGGCCATTCCCGGCGGCGGCAGCTTTACGCTGGTGGACGACTTTGGCCATCACCCGATTGAGACCGAAGTCACGCTGGCGGCAGCGCGCGGCGCCTATCCGGGCCGCCGCCTGGTGCTGGCTTTCCAGCCGCACCGCTACAGCCGCACGCGCGATCTGTTCGAAGACTTCGTCAAGGTGCTGGGCACGCCGGACGTGCTGGTGCTGTCCGAAGTGTACGCGGCCGGCGAAGCGCCGGTGCGCGCCGCCGACGGCCGTTCGCTGGCGCACGCGCTGCGCGTGAACGGCAAGGTGGAACCGATTTTTGTGGAAGCGATTGCCGACATGCCCGCCACCATCATGGGCCTGGTGCAGGACGGCGACGTTGTCATCACCATGGGCGCCGGCTCGATCAGCGGCGTGCCTGCAAAACTGACTTCTTTTACGGGAGCGTGACGTGAGCGCATTCAATCCTGCACAACTGGGCAAAGTCGGCGTGCTGTTTGGTGGCCGTTCGGCCGAACGCGACGTGTCGGTCATGTCCGGCACCGGGGTGCTGGCCGCCCTGCAATCGAAGGGCGTCGACGCCCATGCGTTCGACCCGGGCGTGCGCAGCATCGCCGAACTGGCCGCTGAAAACTTCGACCGCGTATTCATTGCGCTGCACGGCCGCTTTGGCGAGGACGGCAGCCTGCAGGGCGCACTCGAACAGCTTGGCATCCCTTACACCGGCAGCGGTGTGATGGCGTGCGCGATCGGCATGGACAAGATTTTCACCAAGCTGATCTGGCTGCAGAAAGGCTTGCCGACGCCACGCTATACCTCGATCACCGACAGCACCGACCTGGCCGCCGTGGTGGCCGAACTGGGGCTGCCGCTGATCGTCAAGCCGCCGCACGAAGGCTCGACCATCGGCATCACCAAGGTCAGCGCCGCCGCTGAACTGAAGGCGGCCTACGACATCGCCGCCGGTTTTGACGACGTGGTGCTGGCCGAAGAATTTGTCACCGGCCGCGAATTTACCGTGGCGGTGCTGGGCAAAGGTGTCAACGCGCGTGCCTTGCCAATCGTTGAGATCGTCGCTCCGGGCGGCAACTACGACTACCAGAACAAGTACTTCACCGACGACGTCAAGTACTTCTGTCCGGCGGTGCTGGACCAGGCGACGGCAGCGGAAATGGCGCGCCTGGCGGTGGAAGCCTACCGCGCCCTCGATTGCGAAGGCTGGGGACGGGTCGACTTCCTGCTGCGCGCGAGCGACAACAAGCCATTCCTGATCGAAGTGAACGCTTCGCCAGGCATGACCGGACACTCGCTGGTGCCGATGGCGGCGCGCGCGATGGGCATCAGCTATGAAGATCTGTGCGTGGAGATTTTGAGCTCCGCACGTCTGAAGATGGCCAAGGGACAGGAAGCAGCTAAGTAATGTGGCATGACGTCCGCGCCTTGAATGCAAGCGCCAGTGGCCTGGTGGCCGCTGTGGTGCTGGCATTGATCGGGTCCGGCGTCTGGTGGGTGTCGCAGCGCCCGATGTTCACCCTGCGCACGGTGACCGTCGAGAGCATGTACGGCATGGAGTTAAAGCACGTGAACAAGCTGACCTTGCGCGCAGGCGTGGTGGGCCGCATCAAGGGTAATTTTTTCACGGCCAATCTGGAACAGGTGCGCACCGCCTTCGAATCGGTGCCCTGGGTCAGGCGGGCCACGGTCAGGCGCGAGTGGCCCGACCAGCTGATTGTGGAAGTCGAGGAGCATGAGCCCCTCGGCACCTGGGGTGACGATGGACGGCTGCTGTCGGTCAAGGGCGATGTGTTCACCGCCAACCTGGCCGAAGCGGACGAGGAACATGCCTTGCCTGAACTGGGCGGGCCGGAAGGCAGCGAGAAGGAAGTACTGGCGCGGTTTGCCGAATTGCGGGCGTGGTTTGCGCCGCTGCGGCTGGCGCCGGAAAAATTGAGCTTGTCGAGCCGCTATGCGTGGACCGTCGAACTCGATAACGGCATGAGTGTGGCGCTGGGACGCGAAGCGGACAAGACGACACTGAAAACGCGGGTCGACCGCCTGGTGAATATCTATCCGCAGCTGGCGCGATTGCTCCCGGATGGCATCCAGACAGTCGACATGCGGTACCCGAATGGCCTGGCGCTTACCGCCGCCGGCCTGACGGTGCCGGGTGATGCGAACAAGCCTGTGAAGTCAGCAGTAAAGGCGGTAGTAAAAAAGGCAGTTAATTCAACCAGCGGCAGAACCAAGAAACTGTAGGCGGAACGCAATGACTAAAGACGCGAAAAACCTGATCGTCGGACTCGACATCGGCACCTCGAAAGTGGTGGCGGTCGTGGCCGAAGTGATGTCCGATGGCCGGCACGAAGTCATCGGCCTGGGTCAGCACGAGTCGCGCGGACTCAAGAAGGGCGTCGTGGTCAACATCGAGGCGACCGTCGAATCGATCCAGCGCGCGCTCGAGGAAGCCGAGCTGATGGCCGACTGCAAGATCCGCAACGTCTACGCCGGCATCGCGGGCAGCCATATCCGCTCCTTCAATTCGAGCGGCATGGTCGCGATCAAGGACAAGGAAGTCACCGCCACTGACGTGGCGCGGGTGATCGAGACCGCCAAGGCCGTCAACATCCCGACCGACCAGCAGCTCTTGCACACAGTGCCGCAGGAATTCATCGTCGACAGCCAGGAAGACGTGCGCGAGCCAATCGGCATGAGCGGCATCCGCCTCGAAGTGCGGGTGCACATCGTCACCGGCGCCGTGTCGGCGGTGCAGAACATCGTCAAGTGCGTGCGCCGCTGCGGGCTGGAAGTATCCGACCTGATTTTGCAGCCGATGGCTTCGGCCGACGCGGTACTGACGGCTGACGAAAAGGAACTTGGCGTGGTGCTGATCGACATCGGCGGCGGCACCACCGACATCGCCGTGTTCTCGGACGGCGCGATCCGCCACACGGCGGTCATTCCAATTGCCGGCGACCAGATCACGAATGACATCGCGATGGCGCTGCGCACCCCGACCTCGGAAGCGGAAGAAATCAAGATCCGCTACGGCGTGGCCAAGCAGGTGCTGGCCGACCCGCACGAGTCGCTCGAAGTGCCGGGCCTGGGCGACCGCGGTCCGCGCAATCTGTCGCGCCAGGCGCTGGCCGCCGTGATCGAGCCGCGCGTGGAAGAGCTGTTTGCGATGGTGCACCAGGTGGTGCGCGAGTCCGGCTACGAGGGCGTGCTCTCGTCAGGCATCGTGCTGACCGGCGGCACCGCGATCATGCCGGGCATGGTCGAAATGGCAGAAGATATTTTCCTGAAGCCGGCGCGCCTTGGCACGCCGGATTATCGCGGCCAGCTAGCCGATGTCGTGCGCAGTCCGCGTTATGCGACTGTTCTCGGCCTGCTGCTGGAAGCGAAGAAGCAGTATTTGCGGGGCCACATCGTGACAAGGCAGGATGGCTCGGTAAAGGCGGTGTGGCAGCGCATGAAAGAATGGTTCTTGGGTAATTTTTAATTTTTTATATTTAACCGCAGTTTTCAATCTCCAGGTTTCATACCACTATGAGTCCTGGCGCTTGGAAACCGCACTTTGATTAGGAGTTCATCATGGAGTTTGATATGGTCGATAATGCAGCACTCGGAACCGTCATCAAAGTCGTCGGCGTCGGCGGAGCAGGTGGCAATGCGGTTCAACACATGATCAACAAAGGCGTGTCCGGCGTTGAGTTCATCGCAGCAAACACCGACGCGCAGGCGCTGGCCAATTCGTCGGCCCACAACATCATTCAGATCGGCGAATCGGGCCTCGGCGCCGGCATGAAGCCGACCGTCGGCCGCCAGCTGGCCGAAGAATCGCGGGCCCGCATCGAAGACTCGCTGCGCGGCGCGCACATGGTCTTCATCGCAGCCGGCATGGGCGGCGGCACCGGCACCGGCGCCGCACCGATCGTCGCTGAAATCGCCAAGGGCATGGGCGCCCTGACCGTGGCAGTTGTCTCCAAGCCGTTCTCGTACGAAGGCCAGAAGTGCATGGACATCGCCGAGACGGGTCTGGAAGAACTGTCGCAGCACGTCGATTCGCTGATCATCATCCTGAACGAAAAACTGGAAGAGATCTACGAAGACGAGTCGATGATCGACTGGATGAAACACGCTGACGATGTGCTCAACAACGCGGTGGCCGGGATCGCCGAGATCATCAACGTGCCAGGCCACATCAACGTCGACTTCAATGACGTGAAAACCATCATGGGCGAGCAGGGCAAGGCCATGATGGGCACCGCCACCGCTTCCGGCGTCGACCGTGCGCGTATCGCCGCCGAGCAGGCAGTCGCTTCGCCGCTGCTGGACGGGATCGATCTGTCGGGCGCGCGCGGCGTACTGGTCAACGTGACCGCCAGCCGTGGCCTGAAGGGTAAAGAGATCAAGGAAGTCATGGCGGCGGTACGCGCCTTTGCAGCACCTGACGCTTCAATCGCGCAAGGCATCGCCTACGACGACAACATGGGCGACGATATCCGCGTCACCGTGGTGGCAACGGGCCTGGGCAAAACCAAGAAGGCAATGCAGCTGGTACAGACCCCGATGCTGCGCACCGGTACCCACAACGGTCCGATGATGGCAGCCGGCGCGGCCGGCATGGCCACCACCCAGGGCGTGGCCATGGGTGGCAGCACGGCCATGGGCGGCCATGGCCTGGACGGCATGAAGCAGCCAGCCGTGTGGCGCCGTGAGCAAGCTTCGGAGCAGGTCCAGGCAATGCAGCGCAATGGCGTGGAAACCTACGACATTCCTGCCTTCCTGCGCAAGCAAGCCGACTAAGCCGTCAGCGGCAGCGGTATGCCGACGCCCCCGTTCAGGCTCGCCTGGCGGGGGCGTTTTTCGTGTGCGCCTCCGGGCGTGCGGGTTGAGGATTTGCCAACAGTCGCCGGCTCGGGCACACTGGCGGTCACACCCCTCCACCAACCACCCGGACCGCATCGCATGCATATTCTGAACAACCGTTTCAACTACCTGCGCGGCATGGAAGCATTGGCCGCGTTTCTGCTGCCGCTCATGTTCAGCTGGCACTGGAACAAGGCGCCAGACGATGTCGACTGGCCGCTCGGCTACGCGGCGCTGTTTGCGGTCAGTTTTTTGCTGGTGCAGGGTGCCCTTTACTGGCATCTGAAGCAGCGTGCGCTCACCGGCGACGCCGCGCTGCCGCCCTGGTTCGGGACCGTGTTCGGCGCATTCAAGGTCGTCAACCTGCTGGTCTTCGGCGCGCTCGGCGTGGCCTTCGGCCTGAAGATCGGACGCGCCGGCTGGAACATGACCCTGGCCTGGCCTGCGGGCATTTTCGGGTTCGCGGTGCTGGAGCATATTAACTATTACTATTACCAGCTGATGTACGACACCAGCAATGCGGTCCGTTACGTGCTGCGCAACCGCCGCCTGCGCAAGGCGGCGCTGGGCATCGATCTGCAGCGCACGCGCCGCGCTTGAGCTTGGATCCTTTCAGCAGCGCGTGCCGCCCCGTGCAAACGGTGGCGGCTTTTTTTCGCCCCTGCGTAGTGGCAATTATACGAAAAACACATGTGTTGCATTTCGTTCCCAATTTAACCAAGGCGAATGCCGTATTTACCCGTCATTTGTATTGACCAATCGAGATGTAACTAAATGTTACATCGTTTTATTGATCGTTCCTGAATGGCATGTTTTGTCGGTTGGAAATTTCCGTACGTACACACATAATCTTCCTTGCAGATAAAAATGCAACAAATGCATAGCTGCAGCAAACATCCGTCCACTACTTATCGTAAAGAGAAAAAAAGATGTTCCAAGAGAAAATTGGGGTACGTTCGGTTCGTCTGGCCATCGGTCTGCTGGCCGCCCTGGCCGCGGGTCAGTCCATCGCACAAGAAGCGATTCAGCGGGTGGAGATCACCGGCACCAGCATCAAGCGCATCGTCAAGGAAGGCGCGCTGCCAGTGCAGATCATTTCCAAAGAAACCATCGCGCGCACCGGCGCCACCACCGTGGCCGATGTGATCCAGAAGCTGCCTGCGATGCAGGGTTTCACGATTGAAGCGGTGGCTGCCGGCACCAATTCGGGCGGGCGCACCACCGTGTCGATTCACGACCTGGGCAGCAGCTACACCCTGGTTCTGCTGAACGGCCGCCGCATGGCGCCGCTGCAGGACAGCGGCAGCGCTGTCAACCTCAATTCGATCCCGATGAGCGCGATCGACCACATCGAAGTGCTGACCGATGGCGCCTCCGCGCTGTATGGCGCCGATGCGATCGCCGGCGTGGTCAACTTTGTACTGAAGAAGAATTACCAGGGTCTGACGCTGGACGCCGGCTATGTGCGTCCGCAACACGAAGGCGGCACCAGCTCGAACTTCACCGCCACCTACGGCGTGGGCGACCTCGACACCGACCGCTACAACTTCCTGGTCACCTATCGCCACGACAACCAGGAACAGCTGAAAGCCCCGCAGCGCGACTTTGGCAAGAGCGCCTATATCCCGTTCACCTTCCGTGGCCGCGACTACATCTACGACCGCACCTCGGTCTCGACCTCGCCGGCCAACGTGGCGATGACTTACCGCGCCGGCAGCAATGTGCCGGCGAACGGTTTCAATCCTTACTTCAAGGCCAACAACAAGTGCGCGGACCTGAACTTCCTGTACCTGTCGAACACCGCCGCTACCGAGTACTGCTCCTTCGATTTCGCCGCCCAGGTTGAAATCGTGCCGGAATCGAAGCGCGACTCGGCGTATGCGTCGGGCAGCTTCAAGCTGGGCGCGGACACCACCCTGTTTGCCGACATGGCGCTGGCCCGCTTCGACCTGACCGCGCGCATTGCCTCGAACCCGGTCGACGTGACCATCCCCGTCGGTTCGTCCCTGTACAACCAGTACGTGCTGCCTTACCTGACGCCGGCCCAGGCGGCGGCGGCGACCACCGCCACCGCGCGCTACCGCGCCGTCGATTTCGGCACCCGCGACAGCCGCACCATCACCGATGTCAAGCACCTGGTGACCGGCATCAAGGGCAGCGCCGTGGCCTGGGACTATGACGCGGCATTCACGCTGTCGAAGTACGACATCGACGAGCGCTACACCGGTGGCTACATGAAGAACACCGAATTCCGTTCAATGCTCACCAACCGCACTTTCGATCCCTTCGCCAGCGGCGGCCAGTCCGACGCGACCCAGCAGCTGATCAACAACTCGCTGTTCCTCGGTTCAATCCGCACCGCTTCCTCGACCCTGAAGGGCGTCGACGCGCACGCCTCGCGTGAAGTGTTCGCTCTGCCGGGCGGCAAGAGCAGCGTCGGTATCGGCGCCGACTACCGCGAACTGCAGCAAGTGCAGAGCGCCAGCCAGGCCGCCAAGGATGGCACCATCTATGCGTTCAGCGCCCCTGCGGAAAACGACTACACGCGCGATTCGGCCGGTGCTTTCGTCGAACTGTTCATGCCCGTCCTGTCGAACCTCGAGCTGACCGCCGGCGCTCGTTACGATTCCTACTCGAAGATCAAGGATGCGCTGGCCAAGCGCGAGGTCGGTAACGACCAGCATGCCGGTACCTACAAGCTGGCGCTGCGTTACACGCCGGTGGACACGGTCCTGCTGCGCGGCTCCTACGGCACCGGCTTCCGCGTGGCCGACCAGGGCTCGATCGCCAGCCCGGTGGTGGCCGCCGGCTTCACCTCGGCCTCCTACGTCTGCCCACCTGCGCTGCAGGCGGAAGACCCGAGCCTGTGCCGCGCCGGCAAAGAGCAGTACAACGTCTACAGCGGCGGCAACGATCAGCTGAGCCCGGAAAAATCGAAGCAGTTCACGATGGGCTTCCGCGTCGACGCGTCGAAAATGTTCACCTTCGGCGCCGACCTGTGGGACGTGAAAATGTCGAACCAGGTGTCGTCGGTGAGCGAGATCCAGGCATTCGCCGATCCGGTCAAGTTCCGCCAGCTGTTCTCCACCTTCACCAACCCGGCCACGGGCCTGAAGACCTGGGCCTTCCTGCGCGCGCCGATCAACATCGGCCGTTCGCACAGCCGCGGTATCGACTGGGATGCGACCGTGACCGAGAAATTCGGCTTCGGCAAGCTGGTGGTCAACGCCAACGGCACCTACCTGATCAAGAGCGAGTACACCACCCCGGGTACGGACAATCTGTGGACCAACAGCATGAACAAGTACGGCATCAATGACGCCGTCTCGTTCCGCAACATCGCGCGCCTGACCACGTCGCTCGAGACCGGAAGCATGGTCAATTCGTTCAGCGTCAACTGGCGCAATGGCTACACTGACGCGGCGGCCAATCCGTACAGCGTGGCCGACAAGAAGAACGTGGCCGTGGCGATCCGTCTGAAAGTGCCGGGCTACACCACCGTCGACTACCAGGGCAAGTACGTGATCAGCAAGGCCTGGGATGTGCGTTTCGGCATCAAGAACCTGATGGACGAAGAGCCACCGCTGTCGCTGCGTACCTCGTCGGGCCACCAGGTCGGCTACGATCCGCGCTACGCCGACACGATGGGCCGCACCGCTTATCTGAACAGCAGCTACAAGTTCTGATGACCGTGCGTGCCTAGTACAGGAAACCGGGGCTTGCCCCGGTTTTTTTTCGCCCGCCTGCAAGAACGCGCCGCTTCAGGCATACTTGTCGTCCTACAAACTTACATGCAAAGGAGCCCTAGAATGACTATTAAAATCGGCGACCGCCTGCCGGAAGGCAGCCTCTCGGAATTCATCGAGACCGAAACCGAAGGTTGCTCGCTCGGCCCCAACACCTTCCAGGTAGCCGATCTGGTCAAGGGCAAGAAGATCGCGATCTTCGGCCTGCCAGGCGCTTACACCCCAACCTGCTCGGCACAGCACGTGCCAGGCTATGTCAAGCACGCGGCCGAACTGAAGGCCAAGGGCGTCGATGAAATCTGGTGCATCTCGGTCAATGACGCCTTCGTCATGGGCGCCTGGGGCCGTGACCAGAAAGCCACCGGCACCATCCGCATGATGGCTGACGGTAACGCCGCCTACAGCAAGGCACTCGGCCTGGACGCCGACTTCTCCAAGTACGGCATGGGCACGCGCTCGCAGCGCTACTCGCTGCTGGTGGAAGATGGCGTGGTCAAGCAGCTCAACGTGGAGCAGGGCGGCGCTTTCGAGGTATCGAACGCCGAAACGCTGCTCAAGCAACTGGCATAAGCCACGCTGCGCGGCAGGCACAGAACGGCGCCGCGGGCGCCGTTTTTTATTGATGGGACCAACATGATGATCAAAGCACGCGGCAACCTGCGCGCGATTTACGCGATGCTGATCGCGGTCGCCCTGTTCTCGCTGATGGACACGGTGATGAAGCTGCTGACCGTGCGCTATCCGCCGATGCAGGTGGCGGCCCTGCGCGCGCTCACCTCGCTGCCGCTGGTGCTCATGTATGTGGCCTGGCGCGGCGCGCTCGGCTCGATGTTCCAGGTGCGCTGGGGCTTCCAGCTGCTGCGCGGGGTGCTCGGCATTGCCATGCTGGCGCTGTTCGCCTACGGTATTCGCGCGCTCTCGCTGGCCGAAGCCTATGCCATCTTCTTCATCGCGCCGGCATTGATCACGGCGCTGTCGGTCCTGTTTTTGAAAGAGCGCGTCAACGCGGCGCGCTGGCTGGCGATCGTCGCTGGCCTGGCCGGCGTGGTGGTGGTGCTGCGCCCGACCGGGGCCGGCATGCTGACGCTGGGCGGGCTGGCGATTCTGGGCGCGGCCGCCTGTTACGCGGTGTCGGCCATCACCGCCCGCGTGCTGGGGCGCACCGACCGCAGCGAGCACGTGGTGCTGTGGCTGATCCTGCTGATCTCGGCAGGCGCGTCGGCCCTGGCCGCGCCCAACTGGGTGCATGTCGGCATGGACGAGGCGGCGCTGCTGTGCGCCCTGGCCGTGAGTGGCTTTCTGGGGCAGCTGGCCGTGACCGAAGCCTTCAGCCGGGGCGAGCCGTCCAGCGTTGCGCCGCTGGAATATACCGCGCTGGCCTGGGGCATCGGGCTGGACTGGCTGCTGTGGAACACGCTGCCCGACCGCTACACCCTGATCGGCGCGGCCATCATCATCGGCAGCGGGATCTACCTGATCCGGCATGAGCATGCGCATGCGAATGCCGAGCATCCCTGAGCATCGGCGCTGCGGCAGCGCTTTGACATATTGGTAACAAGCAAGGCCCATCGGCAGTGCTGAGGCAAGTCCGATATAATCGGCGCATGCTGAAACAACGAACTCTCAAACAGGAAGTGCGCACCACGGGCGTGGGCTTGCACTCGGGTACCAAGGTGGTACTGAGCTTGCGTCCGGCCGCGCCTGGCACCGGCATCGTGTTCCGCCGCGTCGATCTCGATCCGGTGGTGGAATTCCCGGCCAGCGCAGGCGTGGTGGGCGATACGCGCATGGCCTCGGTGCTCATTGCCGATGGCGCGCGCGTGTCGACCGTCGAACACCTGATGTCGGCCTGCGCCGGGCTCGGTATCGACAACCTGTATGTGGATGTCTCTGCCGAAGAAATTCCCATCATGGACGGGTCGGCCTCGTCCTTCGTGTTCCTGCTGCAGCAGGCAGGCGTGCAGGAGCAGGACGCGGCCAAGAAATTCATCCGCGTGCGCAAACCGGTCGAGATCCGCCAGGGCAGCGGCAACAACGAGAAGTGGGCGCGGCTGTCGCCCTACGACGGCTTCAAGCTCGACTTCTTCATCGAATTTAACCACCCGGCAGTCGACGGCACCGCCCAGCGCGCCAGCGTCGATTTCGGCGATGTGTCGTACGTGCACGATGTGGCGCGCGCGCGCACCTTCGGCTTCATGCAGGACGTGGAAAGCTTGCGCGGTATGGGCCTGGCGCGCGGCGGCTCGCTGGAAAACGCCATCGTGATGGACGAGTACCGCATCCTCAATTCGGACGGTCTGCGCTACGACGATGAATTCGTGCGCCACAAGATCCTCGACGCCATCGGCGACCTGTACCTGATCGGCCACCCGCTGCTGGCCAGCTACGAAGCGCACAAGTCGGGCCACGGCCTGAACAACCTGCTGCTGCTGGAACTGCTGAAGGATCCGACGGCGTACGACATCGTCGCCTTCGACGACGAAGCGACAGCCCCGGCCTCGTATGTGCGCCAGATGGCGCGCGAGTGGGCGCTAACTTAGTACGAACTTGCTGCCAATTTGGCTGGCTTTAGCGCGGGCGCCGCTTGGCCGCCATCGCCTTCAGGGCCGCGATCAGGTCCGCGTTCTGGGCGGTCGGCGCCAGCGTGTCGCCCAGCGTATCAAAGGCGTTCACCGCCGTTTCCGGCAGCACCAGGGTGCGCGTGTGCACCACCGGCGCGATGCTGCGCGTGACCTGCACCTTGAGTTTGATCGCGTCAATCTGCCAGCCGCGCTTGTGCAGGGCGAACTGCAGCTTGGGCAATTGCTGCTTGAGCTTGGCGGCCATGGCCGAACTCGGCACTGCCAGCACCAGCTGGGCCTGCTCGAAGGAGAGCACATCGCATTGCCCGAACATGGGCGGCAGGGCATCGGCGCAGTCTTTCTGCAGACTGGCCATGCGCATCGCCGTCGGCAGCAGGGCAGCCATCTTGTCGTTGCGCTTCAGGAAGTCCGTCGCCCCGATCGAGGTGCTGCGGTTCTTGGTGCCGTAGATATGCATGAAATGGGGTCGTGCGGGTGGATGCCGGAGGGCGCCAGCGTACCACAGCCACCGGTGGCGCGAGCAGGTGCTTGCGCCGTTGTATTTTTGCTATCCATGCACGGTGTAACACTCTGCCAACCCCTTGCCCCTTGTTATCGCACGCGGAATCCCCATTTGGGCATGGTTCGCATGATAAAATCACAGTCTTTTTGCCATAGTCGGTCGCAGGTTGATATTATTTTGATAACACCTCGGCTTCTTTTTGCGGCTTTTTTTCAAGAATTCAAGCATGTCATTACTGACCCAGATTTTCGGTAGCCGCAACCAGCGGCTGCTCAAGCAATATCAAAAGACGGTGCGCGACATCAGCGCGCTTGAACCGCAGATCGAAAAGCTGTCCGACGCCGAACTGCAGGCGAAGACCCCTGAATTCAAGGCCCGCCTGGCCAAGGGCGAGACGCTCGACGCGCTGCTGCCGGAAGCCTTTGCGGTGTGCCGCGAAGCGGCCCGGCGCGTGCTCAAGATGCGCCACTTCGATGTTCAGATGATCGGCGGCATGGTCCTCCATTACGGCAAGATCGCCGAAATGGGCACGGGCGAAGGCAAGACCCTGATGGCCACCCTGCCGACCTATCTGAATGCGCTGGCGGGCAAGGGCGTGCACGTCATTACCGTCAACGATTACCTGGCGCAGCGCGATGCCGACTGGATGGGCCGCCTGTACAGCTGGCTGGGTCTGACCACGGGCGTGAACCTGTCGCAGATGGACCATGACGTCAAGCAGGCCGCCTACGCGGCCGACATCACCTACGGCACCAACAACGAATTCGGTTTCGACTACCTGCGCGACAACATGGTGTTCGAAGCACGCGAACGCGTGCAGCGCAGCCTGAGCTTCGCCGTGGTCGATGAAGTCGACTCGATCCTGATCGACGAAGCGCGTACCCCCCTGATCATTTCGGGCCAGGCCGAGAACCACACCGACCTGTACTACCAGATCAATGAACTGCCGAAGATGCTGACCCTGCAGATCGGCGAAGAAACGCCGGACGGCAAGGGCGTGATCTCGGTCCCGGGCGACTACACCAAGGATGAAAAAGCGCACAGCGTGCTGCTGACCGAAGCCGGTCACGAAAACGCCGAAGCCATCCTGACCAAGATGGGTCTGCTGCCGGAAGGCGCCTCGCTGTACGACTCGGCCAACATCACCCTGATCCATCACCTGTACGCGGCCCTGCGCGCGCACGCGCTGTACCACAAGGACCAGCATTACGTGGTGCAGAACGGCGAAGTGGTGATTGTCGATGAATTCACCGGTCGTCTGATGACGGGCCGGCGCTGGTCCGACGGCCTGCACCAGGCCGTGGAAGCGAAAGAAGGCGTCAAGATCCAGAACGAGAACCAGACCCTGGCCTCGATCACCTTCCAGAACTACTTCCGCATGTACGGCAAGCTGTCCGGCATGACCGGTACCGCCGACACCGAAGCCTACGAATTCCAGGAAATCTACGGTCTCGAGACCGTCGTCATTCCACCGAACCGGCCTTCGCAGCGCAAGGACCGCCAGGACCAGGTCTACAAATCGTCGGCCGAGAAGTACAACGCCATGCTGATCGACATCCGCGACTGCTACGAGCGCGGCCAGCCGGTGCTGGTGGGTACCACCTCGATCGAAAACTCGGAACTGCTGTCCTCGATCCTGGACAAGGCCAAGCTCGAACACAATGTCCTGAACGCCAAGCAGCACGCGCGCGAAGCGGAAATCATTGCCCAGGCGGGCCGTCCGAAGATGATCACCATCGCCACCAACATGGCCGGCCGTGGTACCGACATCGTTTTGGGCGGCAACGTCGAAAAGCAGATCCAGATCATCGAGGCCAATCCCGACCTGCTCCAGGTCGACAAGGACAAACAGGCGGCCAAGCTGCGTTCGGAGTGGAAGTCGCTCAACGAACACGTGGTCAAGGCGGGCGGCCTGCACATCATCGGTACCGAACGGCACGAATCGCGCCGGGTCGACAACCAGCTGCGCGGCCGCTCCGGCCGCCAGGGCGATCCGGGTTCGTCGCGCTTCTATCTGTCGCTTGACGACGCGCTGCTGCGCATCTTCGCCGGCGACCGCGTGCGCGCCATCATGGACCGCCTGAAAATGCCGGAAGGCGAACCGATCGAAGCGGGCATCGTCTCGCGTTCGATCGAATCGGCCCAGCGCAAGGTCGAGGCGCGCAACTTCGACATCCGCAAGCAGCTGCTCGAGTACGACGACGTGGCCAACGACCAGCGCAAGGTGATCTACAGCCAGCGTAACGAACTGCTGGAAACGACCGACATTTCGGAACTGATCGCGTCCCTGCGCGCCGGCGTGTTCCACGACGTGGTGCGCAGCTTCGTGCCGGCCGAATCGGTGGAAGAACAGTGGGACATCCCGGCCCTGCAGGCGGTACTGGCCTCCGAATGGCAGCTCGAGGTGCCGCTGACCGCCGCCCTGGCCGCCGACAACAACCTGACCGACGACGATATCGTCGACCAGGTGCTGGCCGTGGCCGACGCCTCGTACAACGCCAAGATCGAGATCGTCGGCAAGGAAGCCTTTGGCGGCTTCGAGCGCAACGTCATGCTGCAAAGCGTGGACAGCCACTGGCGCGAACACCTGGCCGCGCTCGACCATCTGCGCCAGGGCATCCACCTGCGCGGCTATGCGCAAAAGAATCCGAAGCAGGAATACAAGCGCGAAGCGTTCGAACTGTTCGGCGCCATGCTGGACCAGATCAAGAATGAAGTCATTCGCATGGTCATGACGGTGCGCATCCAGACGCGTGAAGAAATCGACGCGGCCGAAGCCAAGCTGCAGCAGTCGCATGTGGAAAACGTCAGCTACCAGCACGCCGACTTCAATCCGGAAGCGGCGCCCGAGGAATTGCTGGCGCCAAGCATGGGCATGCGCCAGGCCACCGACGAAGAGCTGGCCTCCAAGGTGGGACGCAACGATCCTTGCCCTTGCGGCAGCGGCAAGAAGTTCAAGGCTTGCCACGGCAAGCTGGCCTGATCAGGGCGCATTAAAAAAGGCGGAACTGCGGTTCCGCTTTTTTTTCGCCTGCGGGGTGGACTGGCTTGCGTTACCTCAACGCGGTACGGACTCGCGTCAAGGTGCAGTGGCATGCGGTCCGGCCGTGCCACCCGGTACCAGATGGGCCGCATAGCGCTGGCGTTTCAATGCCTGCTGCCGGGACGATGCGCCGCATTGATCAACAGACCGATGGTGCCGGCACAGCACCATCGGCCGGCGGCCCGTCAGTGCCGCTCGCTGCGGTCTTGCACGACGACTTCGCGCCTGGGCGCCCACGACTGCGCGTCCAGCGTTTTGCCGATCTCGTACAGTTCAGCCTTTTTGGTCAGAATCGGCTCTGACCAGGACTGGCCGAAGTCAGGCGAGCGCGATTGCAGGACATACAAAACGGTCGAGGTCGGATAGTCGGGATGGCGCGACGTGGTCAGCGGCACTTCCAGCAGAAGCTGTCGCGCGTCCAGGGGCACGACCAGGCCGGTATCCCGGGTGGCGACGAATTCCCTGGTCTTGAGCTCGGCCAGGATGGACGCGAACTGCGGCAGCTGCTGGGGGCGCGGCCTTGGTTCCAGCGCGATTTCGTCCGCTTTGTCGGGTACCAGGGCAAACGTGATCATCTGCTTGCGCATGTCCTGGAAGCCGCCCACCCAGAATACCCGGCCATCGCGTTTTCCGACACCGCGGCACTGAAGGTCGGCCGCCCCCACCCCGTCGTAGCGCTTGCCGCCCACATCGACATACCGCAGGGTGGCGCCAAGCGCGCCATAGGTCTGTGCGTGCGGGATGACTTCCGCATGCGGATACCATTTCTCGCGCACCTTGTATTCGGTGTAGCTGCCGTCGGCGAAATGGCATTTGATGTGGGCGCGGGTACGCGGCAGGTACACATCTGCCGCCTGGGCGGCGGCCACCAGCGCCACCAGCAAGGCCGCGCCCAGACCGCCTTGCACGGTGCTTATTCTCATGGGCGCCCCGCTTTGGGCCACAGTGTGCGGTAGCCAATGCCGCTGGTGTGAAGCTGGGCCTGTGTCATGCCGAATGCCTGTTGCAAGGTCTTGCCTGTGATGCCCAGGTTTTTGCCGGCCGCGTCATTCCACAATTTATCGATTTCCTTCATCGTGTGCTGGACGGCGAGGGCGGTTGCCATCCGGTGCCGGTTGGTAATCGGACGGGCGACCATCACGGGCATGCCTGCGACCAGACCCGACGTGGTGCCGGAGGTGGTTTCCCACCCGTTGACTTCGCCAGTCTTGTAGCTGGCATCGGTGTGAATCTTCTTGTCGTATTTTTCAATGGTCCAGAAGAACAGCTTGTCCGCGTTGAAGCTGTCGGTCTCGACTTGCTTGTACTCGACTTCGTCTTTCTTCATTTTGTCTTCGTCTTTGTTCCAGTAGCCGTGGGTCGACATGTCACCCGACCAAAGAATATCATAGGTGCCCGCCACGGTTCCGGTGAAGATACTCGACAGCGGTGTCTGTCCTTCGTCCCAGATCACGCGCTGGTTCAAGCCATTGGGGACCCAGCCGTGACTGACCGAGGCCCAGTTGGTCTTGGTCCAGCAACCGCCACGGTTGCCGGCGTCGACCCAGTTCGAGTGCGCATAGAAGTCGGCCAGCACATGGCTGTTGCGGCCGAATGCATTGAGGGACTGCGAGATGTCGGCGCCGGCGCTGCCATTGTCTTCAAAATCGTCGTAGCGTTTGCGTACCTCGTTGACGTCGTCCAGACCGTCCTTCAGCCAGGTGGTGTTCTTGTAGGTGTCGCGGAATTCGTCCGAGCGCGTGTACGTTACCTTCTTTGTCACCGGATCGATATGCTCGATCACCTTGTACGGGGCACCGGCCGATTCGTTCGGGTTGTCGAAGTGGTTGGTGTAGAGGCACTGGCCGCCACCGGGCACACCGTCAAGCACAGGCAGGCAGCCATGCTCCTCGTTCTCCGCATCGGTGTGATAGTTGTTGATGATGATCTGGTCGATGATGGCCTGCGAGAAGCGGTTCGGGTTGGCCTTCTGGTACAGGAAGAAGGCTTCACGCAAGATATCGCCGTGCCCATGGTCGATCGGATCGGTCTTCATATACTTGAAGTAAAAATCGTTGCCGTTGGCGGCGCCCGGCGGAATTTTAAACAATCCCAGGGGATCGACCCCGCCCATCGGATTGCTGTCGACGTAGGCATAGGCATCCTCGCCACCGGCCAGGCCGATCGGGTCGGGCGTGATGTAACGGCCCTGGCGCGGATCGTAGTAGCGATGCACGTTGTAGTACAAACCGGTCTCGCTGTCCTCATACTGGCCGGCCAGGCGCAGGTTCAGGGTCAGATGGTCCTGACTTTCCGGGGCGATGCCGTGGCGGTCGCCAAAGGCGTCGAACTGGCCGCGCCAGACCACGTTTTGTGCCGCATCGGTCATGGCCATCGGCAGCCCGCGCTGGTCGGCGTGGATGGCGTACAGGGTGCGTGCCTGGCCCCCGCCAGCGCGCTGCATCATGGCGTACGGGCGGTAGTCGCTGTACAGGTATTGCTGGATGACCTTGCCATCCTGATCGGCTTCGGCGACCAGCCGGTGGCTATTGTCATAGACATAGTAGGTCGTCTGCCCGGCGACAGTTTTGGCGACGCGGTTGCCGCGCACGTCATAGCGGTAACGCGCGACGATGGCCCCGCTGGCGTCGGTCACGGTACTGAGGCGGTGGGCGTCGTCATATTGATAGCGCAGCGCGCGGTAGCCGCTCTGGCGCCCGAAGCTGTCGTGCAATTGCGGCGTGGCTGCGGCGCGCTGTCCAAGCACGCTGTACGCCACCGGGGCCAGCGTGGCGCTGGTCGGGGCAGTCGATACCGGCAGCGATGCCTGGATCAGGCGCGCCGCCTGCTGCTCCTGCGTCAGTCGCAGCAAACCATCGTAGCGATAGCGCGTTTCGCGCCCATTGCGCGAAGACGCTGCCACCTGGCCCGCGCGGTCGTATTCATAGCGCAGCGATTCAACATCGTCAGCGCCGCTCGTGCGGCCCACGCGCATTGCCGATACCCGGCCAGCCTGGTCGAACTGGGCTTGCTGGGCGACGCCGTTGAAGGCGGTCGCGCCGGTCATGCCTTCGAACGGACGCCAGGCGATCTGGCTGAGTACCGGCTCGCTGGTGGCACTGTCGGGCAGGATGGCGCGCAGCGCGCCGGCCACGCTCTGGCCGAGGCGGTTGTCCACCCATGCCACCCAGCCGCTGTCGCGCAGCACGGCGCTCGGTTTGCCGTCCTTGCTGTCATAGCGGTAGACCAGACGCTGGCCGTCCGGCAGGCGGTGTTCGGCCAGGCGGCCCGAAACCGGCTCATAAACGAAGGTTTCAGTGAACTGCAGCGGTGCGGCGCCGGCCTTGGCACCGACCGCCAGAACCGAGGTGGTCACCTGCGTGATTGCGCCAAAGGCATCGCGCTGATAGGTGACGCTGGTGCCGCAGCCGGCCAGTGCGCGCAGCAGAGCGCCCTGGTAGACCAGTTGCTCGGTGCAGCCGCCAATGCTGCGCTCGCGCAGAAGGCCGGCCGGGTCGTAACGCAGCGTTTCGGTCACGCTGCGCTTGCCGTCGAGTGCGCGCTGCACTTTCTCGACGTTATTGCCACGGTAGTGATAGTAGGTGCGTCCTTCGTCAGGTGACACTTCCATCAGCACGCGGCCAAAATCGTCCACCAGGGTCGCATGCAGGCGTCGCGCACCGTCGGCCAGCACCATGCCTTCGCGCCGGATCGCGACCTGGCGCGTGCTCTGGTCCGGCATCGCCAGATCCGTCTGGCCGGCCTGGGTCATGGCCGCAGTCGCATTCGCGTTGCCGTCCAGCGCCACCTGGACCGTGCTGGCCGTGCTGCTGCGGGCACTGGCAATCGTGGCGGGATTGAACACGGCGCGCAACTGATTGTCTTCATCCCATAATTTGAGCATGCCGTTGAGCATGGTGCCCTGCTGATCCTGCAGCACCACTGCCACGAGTTTGCCTTCGCTATCGAAGCTGCTGTCGATCCGGTTTCCTTTCGGATCGATCAACGCCACTGGCCGTCCGGCGTCGTCATACGCAGTGCGCATGGTCACGCCGTCGGGGCCGGTGACCGAGATTTGATTGCCGCTGGCGTCGTGGCCGAAGCGGGTGGTGTGGGCCAGCACCGTGTTGGCGCCCGGGCCCGTCATGCTGGCGCGCTCGCTGATGGCGCTGATCTGGCCGCCGGGCGTGTAGCTGGTCGTCACATCGACCTGGCGCACGCCGTCGTTTTTGCGCAGCAGGGTGGGGCGCAGCGCATCGTCGCGCGTCAGCACTTCGGTGGCGCGCATTCCTGGCGACAGGGTGCGGGTGACCACACTGCCGGTCGGGTCGTACTCGATGGTGGTGATGTCCGAGTCGGCCGGGCTGCGCGCCGGTCCGTTTTCAAGCGGGCCATCAATCTCGGTCAGCACGCTGCGGCCGTTGATGATGCGGTATGCGTAGCTGGTGGTGCGCGTGATGGGGACGGCTTCGCGCCCAGCTTCCACTTGCGGCGACCAGCCGCTGACAGTCACACGCACGGGCTGGCCGACGGCGTTGTAGTCGACCTGGGTCAGCACTTCCTTGCCCGCCACCACGCTTGGACGCGCGATCGCTTGCGGCGCGTTGCCGGCCGCGTACACGTATCGGGCCAGCACCTGGGCGGATTGGGCCTTGCCGTTGACGTAGGCGATGCGGCTGACCATGCGGGTGCGGCCGGCCGCGTCGAGCTCGTTGCGTTCGGCCACCAGCGGCAGGCCCGCTTTGTCGAGCTGCACAGTGTCGATCAGGCGACCGCGCGCATCGTAGTTGTAACGCAGGTTCGGCTGAGCGCAGGTGGAGCAGCCCATGCCGCGCACTTCGGTCAGGCGCTCCTCGCCGCCGATGGACGCGTAGCGATATACCGTGGTCTGGCCCAGGCTGTTGGTGAGCGTGGTCTGGTTCGGCTTGCCGAAATCGAGCGTTACCTTGTTGGTCTGTCCGGCATGGGTCGACAGCACTGCCTTGCCGTCGCCGCGGTAAGCGTAGGTGGCAAAGCGGGTGCTGGTGGTCTTGGCGCTGTTGTCACGCTGCGCCACGCTGATGCCGGTCAGGAAGGTGGGATGCAAACCATCCTCGTAGTGGTACTGGCGCATGCGCGTGCTGCCTTCGCTGGCCGGCAGACTCACCGCTACCAGATTCGACAGCAGAATGCGCGGGTCGACCGTGGCGCCGGGCGGCGTCTTGCTGCCGTAGGTGTAGCTGAAGCGGCCGGCCGGCGTGTCGATGCTTTGCACGCCGCGGAAGCGGTCGCCAGCGCGCGCGCTGTCGCGTTCCAGCCAGGTCAGCCGCATGCTGCGTCCCTGCGGATCGGTCACCCGGGTAAGCAAGCCGCGCGCATCGCGCTGCAGCGTGAGAATCTCGCCGGTGGCGGCCTGGATCTGGACCAGTTTGCCAAGGCTATCGAAGCTGAGCTTGCGTCCATTGTTCCAGGTCCACAGGTATTCGCGGCCTCGGCTGCCGGCCTTGATGGTGACGATGCCGCGCGCCGGGTCGCGGTGGCGGGCGCTGTCCGGATCGACCAGGTCGCGGCCGAATGCCAGTTTACTGCCGTCAGCCTGGGTGATTTCGATGCTGTTGCCAATCACCTCCAGCTCAGTCTCGTAGGACAGGCGCCAGCCGCGCCCGACCGGTCCCGGCATCACGCCAGGGCCGGCCAGGGAGCTGTTGTAATGGCGCACAATCTCAAGTCCCAGCACGCCAGGCAGGGCCGGCAGGTCGACTTCTTGCTGATATTTGTTGCCGGTGATCACGTTGATCGGATTGCCGACGCCCACGTTCGGTTCATTCCCTGCTTGCTGGGTTGCCGGCGCCTGGTTCACCGGACACGGTCCGCCCGCCTCGCCGCAGCCGGCCAGGCTACTGCCGCTAGCGGCCAGCAGGGTCAAGCCAAAGGCAACTGCTTGTATCAGTTGGCGCGCACTACGAGTGTACTGTTGCTGCATGGTGATCCTGAATGGGGACGGTCTGAAGGGAGATCTTGAGACGACCGGGCCGGCACGATCGCTAAGAAAAAGAGCAACTAATATTCGAAACGCACAATTATAAAATATGCAATTATGTAATGCAATTAATAATATTTCTACTCGTCGCGTGATGACCACGCAACGCTTCCCTGGGCAGGCCAGCAGCAAGTCCAATCAACTGTCAATTGCAAATACCTTGTCGAAGACCGGCTGACAGAACTGGCGCAGGATTGCCGACGCCCACATTAGGCTCGTTGCCCGCCTGCTGCATTGCCGGCGCCTGGGCCACGGGACAAGGGCCGCCGCCCTCGCCACAGCCAGCCTGGCTGTGGCCGCCAGCGGCCAGCAGGGTCAAGGCCAAGGTCAGCGTCTGTATCAGTTGGCGCGCGCGGGTGGTCTGTTGCTGCATGTAAATCCTGGGAATGCGGTCTTGCGAGGAACCTTTGAAGACAATCTGACCGGCGCGAATAAAATATGCAATAACGTAATGAAATGATTAACGTTTTCTGTGGCTTTCAGGTGCGCGCGCCGCGCTGCAGCGCCGACGCGGCACGGGGCCAGAACGGCCGCGCTTATCCGGCCGCGGCTAGGACCGGTGCGATCCACGGCGCGTAGAAATCCATCATGCTGCGCAGGCGCTGAAGATGGAACCGGATATTGATTTCGACTTCGCGCGGCCACAGCGGCGTAGCGCGCCCGCCGGTGCTTTCAGCGTGGGTCAGCAACATATGCTGATCCTTGAGTTTCTTGTTCAGATCGCGTGCGATCAGGATCAGCCTTGGCGGATAGGTATATTCTCTGGCCCGGTCGACCTTCTCGATCACCAGGGCCCAGGCCGTGGCGGACGCGCCCTGCTGCACAAACACCAGTCGTGCCGGCGTGCTCAGTGCGGGCGCGTACGGAAAGTCCGGCGCTAGTTGCGCCATCAAGGCCAGTGCGGTGTCCGGTTTGGTCTGCACGTGGGCGTTGGCCACACCATCGGCAACGATTTGTCGGCGCAGCTGATAGACGGCTTGCCAGTAGCGGTAATCCTGGGCCAGGGGTTCGCTTTCATCGCGCACCGGCACCGCGGCATCGCGTTCCCAGATCGCCGGCTCGGGCGTCAGCGTGCCTTTGCCCAGCACTGCTTCCAGATACCACGCGTGCACATTGTGGATGATTTCAAACTTGACATGACGATGTGCGTGCAGCAGCAAGTCATGCGCCGTCTGATTGACGACTTCGTCGGCTACCGTGTTGTTCGGGCCGCTCGATTCGAGGTCGAGCGTCCCGGTCTGGAACAAATTGCGGTAGCCCACGCGCTGCGCGCGGTCGCGCCAGAAATCGCGCAGCGCCGGATCCGTCACGCTCGATGCGCCGGTGGCCGGATCGGTGTGCATCTGGCTCCAGATGGCAGCGGCCATGTAGCGCCGCCCCGGCTCGTTCAAGTGCGGGCCAGGCGCATTCTCGTACGCCCACCAAGGGCGCGCGTAAAAGAAGCGCCAGCCCTGGGCGACGTCGTGCTTCATCTGCTCGAGCGTGTGATCGCACAGGGCCGGCAGGGCCGGCCGCAGCGCGGCATGCAGGGCGCAACGAAGTTCAGTATCGGTCATGCGCATGTGTCAGCTATCCCTTTGTTAGAACCAGCCCTTGAACCAGTCGATGGCGCTGTCGAGCAAGCCCTTTTCCTTTTCTTTTGCCTTGGTTTCCGCTGCCGAGGCCGTCGCAGGGGCAAGCGCGAACATGGCCGCCATCATGGCCATCAGGCCGCCCGCAGTGGCTGCAACGGCGATCGCGGCTGCCAGCGCGGCGATGATGGCTTTGACAATGATCACCGCCGCGACCACCGCAAGCGCGATCAGCAAGGCGATGGCAATGCCGATCAGGATCTTCATGCCGATCTGGGCCGCGGTTGACCAGCCTTCGCGCGCGCCTTCCTGCTGCAGCTTGTCCATGGTCCGTTTCAGTTCGGCCGCCTCTTCCTTGCTTAATTGGGGATCGGGCACGGTTGCCGGTTTTGGCTTCTCCTGCATCCGTTCTTTGCTATAAAAAAACAAGCCCGAGCCGTCTTTGACCGTATCCGGGGAAAATACCACGTTCCACATCTGGCCGTTCATCGGGATCACAACCGGCGCCAGGGAACTGGCCATGGCCTTGCTCGACCCGGGCACCCAGCAGCCCCGCTTGGCCGAGGCGACGTAGGTCGCCACTTCCGCTTTACCTGCGGCATATTTTCCGGGATTGAGCGGCGAACTCCACGAAATGGGCTTGAGTTCCCACAACTGACCGTTGAATGGGAGTTGGGCCTTTTCGTCGAGGCGATTGGGGGCGTCGACGTGGTACACATCGGGGCGCAGCGCTTTCCATGTGCCATTGCGTTCATCGTTCGCGCCCCACCCGTCGGTCGAGCCGGTCGCGCGGACCTGCACAGCCACTTGGCTGTGAACCAGGGTGCCAAACAGCCACGGCGCCACCACGCCGCCCCAGCCATCGTCCGGTTCCGGGAGCAGGCCG
>DASWMN010000274.1:0-7746 GCA_036399735.1 Telluria sp. | reverse complement strand
AGGCGCAGCGCCGGTTCGTCCACGCTCAGCGCGTCGAGCCGGAACTGGAAATCGGCGCGTCCTGCATCCGGCGCCGCGTAGCCGCTGACAGTGCGGCTGGCCACCACGTGGTCGTGGCCGAAGCGCGCCATCGGGCCGCCCCGTCGCACCAGCACGGTGATCAGGGACTTGTCCGTGTCGATCGGGCAGACCCGGACGCCATTTTTGGCAGCTTGCTGATACCAGGGCGGCATGGTTTGCGGCGCCGACGGCGTGCCGGGCGGCGCCGGCGGCGGTGCCTGGACCGCGCAGGCCGCAAGCAGCAGTGTCAGGACGATGGGCAGGATCGGTTTCATGGCTGGTATTGTGGCACGCGGCGCGCCGCCGCGTCGCGCGCTCATGGTTTCGGCGCCAGCAGATGGGCGATCATCCACATCGCCACAGCGGCGTAGAACACGCGCGGCAGCCAGGCCATGATGTCGGCCTGGGCGCGCGCCAGCGCTTCGCTCTCGCTGTCGGCGTGGCGCATCAGCATCTCGGCCAGGCTGCCGCTTTCCTCGCCAGTATGCACGAAGGGATGCAGCCGCGCCGTGTCGATCAGCCGCAGCCCGGCAATCGCCTGCGACAGCGGCGCACCGCCGCGCACCAGCGGAACGATCGTGGCCAGATCGGCGCGCACCCGGTGGTTGACGACGGTATCGAGCGCCAGGGGCAGGGCGTCGAACAGGGGCAGCCCGGCTTCCAGCGGCAAAGCCAGACTCTCGCTGAAGTCGCGCGCGTTGGCGCGCAGGTGCAGGGACCCGAACAAGGGCATGGCGAGCAGCGCGCGTTCGAGCGGCGCGCGCGCGGGCCCCGGTGCGCCCGAATTAAACCAGGCCAGCAGGCGCGCGGCAAGGGTTCCGGCCGCGGCCAGGACAGCCATCGGCGCCAGCACCTGCCACAGATAGCCGGCCGGCGACAGGGCGCCCGTGACCAGTTGGGCGATCGGCGCCACGAACAGGGCGATCACCAGCACCAGGACCGGCATCATCATCCGGTTGCGAAAGGCCATGGCCTGTGTCGCGGCGCTGGCCAGCTGGCGCGCCAGACGCCGATACGCGCGATACGGACTGCCGCCACCGAATGCGGCGCGCAACAGGCGCGTCTCGAACAGGTTGAACAGGCCGCTGTTCGCGCCAGCCGTGGGCGGGTCGATGCCGCGTGCCACCAGGCGCTGGAAGGCCTGCACGCGGGGTCGCGCGGCCGGTCCCAGATCCAGCAGCGCGTAGGCGCGGTCGGGCGGCAAGCCGGCCTTTTCCATGGCGGCGAGATGCTGGAACAGCAGGGCGCGCACAGGCAGCGCGAGTGGACGGAAGCGGGTCATTGGGGCGATTGTGGCACACCGTGGCGGCATCCGGTAATTCGGGCTAAGATTGCACTCCTGACCAGACCTGAGGATAGCCATGATCGACCTTTACTCGGCAGCCACACCGAACGGCCACAAAGTCTCCATCGCGCTCGAAGAACTGGCGCTGCCATACGAATTGCACACACTCGAACTGCAGAAGGGCGTGCAGAAAGAGCCCTGGTTTCTCGCGATTAATCCCAACGGCCGCATTCCCGCCATTGTCGACCGGGCCGCCGACAATTTTGCCGTGTTCGAGTCCGGCGCGATCCTGATCTACCTGGCCGAAAAGACGGGCCAGCTCATGCCCGCCGACGTCAAGGGCCGTTCGCAGGTGATGCAGTGGCTGATGTTCCAGATGGGCGGCATCGGTCCGATGATGGGGCAGGCGAATGTGTTTTACCGCTACTTCCCGGAAAAAATCCAGCCGGCGATCGACCGCTACCAGGGCGAAAGCAAGCGCCTGTTCCGCGTGCTCGACGCGCGCTTGCAGGAGCACGAATTTTTGGCGGGCGATTATTCGATCGCCGATATTGCCAACTGGGCCTGGGTGCGCACGCACAAATGGTCCGGGGTCGGGATTGACGATTTGCCGAACCTGAAACGCTGGGTCGCCGCCATTGGCGCCCGCCCGGCCGTGCAGAAGGGGATCTTGATGCCGGCGTCCGAGCGCGATCTCGAGAAAGCGAACGAGCAGGACGCGGCCAAATTTGCCGAGCGTGTGCGCGGCATGCTCGAAACCGGCCAGTCGGCCAAATAAGACAAAAACAGGAGACCACATGAAGCTTTACGTCAGCAGCTACGCACCCAACCCGCGCCGTGTCGCCATGTTCATTGCCGAGAAGGGGATCACCGGCATCGAGAGCGTGATGGTGGACCTGACCGCGAACGAACACAAGACCGATGTCTATCGCGCCAAAAATCCCATGGCCAGAACCCCGGCGCTGGAGCTCGATGACGGGCGCGTGCTGGCCGAATCGCGGGCCATCTGCACCTATCTGGAAGGGCTGCATCCCGAACCGAACCTGATGGGCGTGGGCTTCGAGGAGATCGCCTTCATCGAGATGGCGGACCGGCGCGCAGAGATGCACCTGCTGCTGGGGATCGCCAACTGCGTGCGCCACACGCATCCGGCGCTGGCGGTGCTGGAGCAGCCGCAGTTTCCCGAGTTCGGTTCCTCGCAGGGTGAAAAGATGCTGGAGAATGCGCGCTGGTTCGATGGCGTGCTGGCCAGGCAGCCCTATCTGGCAGGCGAGCGCTTTACGGTGGCCGATATCACGGCCTTCTGCGCGCTCGAGTTTGCGCGCGGGCTGATGAAGTTCAAGCCTGGTGCGGCGGGACTGAATCACTTGCAGGCATGGCGCGATCGGATTGCCGAACGGCCGTCCGCATCAGTCAAATAGTGCTGCGCTGTCTTCGCGCCGGCGAACACGACGTTATTGGATGCGCTTGTACCACGGCTGGTGCGCGACAAGCTGCTGATACTTGGCGCGCAGCGCATCGCCTTCATCGAGTTCCCGATCAAGTCCGAGCACCCCGAACAGCGACAGGCTGTCATGAAACAGGCGCATGGTCTGCTGGCGCAGCACGGGTCCGAAATCGGCCAGCGCCTTGCGGCACAGGATCAGCTGAAACTCGTTGAATGAGGCATCGGTCACCATGTTGTACTGCGCCCAGGTGATGCGGTTGCGCAGGTGCGCCTGCAACACGGCGCGCTTGCCCTGGATGTCGAAAAAATCGGCCAGATTGGCGCTGCCGCCGCTTTTCAGATAATTCTCCTGGTAGTCTTCCAGCCGGCCCAGCGCAATGCTGGCGCCGGCCACTTCGGCCAGAATCTCTTCATTGGCCACGGTGGCAAAAATCTCGGTGCGCGCGTGCAGCTGTTCGTCGGCCAGCAAAATCGCCAGCGACCACGCTTCCTCCGCTCCCGCGCATTCCGCCAGCCAGACTTTCGGCACGGCGGAAGCGCGCAGGCACGAGGCCAGCACAGCGCGCAGCTGGCGCGCCTGCTGCGGGTCGTCGAACAGCGCCGCCGGCTGCACGCTCAGTGCGCGCAGCAGCGCCGAGCGGGCCTGCGGGTCGTGCAGCATGCGGTCCTGCAGCTGCGACACCGTGGCCAGCTCGCGCCGTGCCATCAGGGCATGCAGCTTGCGCTTGAGGGCCGTTCGTTCGTAGGCCCGGAAGTCGAAACCGAAGCGCAGGAACAGCGCCTCCAGCAGCAGATCGGTTTCCAGTTCCTCGGTCGCAAGCGCCGTGTCGATATGCGGCATGCGGCTCAATGCAGCCAGACCCGCATCAGCGACAGCAGCTGCGCCACATCGACCGGCTTGGTGATGTAGTCGGAGGCGCCGGCGGCAATGCACTTGTCACGGTCGCCCTTCATCGCCTTCGCGGTCAGGGTGATGATCGGCAGCGACTTGAACTTCGGAATACGCCGGATTGCGCGCATCGTGTCGTAGCCATCCATCTCCGGCATCATGATGTCCATCAGGACGATCTCGATGGTCGGATCCTTTTCCAGCACCTCGATGCCGTCACGGCCGTTTTCGGCAAAGGAGACCTGCATCTGCTGGCGTTCCAGCAGCGAAGACAGCGCGAAAATATTGCGCAGGTCATCATCGACGATCAGCACCTTGCGTCCTGCCAGACCGCCGTCGGCCGCGTGGATTTCTTCCAGCATGCGGCGCTGCAGCTCCGGCAGCGAGGCGTGCGAGCGGTGCAGGAAGAGGGCGGTTTCGTCGAGCAGGCGCTCGGGCGAACGGGCGTCCTTGATGACGATGGTCTTGGCGTAGCGCTTCAGTTTTGTCACTTCCTTGCGCGATAGTTCTTTCGCGGTGTAGATCACGATCGGCAGATCGCGCAGGGCCGGGTCCTTGCCGATCAGGTCGAGCAGGTCGAAGCCGCTGATGTCGGGCAGCGTCAGGTCCAGCACCATGCAGTCGAAATGCGAGCCCTTGAGCGCTTCCAGCGCGGCCTGGCCGGTTTCCACCGCCACGATGCGCAGGTCGGCGTCACCGATCAGGGACACGATCGAGTCGCGCTGCATTTTTTCATCGTCCACCACCAGCAGGCTGCGTTTGCCACCCAGCAGGAACTTCTGAATCCGGGTGAATTCCTCCTGCAGCGCCTCGCGGCTGACCGGCTTGTTGATGTACGAGATCGCGCCCTGGCGCAGCGCCCGTTCGCGCTCGCGCAGGTTGGACATCACATGCACTGGAATGTGGCGGGTGCTCGGATCGCGTTTCAGGCGGTCGAGTACCGTGAAGCCGTCAATGTCCGGCAAATCGATGTCGAGAATGATCGCCGACGGCAGGTAGTCGCGCGCCAGCGACAGGGCCGAGTCGCCCTTGTTGGTGACGATGGCCTTGAAGTTCTTTTCGCGCGCGTATTCCACCACTTCCAGGGCGAAGCGCTCGTCGTCCTCGATGATCAGCACCGATGGATCGCCCGGCGCGATCAGGCCACGGTCATCGATCACCGAGGAGTATTCAACCAGTGCCTGGGTGGCCGGATCGGCTTCGACCACGGCCACATCCTGCGCGTACTGCGCGGCGCTGGTGTAGACCACCTGCGGCAGCGGCGGCGCCAGGCGGGCCGGCTGCGGCTGGCGTGCCTGGTCGTAGTTGATGAAGCCGGCGCGGTTGTACGGCAGGAACAGGGTGAAGGTCGAACCGCCGTTGACCACCGATTCGACCCGGATCTCGCCGCCCAGCAGACGCGCCAGTTCGCGCGAAATCGACAGACCCAGACCGGTACCGCCGTACTTGCGCGCGGTCGAGCCGTCGGCCTGCTGGAATGCTTCGAAGATCAGCTGCAGCTTGTCGGCCGCGATACCGACCCCGGTATCCTTGACCGAGAAGGCCAGCACCGCATCGGCGTGCACCAGGTTCGGGTGATCCGAGGTCCAGCCGCTGGTGACCAGCGAAATCTGCAGCGCCACATGACCGTGGCTGGTGAACTTGAACGCGTTCGACAGCAGGTTTTTCAATACCTGCTGCAAACGCGTGGTATCGGTCATGACGGCCGTTGGCAGGGCGTCGGCCAGTTCGACCGTGAAGCCCAGGTGCTTGGCTTCGGCCATGTGGCGGAAGGTGCGGTCGACGTAGTTGCGCAGGTTCGAGAAGCGGTATTCCGACACGTCGAGCGTGACGGTACCGGATTCGATCTTGGACAAGTCGAGAATGTCGTTAATCAGGGTCAGCAAGTCGGAGCCGGAACCGTGAATGGTTTTCGCAAATTCGACCTGCTTGCCCGACAGATTGCCCTCCGGGTTATCGGACAGCTGCTGCGCCAGGATCAGGAGCGAGTTCAAAGGCGTACGCAACTCGTGCGACATATTGGCCAGGAATTCGGACTTGTACTTGGACGACAGCGCCAGCTGGGTGGCTTTTTCTTCCAGCGCCAGTTTGGCCTGTTCCACCTCGCGGTTCTTGCGTTCCACCTCGATGTTCTGCTCGGACAGCAGGCGGGCTTTTTCGGCCAGTTCCTGGTTGGTCTGTTGCAGCTCCTGCGCCAGCGACTGGGACTGGGTCAGCAGCGACTCGGTACGGCTGTTCGCCTCGATGGTGTTGAGCACCACGCCGATCGATTCCATCAGCTGGTCGAGGAAGGACAGGTGGGTTTCGGTGAAACGGTCGAGCGAGGCAATCTCGATCACCGCCTTGACCTGCTGTTCGAACAGGATCGGCAGCACCACGATGTTGGTGGGCGGCGCCGCGCCCAGGCCGGAGGAGACCACGATGTAATCGCGCGGCACATCGGTCAGCCAGATGCGCACCTTCTCCAGCGCGCACTGGCCGACCAGTCCTTCGCCCGGCAGGAAGGAAGTGGCCAGCTTGCGGCTGGAACGGTAGCCGTAGGAGGCGATCATGCGCAGGCGCGCATCCATCTCCTGCGAGTCCATCATGTAGAACACGCCGTGGTGGGCCGACACCAGCGGCGCCAGTTCCGACAGAATCAGTTTGGTCACGGCCTGCAAGTCGCGCTGGCCCTGCAGCAATCGCGTGAAGCGCGCCAGGTTGGTCTTCAGCCAATCCTGCTGCGCATTCTTCTGCGTGGTTTCTTTCAGGTTGCGGATCATCTCGTTGATGTTGTCCTTCAGGTAGGACACCTCGCCGCGCGCTTCCACCTGAATCGAACGGGACAAGTCACCGCGCGTCACGGCGGTCGCCACTTCGGCAATCGCACGCACCTGGTTGGTCAGGTTTGCAGCCAGCTGGTTGACGTTCTCGGTCAAGTCTTTCCAGGTACCGGCCACACCGGACACGTTTGCCTGGCCACCGAGCTTGCCTTCCGTACCCACCTCGCGTGCCACCCGGGTCACCTCCGACGCGAATGAGGACAGTTGATCCACCATCACGTTGATGGTGTCCTTCAGTTCCAGAATTTCGCCCTTGACGTCCACCGTGATCTTTTTGGACAAGTCACCGCGCGCCACCGCGGTCGTCACCGCCGCAATGTTACGTACCTGGCCCGTCAGGTTCGACGCCATGAAGTTCACGTTATCGGTCAAGTCCTTCCAGGTGCCGCCCACGCCCGGCACGTAGGCCTGGCCGCCCAGCTTACCTTCGGTACCTACTTCACGTGCCACCCGCGTCACTTCCGATGCAAAGGAGGACAAGTGGTCCACCATCACGTTAATCGTGTTCTTCAGCTCGAGAATCTCGCCTTTTACGTCCACCGTGATCTTTTTCGACAGGTCGCCGTTCGCCACCGCGGTCGTCACGTCCGCAATGTTACGCACCTGGCCCGTCAGGTTACCCGCCATCGAGTTCACGCCGTCGGTCAAGTCCTTCCAGGTCCCTGCCACGCCGGGCACGTTTGCCTGGCCACCGAGCTTGCCTTCCGTACCCACCTCACGCGCCACCCGCGTGACTTCCGATGCGAAGGAGTTCAACTGGTCGACCATCACGTTGATGGTGTTTTTCAGTTCGAGAATCTCGCCCTTCACGTCGACCGTGATCTTTTTCGACAAGTCGCCGTTCGCCACCGCGGTGGTCACTTCCGCGATGTTACGCACCTGGGACGTCAGGTTACCCGCCATCGAGTTGACCGAGTCGGTCAAGTCTTTCCAGGTGCCGGCCACGCCTGGCACGTTTGCCTGGCCGCCCAGCTTGCCCTCGGTGCCGACTTCGCGCGCCACGCGCGTCACTTCGGAAGCAAAGGAGTTGAGCTGGTCCACCATGGTGTTGATGGTGTTCTTGAGCTCCAGGATCTCGCCCTTCACGTCCACGGTGATCTTTTTGGAAAGATCGCCCCTGGCCACGGCGGTGGTCACCTCGGCGATATTGCGGACCTGGCCGGTGAGGTTCCCGGCCATTCGATTCACGCTGTCGGTTAGATCGGCCCAGGTTCCCGCGACGCCCTCGACCTGCGCCTGGCCG
>DASWMN010000273.1:0-21234 GCA_036399735.1 Telluria sp. | reverse complement strand
CATTGAGCGAATGCCGAACCGCCTGGAATTCGTGCTCCATGTCGATGAGGATGCGGGCGGCGCCGTCGGTCGTATCGCTGCGGCCAAGCGTTTCCATCTCCTTGCACATCTGGGCCAGCTTCTCCGCGCCGACATTGGCGCTGCTCGATTTGAGGCTGTGCGCGATCTTGCGCAGGTTGCCGCAATCGAGACCCGCAATCGCTGTGCGCAGCGTTTGCAGATGGCTGGGGGTGTCGCCCACGTAGGCGGCGATCACCTTCTGAACGAGTGCATCGCCGCCGTCCTTGTTCAGGGCGCGGATGTTGGCCAGTGCCTGGTGATTAATGGCAGGGCGCCGGATCACTTCGCGTACTTCCGGCGGCAACACCGGCACTTCGTCTTCGTGATGCACACTGGCTGCAATCGCCATGCCGATCCAGCGCCCGATCACGGCGGCCAGTTGCTGCTGGGTGAACGGTTTGCTCAGATAGTCGTCCATGCCCGCCGCCAGACAGGCTTCGCGGTCGCCCTGCAGTGCGTTCGCGGTAATGGCGATGATCGGCAGGGTGCGGCCACGCCCGCTGGCCTGTTCGAAGCGGCGGATCTCGGCGGTAGCGGCAAAACCGTCCATGACTGGCATCTGGCAGTCCATGAGGACGATATCGTAGGGTTCCGCGCGCACGGCCTGCAGCGCTTCGTCGCCATTGCGGGCGATTTGTACGCGCAGCCCCAGGCTTGCGAGCATGGCCCTGGCCACTTCCACGTTGACCGGATTATCCTCGGCCAGCAGCACCTTGCGAATGCGCGGCGGCTTGATCGACAGAGGCATGGGCGGGGCAGTGCGGGCGGGTAGCACGGCGCGCGGCTCCAGCGGCGCCGCGACCACCGGCAGCTTGGCACGAGGGCGCGTCATGATGCATTCGAACAGATCGCCGGCACGCGCCGGCTTGATCAGCTGATAGGCGACGCCCGCTTCGCGTCGCTGTACAGGATCGGCAGCGAGCCGGTTGTCGCTGACCAGCAGCAGACGCGTGGCGGCGTTGGCAGGGTCGCCCTTGATGGCGGCAGCGAGCGACAAGCCACTGGTGCGTTGCAGGTCCATGTCGATGATCGCCACGTCAAATGGTCTGCCGCTGCGGGCTGCGGCAGTCAGGCGTTCCACCGCATCCACCGCAGACAGCGCGGTTTGCGTCGCCACCTGCCACGTGGCCAGCTGCTTTTCCAGTACCACGCGGCTGTCGCTGCGTTCATCGACCACCAGCACGCGCAAGCCTTCCACGCCCTTCATGGCGGTGCCCGGGTTGTCCACCTCCACACGGCGCTTGTCGAATGTGGCGGTGAACCAGAATATCGAACCCTGGGTCAGCGCGTTCTCCACGCCGATGGCCCCGCCCATCAGCTCCACCAGCTGGCGCGAGATCGCCAGGCCAAGGCCGGTGCCGCCGTATTTGCGGGTGGTCGAATTGTCGGCCTGCGAGAAGGCTTCAAAAATACGGCCGCGTGCATCGCGCGAGACGCCAATGCCAGTATCGTGCACTTCGAAGCGCAGGCTGACCTTGGCGGCGTCTTCACAGGTGACCTGCACCTTTGCCAGGATCTGGCCGCGGTCGGTGAACTTGATGGCATTGCCAAGCAAATTGGCCATGATCTGGCGCAGCCGGTTCGGATCGCCGCAAATGGCAATCGGGATATCGTTGGCGATGTCAAAGTCGAGGGCGATGCCTTTGGCCTGTGCCTGCGGGCTGTAGATGTTGTTGATGTCGTCCAGCAGATCCCACAGGTTGAAGTTGATGTATTCGATCGACAGTTTGCCGGCTTCGATCTTGGAAAAGTCCAGGATGTCGTTGATGATCACCAGCAGGTGTTCGCCCGAACGTTTGACCAGTTTGGTGAAATTGCGCTGGGTTTCGGTGAGGGACGTGCTGAGCAGCATTTCCGTCATGCCGAGCACGCCGTTCATGGGCGTGCGGATTTCATGGCTCATGGTTGCCAGGAAAGCGCTTTTGGCGCGGCTGGCAGCCTCGGCCGCGTTCTTGGCCTTTTCCAGCTGCTCCGTGCGCACGCTGACTTGCCGCTCGAGTTCGTCGCGATGGTGGGTGAGGGCGGCGCCACGGCCCTCAATCTGCGCCAGCATGTCATTGAAGCTGTCGATCAGTGTGCCGAGTTCGTCCGTACGTTCATGTGCGATGCGCAAGTTGTAGTTCTGGCTGGCGGAAACCTTCTGTGCCGCATTGATGAGTTTGGTCACCGGATCGGCAATGCTGCCTTTGAAGCGGCTGGCCAGCACCATGGCCACCATCAGCGAGCCGCACATTGCCGCCGCGATCATGCCCAGACTCTTGAGAACGTCCAGCCACATGGCAGTCAGGTCGGCTTCGATCATGACGACGCCGATCTGCGTGTTGTCCAGGCCGGTAACGGGACGATAGCGCCGCATCTTGGTCGACCAGAACGAACTGCCCTGGCGGTTGGAGGCGATCAAGGTGTCGTCGTCCGGATCGACGGCGAGGGTGGTGGGGTCCGCTTCCGCCAGGCCAGGACGTGCATATTGCGCGAACAGCGTGCCGTTGCGGTCAAACAGGGCAGCTGTGGAAATTTCATCCTTCGCTTTGAGGGCGGACAAAGTTTTGTGCGCGCGGCTGCGATCGTTGAAAGTGAGCGCGTCGACGCTGTTGGCGCCGATGACGCCGGCGAACGATGACAGTTGCATTCCCTCATCTTTGCGGTGGTTCAAAACCGACGTGACGGTGAAAGCGACAAACACAAACGACAGTGCCGTGCCAGTCGACAGGAACGAGATAATCGTCAACTTCTTGTTCAAACTCGAGCGTTCGAAGTTCAACATGATGGCGTCGTGAAGTGAGGTGGGAAAGCGGATTCCGGCAGGAAAAATATACGTGTAAAAAATCCTGACAGTTTTGATCAGCGACAAAGTTGCCGGGGAGGGGAGGCGGGGACGCAACAGAGGGAAATTGCTAGAAGAAAAGGTGCGTGCGCCGTGTTCGCGCGTCCGCACCTTTGGATGTGTTGCAGATGGTTATTTTGCTGATGGTTTGGCGAAGCGAGCGTTATCCAGCGCGACATTCAGTTCAACTTTTTCAACCAGGATCGACATCCGATCCTTCGCGCCGGATAGGCCGATTTCGATCTTGTACGGCACCTTGATGCCATCGACCACGCGATAGTCGCTGGTGAAAATGTCGATCTCCTTCATCTGTCCCATGACGGGGCCGAGCTGCCTGCGTTTGAACTCCAGATGGGTTGCGGCGTCAAACCATACGGTTGCCGTTTTTCCGTCAGGCTGGGTCACCCGGATCGATTGTGCCGGTTTGCCGTCCACCGTTGCGGTGCCGAGGTAGGCGATTTTGATGCCCTTGGCGGCGGAGCCGATCAGCATGCCGTCAAAATCGGCTTCTTCGATCAAGGCTTTCGCTTCATCAGCCGGCAGGGAAAACGGAACAGTGCCGTTCGGTACAAACGGATCGACTTTCCACGCCTGCTTGCCGTCGAAGGCGGTAATTTGCACAGCGTCCTGGATCGACACTTCTTTGCGAATCAGGTTCGGGCGCCGCGCCTCTACGCTGACCGGCAATTCGAACGGTGCCGCGCCGATCAGGCGCATGCGAACGCGGCGGGACTGGACCTGCTCGACCGGGCCGAGCGCCTTGAGGTGTTGTTCCAGCACGGTTTGCGCCGTCGGCGTGGCGTGTGCGGCAAGCGAAAACAGCGAGGCGATGATGACGGGAAGTATGCGCATGATGATCTCTCATAGGTTGGTGGAAAGGGTCAGACTTTTCTGCGGCCATTCAGAACAACACCGACGACAGTGCGCCGGACAAACAAGGCATACGTGGCCAGCATGACGGCGAATGCGGCAACCAGAACGAAGACGAATTTGAGCGGCCACGGCCAGGCCAGCTGCGACACGACCTGCTGCAGCAAAACCACCAGTGGCAAGTGCACCAGATAAATCCAGTACGAAGCGTCGGCCAGGTAGCGGCGGGTGGCGCTCTGCGTGGACAGAAAACGCTGCGCCATACCGATGAGTGCCAAGGCCCAGCACCAGGCGCCCAGGCTGTAGCTCGCTGCGTACATGAGTTTGCCGCTACCTTGCGGCACCGGCATCAGCAAGGGAGTAAGCCCTGCCTTTGCCAGGCAGAATGCAGTGCACGCCAGTGCAATCAGCAGATGATGTGGCCAGCGGCCCTGCCAGATGCCAAGCGCATCAGGGCGTGACGATGCAAGCCAGCCGAACAAAAAGGCGGTGCCGAAACCTGTCGTTGCCGGCAAATTGGGAATGAGGGATTGGTCGGGCGTGGGAATGCCAAACCACATCATCCAGTACGGCTGCAGATACAAGCTCAGGCACAACGGTGCAGCCAGAAAAAGAACGGCCCAAGGCTGCAGCAGCACGTGGGTCAAGCGGCCGCTGTTCCACTTTGGAAGTAGCTGCAGCAATGCGGCGGCGACGTAGAACAATCCCAGCAGATACAGGAACCACAGGTGAATCAGCGGGAAGGCGGGCAGCGTGATGGTCCAGTACGCGGCAGGCACTTTTCCGGCGACCATCAGCGCCGGGAACAGAATTGCCCAACCCGCAATCAGCGGCAGTCCGATCCTGAATAGCCGGTCCTTGAAGAACGGCGCTGGCCCCAACTTGTTCAAGCTCAGCCGCGCCACGAAGCCCGCGATCAGGAAAAAGGTCAGCATGCGCAGCATGTGAATGACGAAGAACGCAACGGACAGCACAATGCTGCTTTCGCCATCGTCCACCAGCCAGATGCGCGGGCCGGGCAGGAAGGACATCGTCGCGTGCAGAACAACGCCCAGCAGCAGGGCGAAGGCGCGGACCGCGTCAAGACTGTGGACGCGTGTTTCCCCCGCCGCCAAGTTTTGCTTGTCGGTTTTCATGGTCACTCCTGTGTCAGATGAAGTCGGTTTTGCGCGACTGCAGCCACAGGGTGGCGGCGATGGCGACGAGGGCGATACCGGTTTGCGTTGCGAGGAAGGTGAGCACGGTAAGGTTCCAGTCGACCGTGTTGCCAGTCATGGTGGCTTTGATCGCATCCGCGTTGGATGCCGCGTACATGATCGCCTGGAAACCGAGGTTGCAGGCGATCTGGGTGGCGATGGTCCAGTACATGGATTCACTGACGATGCCGATGCTCAGAATCAGGACCGCCCCTGCCGCAATGGCGCCGAAGAGGATGCAGGCGTAAGGGATCAAACCGTCCGGCAAGGAAGGGCGCGCCAGGATCAGCGCGATTGTCGCCGCCAGCAGCAGCGTCCAGGGGATGAAGAACAGCAAAAGATTGACCAGCAGTTTGGACCACGTGTAGTCGGTGAGCGTGATCGGCATGCTCATCACAAAGGCCAGCGTCTGATCCTTGCGCTCGCCCACCACGCTGGCCATGGTCGGGTGAAAACCCAGTGCCATGAGCGCGGTGATCAGCAGCACGGAGCCGGCATAGAACCACGCTTGCTGATTGCCATCGATCATGCTGATCGCGATCAGGCCGACAGCCGAGTAGAACAGGACAGGCACCTGCAGCAGCCGCAAGTCCTTCAGCATCAGAATCCGGATCATGTTGATGTTCATGCTGCTGCCTCCCGACGGCCGATCACCGTATTGACGAAAATTTCTTCGAGGCTCATGGTCTGCACCGCGTGGATGCTGGCCCCGGCTGCCTGACATGCGCCCGTAATCTCTTGCGTGAAATTGCTTGTGGTGAGGACCCGGCTGCGGCCTTCGCCGACCAGCGACACGGTCCCCGGCAGGGCCGGCAGCGCGTGGCCCGGCGGCAGGTCGAGCTGGATGCGGCGCCAGCGCTGCAGGTAATTTTCCTTGTCGTCCGCGTCGATAATTTTGCCGCGGTCGATGAAGGTGATGGCGTCGGCAATCTGTTCCACATCGCGCGTGTTGTGGGACGAGAACAGCACTGTGCGTTCTTCGTCGACCATGGCATCCATCAGCTCGGCAAGCACTTCGTGACGGGCGACAGGGTCGAGTCCGGTCGTCGGTTCATCGAGCACCAGCAGGCGAGGGCGGCGTGCAAGTGCCAGCAGCAATGCCGCCTTGACGCGCTGGCCGTGCGACAGGCCTTTGATTTTCTGCGCCGCTTTCAGATCGAAGCGGCCCAGCAGCGCCTTGGCGTAGGCAGCGTCCCAGCGCGGGTAGATGGACGCCATCAGATCCATATGCCATTGCAAGCTTGCGCTGCCATACAGGCGCAGATCTTCGGAAACAAAACCGATTTCCTGCTTGGCCAGTGCCTGGTGCAAGGGTATCTCGTGCCCCAGCACGCGCACGCTGCCGCTGGCTTGATGAATCAAGCCCATCAGGATACGGATGGTGGTCGACTTCCCGGCACCGTTAGCACCAAGGAAGCCCATGACGCTGCCCTGCGCGACCGACAAGTCCACCTGGTCCAGGGAGAAATGCGGGTAGCGCTTGCAGACGGCGCGTAGTTCCACTGCCAGAGAGTCCATTATTGTTCCTTGGAGGGGTGAAGTGCCGAGTGCAGGCGGGCGGCGATGTCTTCCGGCGCCAGCCCCAGCAATTGGCCGAGGCGAACGGCTTGCTGTAGCGATTCGTTGAACTGTGCTTCCCACTGCGCCGGATCGAGCTTGGGTTCGGAGGAAACGATGGAGCCGCGGCCGGGCTGGGTAAGGATGATGCCCTGCTGCTCAAGCTCCTGATAAGCGCGTTTGATCGTGATGACGCTGACACTCAGCTTGGCGGCCAGCTGGCGAATGGAAGGTATCTCCGCACCCGCAGGCCAGTCGCCCACGGCGACCTTGTGCCGTACCTGCTCGATGATCTGCAGGTACATGGGGCGGCCATCGGTTTGGGAAATCGCGAACGTGCTGTGTATGTCCATATACACAGTATATACACTATGCACGGTGGTGCAAGCGAATTTTTGCTGCACATCGCCTTGGCGACAAGGTAGGGGCAAAAAAAAGGACGCTGATGTCAGCGTCCTTTCCTACCGTCCTAGCAACAGCCCCCGCGCTTGCCCGCGCCCCCGTAGCGCGCCTCCTGCCGTTCGCGGAAGAACTCCTCATACGTCATCATCGGGTCACCCGGATGCGTTTTTTCCATATGCGACACGTATGTGCTGTACTCCGGCAAGCCAACCATCAACCGCATGCTTTGCCCCAGATAGCGGCCAGCCTGAACAAGTTCGCTGAGCATGGTCAAGCCTGCGGCATCGGTTGTGCAACGAACGGCGATTCTTTCGCGCTTGGCGTGCCACTGGCGCGCGCAGCAAGCACTGTTTTGATGCCGAATACCAGCACCGCCAGCACCACCACAATAAAGAACCCGGCCAGCGACGCATCCACGTAGTCATTAAAGACAATGCGCTGCATCTGTTCCATGTTTTTGGCCGGTGCCAGCAGCACACCCTGATCGATCGCTGCCTGGAATTTTTGCGCGTGCGCTACGAAGCCGATCTTCACGTTCTCGTGGAAAATCTTCTGCCAGCCAGCCGTCAGCGTGCACACCAACAACCACGCGGTTGGCGCCATAGTGACCCAGGCGTAACGTGCCCGCTTCATCTTGAACAGCACGCAAGTGGCGAGAATCAGCGCGATTGCGGCCAGCATCTGATTGGCAATGCCGAACAGTGGCCACAAGGTATTAATGCCGCCCAGCGGATCCACCACACCCTGATACAGGAAATAGCCCCAGGCCGCCACGCACAGTGAGGTGGCGATCAGGTTCGCAGGCAAGGATTCCGTGCGCTTGAGCGAAGGTGCAAATGCACCCAGCAGATCCTGCAGCATGAACCGGCCCGAACGCGTGCCCGCATCCACGGCGGTAAGGATGAACAGCGCCTCAAACAAAATTGCGAAGTGGTACCAGAACGCCATCATGGCTTTGCCGCCGACAGCGCCAGACAAAATGTGCGCCATGCCCACAGCCAAAGTTGGCGCGCCACCGGCACGCGAGATGATCGTTGTCTCGCCAACATCCTTGGCAGTTTGCGTGAGCATTTCCGGCGTAATGACAAAGCCAAGCTGGCTGACCGCCGCCGCAGCCGATTCCGCCGTGGTGCCAAGCAAGGCTGCCGGGCTGTTCATGGCGAAATAGATGCCGGGTTCAATGGTCGACGCGGCCACCAGCGCCATGATGGCGACAAATGACTCCATCAGCATGGCGCCGTAGCCAATAAAGCGGGCATGCTGCTCGTTCTCGATCATCTTTGGGGTGGTGCCGGATGCGATGAGCGCGTGGAAACCGGACACCGCACCGCAGGCAATGGTAATGAACAGGAAGGGGAACAGGCTGCCCGACCAGACCGGGCCGGTACCGTCGATAAACTTGGTCACTGCCGGCATCTTCAGTTCAGGCGCCACAAACAGAATGCCGACCGCAAGCGCAACAATGGTGCCGATCTTGAGGAAAGTGGACAGGTAATCGCGCGGCGCCAGCAGCAGCCACACGGGAATGACGGAGGCAACGAAGCCATAACCGATCAGCATCCAGGTCAGTTCCACACCGGTGAAGGTGAACATCGGGCCCAGCACAGGGTGGGCGGCAACGATCTGGCCGCCGAAGATTGCTGCCATCAACAATACAAAGCCGATCAGCGAGACCTCGCCAATGCGGCCCACGCGCACGTAGCGCGAATACACGCCCATGAACAGCGCGATGGGAATGGTGGCCATGACGGTAAAACTGCCCCACGGTGAGCCGGTCAGCGCCTTGACGACAATGAGCGCCAGGACCGCGAGAATAATTACCATGATCATGAAGGTGCCGAACAGCGCGATCACGCCCGGTATCTCGCCCAGCTCGGACTTGATCAGGTCGCCAAGCGAGCGCCCGTCGCGCCGGGTGGAAATGAACAGCACCATGAAGTCTTGCACCGCGCCGGCAAATACCACGCCTGCGAGTATCCACATCATGCCCGGCAGATAACCCATCTGCGCGGCCAGCACGGGCCCGACCAGCGGGCCGGCGCCGGCAATGGCCGCAAAGTGGTGGCCGAACAGCACGTAGCGATTGGTGGGAACGTAGTCCAGGCCGTCGTTGAACTTGTGGGCCGGGGTCTGGCGCGTGGGATCGAGCTTGACGACGCGCTCGGCGATGAACTTGCTGTAGAAGCGGTAAGCAATCAGGTAGACGCAAACCGCTGCGGCAACGACCCAGATGGCATTGATGGTTTCGCCGCGCTTGAGGGCGATGTAGGCAAGCGCGATTGCGCCGCCGACGGAAAGCGCGGCCCAGCCGGCCTGGCTTGTGAGACGTTTCATGTGGCTCCTCCGTAGTTTTTATATCTTGCAGGTCGTTAGACCGTTCAATCCGGTCGTGATTCCATACAGACTGCAGCGAGTATTCGCCAGCGAGGCAGACCGGACAAGCGCAGCACTACGCAAACGCCTACGTAGTACTACGTAGGCGCAGGGCTCATAAGCAACGTAAAATCTATGCATGGAATCAATGAAGCTCCGGCAAAAGGTCATCCTTCTCGCGATCACACCGCTGATCCTGGCGCTGTGCGTGATCGCGCTGTTCGTGCGGCACCAGGCCATTACGCTGGCCGAGCAGCAGCGCGACACCATCCAGCAGGCTTACCTGGCCAGCAAAGAGATCGAGCTCAAGCATTACGTCGCCATTGCTTCGCAATCGATCGCGCACCTGACTAACTCCGGCCGTAACGACGCCGCCACCATGGACGAAGCCAAGCGCATTCTGGCCTCGCTCAGCTTTGGCAACGACGGCTACTTCTTCGTCTACGACTACCAGGGTAATGCGCTGATGCACCCGCGCCAGCCAGAACTGGTGGGCCGCAACCTGTGGGAACTGCGCGACGCCCACGGTGAGCCGACCATCCAGCGGCTGGTGGCGCGCGCCAAAGCGGGCGGCGGGCTGCAACGCTACATGTGGGCCAAGCCATCCTCCAGCAAAACCGCACCCAAGCTCGGTTACGTGGTGCCGGTGGCAAACTGGGGCTGGATGATGGGCACCGGGATTTACCTGGACGACGTGGACGCCGCGCTGGCCAAGATCGACGCCCAGCAGTCGCGCAATATTCGCGGCACCATGCTGTGGATTGCGGCGATGGCGATTGTGAGCGCGCTGGTGGTGGCGGCATCCGGCTATGCGCTCAACGTGAGCGAGCTGCGCGTGGCCGACGCCAAGCTCAAGGTACTGGCGCAGCGCGTGGTGGAATCGCAGGAAGAGGAGAGGGCGCGCCTGTCGCGCGATCTGCATGACGGCATCAGCCAGTGGCTGGTATCGATCAAGCTGCAGATCGAAGCTGGCGTGATACGCCTGGGCGGCAGCGCCGAGCAGCAGCAGGCCGCACGCGCCAGTTTCGAGCACACCGCGCATCAGCTCAATGACGTGCTGGGCGAAGTGCGCCGCATCTCGCACGACCTGCGGCCAGCGATTCTGGATGACCTGGGCCTGGCCGCCGCGCTGGACCATCTGGCCCAGGAGAGCACGCACAACGCCGCGGTGCCCGTGCGCTTCAGGGCCGAAGGCAGCACCGAGGCGCTGCCGCACGTGGTGAACACGGTACTGTTCCGCATCGCCCAGGAAGCGCTGACCAATATAGAGCGGCATGCGCATGCAAGCTGCGTCGACATCACCCTGGTGCGCGACGGGCGCAAGGTCGTGCTGACGATTGCCGACAACGGCAGCGGCTTCGATCCGGCGCTGGTGGCCAACCATCCCAAGCGCGGCATCGGCCTTCGCAACATGATGGAGCGGATGGATGCCATTGGCGGCCAGCTCGATATCAATTCAACGCCGGCCGGCACCACGGTGCGGGCCTCGGTAGAGGCGGCGGCATGAGCGAGACGATTCACATTCTGCTGGTAGACGACCATCCGCTGGTGCGCGACGGCCTGCGCGCGCGGCTTGAAGCCGTGCCCTATCTGAACGTGGTGGCAGAAGCGGGCGGCGCCGAGGAAGCGCTGCAGCAGGCCGCGCAATGCCGGGTCGACCTGGTGCTCATGGATATCAACATGCGCGGCACCAGCGGGATCGAAGCGACAGCCCAGTTCCGCGCGCGCTTTCCAACGATAGCGGTGCTGATTTTATCGATGCACGACAAGCTTGAATACGTGAGCCAGGCGATGCAGGCCGGCGCGCGCGGCTATGTGCTCAAGGATGCGCCGGGCAAGGATATTGTGCTGGCGATTGATACCGTAATGGCGGGCGGGATCTACTACAGCGCGGCGCTGGCCAGACAGCTGGCGCGGCCGCTCGTGCAAGACAACCAGCTGACCGTACGCGAGCAGGAAGTGCTGCAGCAGCTGGCCAAAGGCGAATCGAACAAGCAGATCGCCAAAGCGCTTGATTTATCGGTGCGCACGGTAGAAACGCACCGCCTGAACATCAAACGAAAACTCGGCATCGAAGGGCAGGCAGAGCTGATCAAATACGCTGTCCAGCATGCCCGCTTCGACCCATGAGACAAGCAAGCACCGCATGACCACGACTATGCCACTTGGGCGATAACGCGCACTCGTATTTACAAAACAGACTCCGAAACCGATAGCTTCCACCACCCGTATCACACCCCCGGCCGGAATAGGTTACATCTGCAAGAAACAATCGTTAAAAACGTAGCCGAGGAGAAACTAATTTGATTGTATTTCAGTATCATCTCCAATATGATGGAGTACAACCCAGAGTGAGACGCTGATGGCCCCGATCGATTCCCAGTCCTTCCCCATAGTAGGAATTGAAGCGGTATCAAACATGCAAAACGCATGGGCCGGATTATGCCTGCGCGTTCAACCCGCCGAGAGCGATCTGGCCGCCGCCCTGCACGCCATTTTTGGCGCGCCGGACACCCTTGCCGCCATCGCACCACTGCCGGCTGTGTTGATGCTTGACTCGCCGGACGTATTAAGCAAAGCGCTGCTGGAGCTGATGCCCGCAGCCCGCGTTGCCTTCGCCATCAAATCCACAGCGCTGCAGAACGACGCGCAGCGCAAGGCCATGCTGGCATTGCAAACGAGCGGCTACCGGATTCTGATCGACGGACCGCTGCCCGAAGGCGTGAAACCCCACCCGGACCTGCGCACCGTTGCGCGCGACTTCACCAACGAAGGCCCGGTGCGCGAAGTGCTGCCGCTGATGTTTGGCCCCCACTTGGCCCACGGCGTGGACACCGCAGCGCGGCGCGCCCAGTGTGCGCGGGTAGGGTATGAATGGTTCGCGGGCGACTTCCCGATTCATCCCGAGCCAACCACCGAACCGCACGACGGCAGTTCGCGCAAGCGTTTGATGACGCTACTTGGCCTGCTGGCGCGCGACGCTGAAACGCGCGACCTGGAAGCACTGCTCAAGCAAGACCCCGCGCTGTCGTACCATCTGCTCAAGCTGGCCAATTCCGCCGCGTTTGCGCACAGCGTACCGATTACCAGCTTCGGGCAAGCCATCAGCGTGCTGGGACGGCGCCAGTTGCAGCGTTGGCTGCAGCTGCTGCTGTATGCGCGCCAGCAGCCGGACGGCCTGGCCAACCCGTTGCTGCCGGTGGCCGCCTTGCGCGCCGCGCAAATGGAAGCCCTGTGCAAACTCGATGGTGGCGAACGCGATGACCAGGACCTGGCCTTCATGACCGGCGTGTTCTCGTTACTGGACCTGCTGTTCGCCATGCCGATGGAAGAAATCGTCGGCACGCTGAACCTGCCATCGCTGGCAGGGGATGCGCTGCTCACGCGCAGCGGACGGTTTGGCGAAATGCTCAGCCTGACCGAAGCGCGCAGCGCCACGCCGGCCCTGCTGGAGCAGGCACGGATTGCACCGCAAGCCTGGTGGGTAACGCAGCTGGCCGCCTACCACTGGGCGATTCAGGTCAGCCGGAATCTATAGCATGTTCCTGCGCCCGGCCACCGACATCATGAGCAGCAGCGCCGCCTTGTGCGAAGCGGTGATGCACATGCGCGGCCAATTCCTGGCCGACGAACTTGGGCGCATCGCCCGCAGTTTGCTGGGCAGCCCCTTTGGCATCTTCGTTCCAGCCGCACCGGACGGCGACGTGCAGCCCACGCCGGACCCATTCCCTGCCACGATGGTGGGCCTTGTGCAGGACATCGTATGCAGCGGCCGCCGCTTTGGCTACTACGCCGTGTGGGGCCGCCCGCTGTACGACAGCGGCGACCGCCAGCACCTGTCCAGCCTTGCCAACCTGACCGGCAACCTGCTGCAGATGCACGCCATGGCGCTGCGCTCCTCGCACGCCTATATCGAGATTGAACGTCAGCTGTCGCACCAGTCGCAGATACTGGACCAGATTCACGAATCCGTCCTGACGATGGACCAGACGGGTTACATCACCAGCTGGAACAAAGGCGCCGAGCGCCTGTTCGGCTACACCGCGCACGAGGCAATCGGGCGCAACGTGCTGTTCTTGTACGTGAACGAAGATCCGGCTTTCCACGACGCGTTCATGGAGCAGGGAGGGCAAGTGATGGAAGTGCGGCGCCGGAAAAAATCGGGCGAAGTATTCTGGGCCAGCCTGTCTTTGGCGCCGCTGAAGGATTTGCAGGGAAGGCCTTCGGGCCTGATCGCCTACCTGAGCGACATAACGGACCGCAAGCGCACCGAAGAAAGGCTGCACCAGCTGGCCTACCACGACAGCCTGACCAGCCTGCCCAACCGCACGCTCTTGACCAAGCTGCTGGAGCAATCGATGGCAGTCGCGCAGCGCAACGACGCCAGCGGCTGCGTGCTGCTCATCGACCTGAATCGCTTCAAACAAGTGAACAATGCCCTGGGGCGGCGCATTGGCGACGAGCTGCTGCGCCAGGTAGCGCAACGCTTCAAGGCCGCCTTGCGCGATCAGGACGTGGTGGCACGCATCTCCGGCGACGAATTTGCGGTCGGCCTGTTCGACCTGCGCCAGCACTTTGAAGCCACCACCGTGGCGCGCAAACTGCAGGCCGCGCTGGTGGAACCGTTCCTCATCGAAGGACATGACATGCGCGTTGGCGCCAGCATTGGCATCAGCGTATTCCCGCAGGACGGCACGGACGCCGAATCGCTGCTGCGCACGGCCGACATTGCCATGGCACGCGCCAAGCAGGCCGCGGGCGGTGCCGATGAAGGTGTGGCCTTCTACAGCCAGGAGATGAACCAGGGCATGCAGGAGCGCATGCGCCTGGAGACCGACCTGCGCTACGCGCTGCACAACGGCGGCCTGCTGCTGCATTACCAGCCCAAGTTTGAAATTGGCAGCGACCATATCGTGGGCGCCGAAGCGCTGGTGCGCTGGCAGCATCCCGTGCGCGGTTTGGTGCCGCCGTCCGAATTTATTCCGCTGGCCGAATCGACCGGCTTGATCGTGCAGCTGGGCGAATGGGTGCTGGAAGAAGCCTGTGCCCAGGCCGCGCAGTGGAAGCAGGCCGGCGTGGCGCCGTTCCGCTTGGCCGTTAACGTATCGGCGCGCGAGTTCAGCGCATCGCTGCCGAAGCGCGTGTCGGACACGCTGGCGCGTCACGGCCTGGAGCCGTGCTGGCTGGAGCTGGAGATCACCGAGAGCACGCTGATGCACGATATCGAGCGTGTAATCAACATCATGGACCAGATCAATGCGCTGGGCGTGACGCTGTCTTTGGATGATTTTGGGACGGGGTATTCGAGCTTGTCTTATCTGAAGCGTTTTCCCATTGATACGCTCAAGATTGACCGGTCGTTTACCACCGGCCTACCGGGCGACAGCAACGACTGCGCGATTGCCAGCACCATTATCAGCATTGGCCAGCAGCTGGGACACCGCGTGATTGCGGAGGGCGTGGAGACGGTGGAACAGCTCGAATTCCTGCGTGGGGCAGGGTGTGATGAGGTGCAGGGGTATCTGTTTTCGCGGCCGCTGGCGGCCGATGTATTTGGGCAGGCGCTGAAGGATACTTGGACGGCTTAGCAGGGCTGGGACGGGCTGGCTGCCCATCGGGCGGTGATTTCTGTATAATGCGGGGCTGCAGGAAGCGTGGCCGAGTGGTTGAAGGCACCAGTCTTGAAAACTGGCGACGGGTTACACTGTTCGTGAGTTCGAATCTCACCGCTTCCGCCAAGCAATAAAACAAACCGCCTTTTGGCGGTTTTTTTATTGCTTGGCGGAAGCGAGTGGCCCACCTGCGTGGGCCACGTGTGAGATTCGAAGACCTCGCGCGTACTTCGCGCGTGGCTCTCCGAATCGCCAGTTTGCCGTCCGCATGGCGGACGGCGGCGCGCGCCGAGGGCGCGCGTTGGTCCCTCTGGCTAAAGCAAGCATGAGTGGCCTGCGGCTCTCAAAACATCTTCCATTTCAGCAATTTCTCGATAAATCGGCCCCGGATATCGCCCCAGCGCTTTCTCCTATAGCTCGACAACGGAGCTGACCGCATCCGTCGTTGGCGGGTTCCGCCTTGCGCCACATTCGGCGCAAAGTGCAGCTTGCGGTGTCCTGAGCGGTTTGTGACATGCTTCGCACGGAGGTCCAACATCGCTCAGCCGGTGATGAAACAAAGCGTCGGCATTCGTCTCCCGAAATCCGGTAATTTTCTCGTAAAGCTCCAATGCCTTCCGACCATATCCATTAGCTCTGGCCTCAGCAAGAGAGCAATTGTGCGCCTCTCGATAGGCCTTGATTTGGGCGATCCCATTTGCTAACTCTGGCGCCACGAGATCCCACTCAGATTCCGTAAGCATCGGAATATCCATTCTGCATCTCCAGCAGTAACGCGTTTCAGGCATGATTCGACCTAGGTTGTCAATAAAGTGAGTTCGACCAAACGGTGGCGCCGGGGGGAACCTTGTATGGGCGCTGCAATGGGCTGCCGATAGTGCGTTCCTTAGTGAGCTTAGTTAATGAAGTAAGGGCATTCCTTTTGAGGCACACTGTCCTCTATTAGTGTGTCCATGAATCCTGGGGTTCCTCAGACTGACCCCGCTCTAGCTCACGCCAGCGATTTCGGTTCGTTCGATTTCCCTTTGTGGCTCCCATGGCCGCAGGCCCTGATCTTTAGCGAGCCGGATTCGGTGAACCTTCATCGCATCGATGATGTCTAGCGAGGTGGGATTCGAAATAAACAGAGGCAAGGTCTGGCCGGCTTCAAGGAAGAAACGGTTTCGGGATTCGGCGCTATCGGATAAAAAGGCTTCTTCCCACCAGTTGATGATGTATTCGCTGGATCGCTCCAGCGCGCCCTGTGTCACTAACCGGTTCGATTTCGCGTTATTGATCTGTTTTGAGGCCGGCATCAGGTTCCATGCGTCCCCACAAGGCCAAGCGGCAAACGGGAAGCAATGGTCGACATCGTAGTCTTCGCGCAGGCGCTGACCAGACCAGACACAGTAGATTGGCTTGCCTGCGGCGCGGATGCGGGCGACAGCAGCGCGCGCAAGACTGGTGTCGCGCTCGGGGTCGGCCCATGCAAGCAAAGCGTTGGCACGCGGTCGTACATCGCCTTGGTGGATGCCTGCATAGCCTTCCATCAGTCGCACCCATTCCGAAACCAAGACTGGTTCAACCCATACGTTGTAGCGGGTAAGGGCTTGCCAGATTTGGAGTGGGACGCGTAACTCGCCGAAGCTCCATACGAAAGCATCGTCAATGCTTAGATGTTCGGGCGTCGATGTTCTGCGAAGCGGTTTGATTTCAAAAATTGCTTGGTCACTGGCTGGCCACCGTAGATACTTCGCAGGCATAGATCGAATCAACTGCGTGATTTCCGCCAGGCTGCGATGCAAATGTTTAGCGGTCTCACCACTAAACATTGCGCCCACGCGTAACTCGACGGGATTGATCAACCGGAGGGCATTAAAGCTATCTGTGACAAAGCCAGGTTTTGAGCCGATGCGTGATGCAGGCATCTGCGGAAGCCCGTTCTCGATCAGAGGCTTAAACATGCGCATCCAAAAGAGTGCGACTAAGCCCATAGGAATTGCAACGTAGTCCGCCTCATGGCGCGCCGCGCCGGAGGCACTATCTGCTATCCGCGCCAGAATGCGCAGCAGGGCGATCTTGTAAGTTGACGACTTTTCGTCGATCAGTACCAGGTGCCTCAGCAGGGGCAGGGCGCCAAGGCCATCGTCGGGCAGACCCAGTACTGCAGTGGCCCATGCGATGCCAGCGCGACCAAGCTTGTCTGGGCTTTCAGCCGTGCGCACCATGCGTAGCCCAAATTGTTGGGACAGGGCTGACAGTTCCTGCAGTGAGACCTCGTACATCGCCCGCGCTGTATCTGGCGTGCCTAGACGAAGGCTGATTGCGATACGACCGTTTGGGGCAAGTAGTGTCGACAGTCTTCGCAGCGCACGTTCACGCGATGTCGGAGGGACGTGCATCCATACGGCCGACAATAGAATCAAGTCAAACGTGAGGCCAAGCCTACGCACATGGGTGAGCTCGGGGAGGCTGTCAGACAACCAATGGATCCGGGTTGATGGGTGTAATGTCTGGCCGCGCGTACGCATGGCAGCTGATGGTTCGACGGCCACAACATCGTATCCATGTGCAGCTAGCCAGGCTGCGTCGCGGCCAGATCCTGCGCCCACATCGAGGATCGTAGTGCCCGGAGCTGGGAGTAGGTCCATGAGGCTGGCGTGTACCTCTTCAAACGACAAAGACTCGTACTGAAGTACCAGTTCCTGCGCGTTATTGTCGTAGTGCGGAATGGAGGACATCAGGGACGACCGTCTTGAATGACGAGAATGACATTGTAATGGGGAAACCGGGAAAGTTGCGAACACTAAGGTTGGGTTAGCGGTTGTATTCGTAGGCGCTGTCCGCCAATTGCGGGTTTCGGATGCAAGTCAGGCATTGCATTGCCGAGGTCCTACTTCGTCCGCAAAACCACTGTCGCAAGCACGGGCTCGCTGGCTTAACCGGAGCACCGCAGGGCCAGTGCCGGAAACCCGACATTTGCGCAACCGCGAACCGGCGTGTGTCGGTTTTCGCGACTGCCCCTAAATGGGTCAGAGCCCATTCGGAATCGGTTGTTCCTTCGGCCGCTGATGCTTGTTCCCAAGCGGTTTTCTCGTCCATCGCGCCTCTGTCGCTGGTTATACCCGCGACCCTATAGACATCGGCGGAATGGGCTCGGAGTCTTCCACCGTTATCATGTAATGATATACCCGACAAACTCTTGGACGGCGGGTAAGTGTATTCCTTGATTGCTCTATCATAGTCGCATGTGAGGGTTCCCAGCGTGGTGAGTGTATGCGCAAAGCGGGCCCGCAGCGGTTAGCGCAGCAATTACGAAGAGCGGGCGCTTCCGTGGAGTGCCGACAATTGTAGTTTGTGATGCAGGCTATTCGAGGAGACGCAGTAAGCTCCGGTGGCATCAGAATTTGAAAGTCGCCAGGGGTTTGCTAAACGGAAACTGGAGTAACGAACTGTCGTATTGTTGCATTGTCGAATCGTGCTAAACGAACAGTAGGCGATAAAGGAAATTGTTTGCGCCGAGGAAGTTGGACTGAATCCAACTCTTTGCAACAACGTCTGGCTCGACAAGAACAAGCCGCTCTCGCTCGACATGGAAGTGAAAGTCCTGCCTGACGGGCATTATCAGTTCAAGCAAGTGCGGGAGTTCCACGGCCGCTAGAATGCGCAGGGCGAACTTTTCGCGGGTAGCGCTGTCCTAGGCGCTATTACCACCGCGAAGGATCGCCAGCATGACCGACAGCACCACACTTCCCGCCGGGCAGTACGACACCGCCACCATCATGGGCGGCTTGTACGGCGACGGCTTCATTGCCTGCAGGGGCGCGCTCGAACGCAGTTGGGTCCAGCAGCTGGCGGAAGATATCGCCCGCCTGTTTGCCGAGGCCCGCAGCCAGCCGGGCGGGGCCCTGGAGCGGGGGCCGAACCGCCATTACGTCGAAGTGCATCCCGAGCGTCTGCGTGGCTTTGCCGAACTGCTGGCCCATCCCTGGGTGGTGGCGGTGTGCAGCGCCGTCCTGGGGCCTAACTACAAGGTCGTCGAAGCCGGATTTGACGTTCCCGGTCCCGGCGCGATGCTGCAGCCATGGCACCGCGATTTTGGCGCGCCGCCCGAAACCCTGATCGGCCGGCGCCTCAATTCGCTGGCCTTCAACATCACCACCGTCGACGTCACAGAGGCCATGGGGCCGCTCGAAATTGCACCCGGAACGCAGTGGGATGACCTGGGCGAGGGCGACCCCATGTTCCCGTCCCGTGCCCAATACCCACGCTACGAAGCCAGGCGCCAGCGCAAGCTGGCCCAGGTGGGCGACATTTCGGCGCGTTCGGCGCTGACCATTCATCGCGGCACGGCCAATGTGTCGGACCAGGCGCGTCCCGTATTTGTGCTTGGTGTCGATGCGCCGGACGGGCGCAACGCCGAGCGCCACGATCTGCAGCTCACGCGCGCCTACTACGAGAGCCTGGCGCCGGAACTGCGGCGGCACGTGGCGTGCCGGGTGGTCAACACGCTCACGCCCGTGGTGCAGGCGCACACGATCGAAGGGTTGCGGATGGGCGCCGAGCCTTGAAGTCAGCGCGGCGCGACCGCCGTATCGCCATATTGATCGACATGCCAGTTGAAGCGCTGGTCGGCGTGCGCCCCCATCCATATCCACATGGTGTCCACCGCCTCCTGGTTGCCGGCGTAGTACGTTTTACTGAACGCAAGCCAGAAGTGGTGCACCCGCAGGGGTGTTTTCAGCCGCATCAGTTGCGTGCCAAATTTTGCCGCCACCGACGCATCCATCTTGTTGGGCGCCACCATCGTTGCAGCGTAACCGTCGATGCGTGCGCGTGCCAGTTTTTCCAGGTTGCGCGCGCCGTCATGGGCGCCATCGTCCACCAAAATACCTTCGAGACTGATAAGCCGGGGATCGAGGAGAGTGATGTGCAATTCGCGGTACCAGGATGCGCCGGCCCCGCTATCGCCCGCGAATGCCTCGCACCGCTACTGGAATTCGGAGAACACCTCTGTCGCGCAGGTCGCGCTATCTGCTATCTGGGTTTCTTGCGCATGATCCGACGCAGCCTCGTTGGTGTCAATGCCGGCCAATGGGGCGGGATGCCGTACTTGCCCTGCGGAAGAATCGGATTGCTCGACTTCGGCGTCTCCCATGATGTCCGCCTGATGCCGCAGCCAAAATAGGGCGGCTTCATAGGATTCACGCAGATCCTGGAATCCGGCGGGATCGGCCGCTTGGTCGATCAGTTTGAGTTCGCGGGCATAGGCACGTTTGATGGTGCGTTCGTCGGCATCCGGCTCAATGCCAAGTCGTTTCGCAAAATAGGGTTGGTCGTTCAATGACTGCACTCGGTCTGTTGCACTGGATCAGTGCGGAGGTTCGTAAAGCTTCGATGGTCGATATCGTTTAGCCTCGCCTCGAATTTCAAGACGAAATGCACGAGCATGCGAGTTCCAAACAGGCAACAATATTAACAGAAAGTATCTTCGCTCCTGAGGATTCATCACCCCGCGATAAAAGGGGAAGGTCGATTGCGATAACGCCTGAGCACCCGATCAAGCCGAGCCGCTGGCGGTTTGGCTGTGAATGAAATGTCAGGCGCGCTGCCGCGCACCGGTGAACGTTGACCAATTCACGAGCCCATACTTCCTCGCCATGCGCCGACACGAGACCGGCGTGACAATGGCGCCGAACAGACAAGCCAATACCGCGAGCCAGGCCGTAAAGGCGAACGGAATTCCGTGCATAGGACGAAGCACGGTGAGCAGGAGCCACAACAGCAGCACCAGGGCGGGATAGGCGAGCGCACCAAGAATGGCCAAGCCGAGGCCGTTCATGAAGGGCGGGGGGCGAACCTCCCAGCCGTGTGACCACGCGAACTCCCACAACGACGGAATGGCCACTTTAAGATCAGCGCCGGCATCTGCCATATATTGTTTGTAGATATCCACTCGCTGCTGATGGTTCATAAACGCACCTGACGAAAATTGGAAAGCCCTTTAGTAAAGGCGGCAGCGGCTTTCACGAGACTCTAATATTAACAGCAGGCATTAGCAAGGACGCGGGTTCCCATGTGGCGACCGCTAAAGGTCCAGGATCTGATCATTTACGCGCGCGCCATTGTGGGCAATTATTCATACTTCCTCGAAGGGCGCTACGTTCCCGGCGGCTGCCAAGCCGTATCAGGTTCGCGCGCACTTTCAACGACGGGAAAGTCTGAAGCGCGCGGTGCTTCGGCCACCGCCTACTTTACCGCGCGAATCTCGTCGGCCATGAATGTGTATTGCTTTGCGTTGATGGCCTTAATGGCCGGCAGCGTTGCGGCAATGCGTTGTACAAGCCGGCATTCCTCTTGA
>DASWMN010000272.1:0-21984 GCA_036399735.1 Telluria sp. | reverse complement strand
ACCGGACGGCCGTTTCGCCGACTTTGCCGCGCCCGAAGGCAGCGGCGCCCGCGAACTCTTCGTCAAGGGCAACAATGAACTGCTGACCCTGACGCAGCCGCAGATCATCCAGGAGATCCACGAGCGCTACCTCGCCGCCGGGGCCGACCTGATCGAAACCAATACCTTCGGCGCCACCAGCATCGCCCAGGACGACTATCACATGGCCCACCTGGCCTACGAGATGAACGTCGAAGCGGCCAGGCTGGCGCGCGCCGCCTGCCTCAAGTATTCCACCGCGGACAAGCCGCGCTTCGTGTGCGGCGCCCTGGGGCCGACCCCGAAGACCGCCTCGATCTCGCCGGACGTCAACGATCCGGCCGCGCGCAATGTCACCTTCGACCAGCTGGTGGCGGCCTATTACGAGCAGACCCGCGGCCTGATTGCCGGCGGCGCCGACGTGCTGCTGGTCGAAACCATTTTTGATACGCTCAACTGCAAGGCGGCCCTGTTCGCCATCGACCAGTACTTTGAAGAGCACCCGGGCAGCAAGCGGCCGATCATGATCTCCGGCACGGTGACCGATGCCTCGGGCCGCATCTTGTCCGGCCAGACCGTACCGGCCTTCTGGAATTCGGTGCGCCACGCCAAACCGCTGACCATCGGCCTGAACTGCGCACTGGGCGCCGCGCTGATGCGCCCGTACGCGGAAGAACTGTCGCAAATTGCCGACACTTTTGTCTGCATCTACCCGAACGCCGGTCTGCCCAACCCCATGAGCGATACCGGTTTCGACGAATTGCCGGCCGATACCTCGTCCCTGCTGCGCGAATTTGCCGACAGCGGCTTCGTAAACATCGCCGGGGGCTGCTGCGGCACCACGCCGGAACACATCCAGGCCATCGCCGCCATGCTGGCCGAAACAAAACCGCGCACGGTGCCCGAGATCCCGGTCGCGCAGCGCCTGTCCGGCCTGGAGCCGTTCACGATCGACGCCGCTTCCCTGTTCGTCAACGTCGGCGAGCGCACCAACGTGACCGGCTCCAAAGCCTTCGCGCGCATGATCCTCAACGAGCAGTACGACGAAGCGCTGTCGGTGGCGCGCCAGCAGGTTGAAAACGGCGCCCAGGTCATCGACATCAACATGGACGAGGCCATGCTCGATTCGAAGGCGGCGATGGAACGCTTCCTCAATCTGATCGCCTCCGAACCCGATATTTCGCGCGTGCCGATCATGATCGACTCGTCCAAATGGTCGGTGATCGAGGCTGGCCTGAAATGCGTGCAGGGCAAGGCCATCGTCAACTCGATCTCGATGAAGGAAGGCGAAGAAGAATTCATCCGCCAGGCCAAATTGTGCCGCCGCTACGGCGCCGCCGTGATCGTGATGGCCTTCGACGAACAGGGCCAGGCCGACACCTTTGCGCGCAAAACCGAAATTTGCGCGCGCGCCTACAAGGTGCTGACCGAGCAGGTCGGCTTCCCGCCGGAAGACATCATCTTCGATCCGAACATCTTCGCCATTGCCACCGGCATCGAAGAACACAATAACTACGCGGTCGACTTCATCAACGCCACGCGCTGGATCCGCGAGAACCTGCCGCACGCGAAGATCTCGGGCGGCGTCTCGAACGTCTCGTTCAGCTTCCGCGGCAACGATCCGGCGCGCGAGGCGATCCACACCGTGTTCCTGTACCACGCCATCAAGGCCGGCATGACCATGGGGATCGTCAACGCCGGCATGATGGGCGTGTACGACGACATCGCGCCCGAACTGCGCGAGCGCGTCGAAGACGTGGTGCTCAACCGCCGCGACGACGCCACCGAACGCATGATCGAAATCGCCGGCACCCTGAAAGCCGGCGGCAAGCAGGATGTACAAAATCTGGAATGGCGTTCTGGCACAGTGCAGCAGCGCCTGTCGCACGCGCTGGTGCACGGCATCACCCAGTGGATCGTCGAGGACACCGAAGAAGCGCGCCAGGAATTGCTGGGCAATGGCGGGCGCCCGATTCACGTGATCGAAGGCCCGCTGATGGATGGCATGAACGTGGTCGGCGACCTGTTCGGCCAGGGGAAAATGTTCCTGCCGCAGGTGGTCAAATCGGCACGCGTGATGAAGCAGGCCGTGGCCCACCTGATTCCCTATATCGAAGAAGAAAAGCTGGCCGAAGAAAAGCGCACCGGCATTGTCGCCAAACCAAAGGGCAAGATCGTCATCGCCACCGTCAAGGGCGATGTGCACGACATCGGCAAGAACATCGTCTCGGTGGTCCTGCAATGCAATAACTTTGAAGTGGTGAACATGGGCGTGATGGTGCCCTGCTCCGAGATTCTGGCGCGCGCCAAGGTCGAAAACGCTGACATGATCGGCCTGTCCGGCCTGATCACCCCGTCGCTGGAAGAGATGGCCCACGTGGCCAAGGAAATGCAGCGCGACCCGCACTTCCGCATGCTGAAGATTCCACTGCTGATTGGCGGCGCCACCACCAGCCGCGCCCACACCGCGGTCAAGATCGCGCACAACTACGAAGGCCCGGTGGTGTACGTGCCGGACGCCTCGCGTTCAGTGTCGGTGGCGCAGTCGCTGCTCACGCCGGAAAGCCGCGACAAGTACATCGAAGACATTGAGCAGGACTACGTGCGCATCCGCGAGCAGCACGCCAACAAGAAGGCGCTGCCGATCCTGTCGCTGGCGGCCGCGCGCGCCAACAAGATGAAGCTCGACTTTGCACCGGCTAAGCCCAAGTTCATCGGCCGCCGCGAATTCAAGAACGTCGACCTGGCGCAGCTGGCCAAGTACATCGACTGGGGTCCGTTCTTCCAGACCTGGGATCTGGCCGGTCCCTTCCCTGCGATTCTGACCGACCCGGTGGTGGGCGACGCCGCCACCAAGGTGTTTGCCGAAGGCCAGGCGCTGCTGAAGAAAGTCATCGAAGGACGCTGGCTGAGCGCCAACGGCGTGGTCTCGCTGCTGCCGGCAAACAGCGTCAATGACGACGACATCGAGATCTATACCGACGACAGCCGCACCAGTGTCGCCTTCACTTACTACGGCTTGCGCCAGCAGGGCGTCAAGCCGCTGGTCGACGGCGTGCAACGGCCGAATCAGTGCCTGGCCGATTTCATCGCACCGAAGGCATCGGGCATCAAGGATTACATCGGCATGTTTGCCGTCACCGCCGGGCTGGGAATCGAGAAATACGAGAAGCGTTTCGAAGATGCGCACGACGACTACTCGTCGATCATGCTCAAGTCGCTGGCCGACCGCCTGGCCGAAGCGTTCGCCGAATACATGCACGAGCGCGTGCGCACCGACCTGTGGGGTTATGCGCAGGACGAGAACCTGAGCAACGAAGACATGATCGCCGAGCGCTTCGCCGGCATCCGCCCGGCGCCCGGCTATCCGGCCTGTCCCGAGCACACGGTCAAGGCCGACATGTTCAAGGTGCTGCAGGCCCAGGACATCGGCATGGAACTGACGGAATCGTTCGCCATGTTCCCGGGCGCGGCGGTATCAGGCTTCTATTTTGCGCATCCGGAAGCGAAGTATTTCGTGGTCGGGAAAATCGGCGAGGACCAGGTGACCGACATGGCCGCGCGGCGCGGTGTCGGCAAAGACGACCTCGAACGCTGGCTCGCCCCCAACCTTTCCTGACAAAAGGTGTAGTTACAGGGCGTAACGGACGACCTGGTCGCTCCACTCGAATGCAGCCATCTCGAGCTGCACCAGTTCATCGGTGGACAGGGCCAGGCCGCGTAGCGCCGGCTCGACCTGGTCTTCCATCTCTTCCATCCGCTCGATGCACTCGGCCAGATGCAGCAGCTGGCCGAAGAAGCCGCTGCGCTCACGCAGCGCGTCGGCCACTTCTTCGATCACCGGAATCTGCGCGACGATCTCGTCCATCGACATGCCGAACAGCACGTCCATCAGGGACATGATGCCCACCGTGAACGCGACATCGGCGATATTGCGCTGACTCGGCCGCAGCTTTTGCGCCAGCAGCTCGAGCATGCGTCCGCGCGTGGTGGCCAGCATCAGCAGCGGCGTCATGTTGCTGGCACGCCGGGCCGGTTCCGAATACAGCATGATCTGCAGCCAGCGCTGCAGCTGGCGCCGTCCCAGCACCGTCACGGCCTGGCTGAGCGAATCGATCTTGTAGCGCGCACCGACAGCGGGCGTGTTCACCAGGCGCAGCAGATTGAGCGCCAGCGTCACGTCGCGCTTGACCGCGCGTTCGATGTCGATGTTGTCGGCATCCGAGGTAATCAGTGTCATCAGCTCCATCACCGCCAGCTGCGACGGCGACAGTTTGCGCCCGATCATCACGGACGGCTTGGCGAAATAAAAGCCCTGGAAGTAATCGAAACCGAGCGCCAGGCAAGCCTCGAACTCGGCGCGGGTTTCCACCTTCTCGGCCAGGATTTTCTTGCCGGCCTGCTTGAAGCGCTGCGCCAGATGCGGCAAGGCCGCGTGCGGCAGGTCACGCAGATTGATCTTGATGAAGTCCATCAGCGCCAGCAGTTCGCCTTGCGCCGGCGCGTCGCTGCCGACGTCGCTCAGGGCAAAGCGGAAACCATGGCTGCGCAGTTCGGCAATCCGTTCCAGCAGTGCCGCACTGGGGGCGATCGTGTGCACGATATCGAGCACCACTCTTTCGCGTGGCAGAAAGACGAAGATGTCGCTCATCAGCACTTCGGCATCAACGTTGATGAAGCCGAGCGCGTCGCCCATGGCTTTTTCCAGCCCCAGCTGGGCCGCGTGCGAAATCACGCTGGCGGTGGCGCGGATATCGGTTTCGATCTGCGCCGACGCGACCAGCGCGTGGCGAAACAGCAACTCATAGCCGAACAGGGCCTGATTGCGGTCGAGAATGGGTTGCCGCCCCAGATAGAAGTCACGCACGGGCGCGTGCAGGGTGTCGCTTGATGCGGTCATCGGTCAGAATTCGTCCTGATTAATACAGTAGCGCTAATGTACAGGAAAGCGCCAGATAGTTGTAGTTCTGATATTAACAAGCTTGCTACACAGGCATCCCATCGACAAACACCTTCAATTCACCCTGTTCAAACCTGGTCCACTGCTCGTTGGTCGTCAGCGGCTCGGTCACGATGATGGCCACCCGGTCCTGCGGCGTGGTCACCTGCGAAAAATCGACGCTGACATCTTCGTCCGACAGTTTGGCAGTCAGGAAGGGATATTGGCGCACAACATAGTGCAAGCTGGTCGAGCAGTGCGCGAACAGGGCCGAACCGTCCGACAGCATCAGGTTGAAGGTGCCGTGGCTGGCAATGGCCCCTACCAGTTCACCCAGGGCCGCGCGCAGCACAGGCAGCGCCGGTGCCGTGTCGCCGAAACGTGCACCCAATTCCTGCAGAATGAAACAGAAGGCTTGCTCGCTGTCGGTGGTGCCGACCGGCCGGTACGGGCCGTTGAGGGTGGGGGCAAATTCCTTCAGGTCGCCATTGTGGGCAAACACCCAGTAGCGGCCCCACAGTTCCCGCACGAAGGGATGGCAATTTTCCAGCGCCACATGGCCTTGCGTGGCCTTGCGGATGTGGGCGATGACGTGTTTCGATTTGATCGGGTAACGCTTGATCAGTTCTGCCACGGGAGAATCGACTGCCGCCTGGTGGTCGACAAAATGGCGCACGCCGGCGCCTTCGAAAAATGCGATGCCCCAGCCGTCGTGGTGGGTGTCGGTGCGGCCGCCGCGCATGGCGAAGCCGGTGAAGCTAAAAACAATGTCTGTAGGGACATTGCAATTCATTCCGAGAAGTTGGCACATGGGCGCCAGCTTATCATATGGCACTACAAAGGCTGGCGGAACCCTGCATCGTCCTCGCGCAGGCGAGGACGATCACGGTCTTTATTAGTGGAGCAGGACGGGCTGGCTCATCAAAGAGTCATAGGAACCCAGAAACTCGTCGATTTCTTCCATCGTCGGTTCACTGGCGATCAGGTTGTTGACGTCGCGCCGGAAGGACTGCGCCAGACGCCCCCCGATGAACGCTTCGCGGCGCCCGGATTTGTCGACGATTTCATAGCCGCCGAAGCGCAAGGCTTCGAGGTTGTGATCGGCGCCGAATTCGACCACGCTGTACTGCTCACTGTTATAGATCATGTTCATGCTTGCTCCTTCGCTCGATCAGATTTTCAATCTCTGTTATAGGGAAATGGGGCTAACCGAACCGTTTTCAAGGCACTTGCAGGTCCGGGGTCAGTTCCAACAGCTGATCGTATGGCGGTTGCTGCAGCCACGATCGCAACTGATCAAGGTGGTCTTTGTTCGCCACGCCGATAAACAGCCGGTCGGGGCGAGATCGCAGAATCCGGTTTAATGTTACACGCAAAACGAGATTGCCGGTGCAGCACAGGCAAGCGGGCGCCACTCTGTGCACATCGAGCATTGCAGAAGAATCAAGTAAGGAGCGGCCGTCGGACAGGCCTTCGAGGATCAGGGCCACCCGCTGCCCGGGTGTCAGTACAGCGTGGATGGCGGCCTCGCGGGCGGCAATATCGGGCCCGGTGACGATGGTCAGCGCAAGCCCAGGCGTGACGCCGGCCGCAGCCGGCGGCGCCGCCATCATTGCCCTTTTTTGGCCAGCTTGCCCGGTTCGACGCCGAGTTGCTTGAGTTTGCGGTACAGGTGGGTGCGTTCGAGGCCGGTTTTTTCCGCCACCCGCGTCATGCTGCCGCCTTCACGGCCCAGATGATGTTCGAAATACATGCGCTCGAAGGCGTCGCGCGCCTCGCGCAGCGGCAGGTCGAACGACAGCGAGAAGCCATGTCCTTCACCGGCCGGCAGGCCACCGATACGCACCGGCATCGAGGCCGGCGCCTGCGCTGCGAACAGGGCGCCGGCGCTGTTGCTGGTTTCTTCGATCTGCGGCGCCATCATCGGGCGTGGCGCGATCGCCGGGGCCCGCACCGCTTCCTGGGCACGGGTCAGGCCTTGCTGCACCGCCTTCAGGAGTTTTTGTAGAGCAATTGGTTTTTCCAGGAAGTTGAGCGCACCGATGCGGGTCGCCTCGACCGCGGTATCGATGGTGGCGTGACCGGACATCATGATGACCGGCATGGTCAGCAGACCGTCGCGCTGCCACTCCTTGAGCAGGGTAACGCCGTCGGTATCGGGCATCCAGATATCGAGCAGCACCAGATCGGGCGCACCGGCGGCGCGCGCGTCACGCGCCTGCTGGGCGTTTTCGGCCAGCTGGATCGCGTGGCCTTCATCGCCCAGGATTTCCGAGAGTAGCTCGCGGATGCCCATTTCATCATCAACTACGAGTATGTTTGCCATCTATGTACGCCTTCCTGATGTGGCCCGCGACTGCGGCATTGCAGCTCTTAGCCACTATTCTATTCGTGATCCTGACTTACGCCAATACACTGTCCGTGCATAACTTTAACAGCAAAATCAGGACAGACGCGCCAGTTCCGTCACTGCGGTTCTGGATCTCGATCCTGCCGCCATGTTCATCAATGATTTTTTTGACCATCGGCAGCCCCAGTCCGGTCCCGCGCGCCTTGGATGTGACGTAGGGTTCGAAGGCGCGCGCCATGATCCTGGGCGCGAAACCGGGACCATTGTCGACGATCGCCAGCCGCACCGCGGTGCCGGCGCTGCCGTCGGGACTGGTGTAATGAATCGCCTCGGTGGTGACGTCGATGCGCGCCGGCGGCGCGTCCGGGCCGCGGTCGTTCATCGCGTCCTGGGCGTTCTGCAGCAGATTGTGGATCACCTGGCGCAGCTGGGTCGGGTCGCCCATCACGCGCGGCAGTGATTCCGCCAGATGCGCGTGAATGATATCGCTGCCGTCACCGTTCAGGTACAGGTGCAAAATCTCGTCGATCAGGCCATTCAGGTCGAGCTCCTGCAGCACCGCCGGCGGCGCCTTGGCGTAATCGCGGAAGTCATCGACCATGCGCTTCATAGCGTCGACCTGGTTGACGATGGTGGCAGTGCCCTTGTTGAGCAGTTCCACGTCGGCGCCGGACAGGCGCGATTCGAGCTTCATCTGCATCCGTTCGGCCGACAGCTGGATTGGCGTGAGCGGGTTCTTGATTTCGTGCGCCAGGCGGCGCGCCACTTCGCCCCAGGCCACCGAACGCTGGGCCGAGATCACGTCGGAAATATCATCGAACACCACAATGAAGCCGCTGCCGGCGCGCACCGGCAGGCGCGAACCGCGCGCCAGCAGCACGATGTCGTGGTCTTCGGTGCTGCCCTGCGGACGCGGAATTTCGATCTGCTGCTGCCAGTGGCGCACCTGGCGCGCGCTGCCGGCGGCCGACTGCGCGCTTTGCGCCAGGAAGGCGCGCGTGACGGCGGCGGCAAAGGCATCCAGGCCACCGATCTCGGCCAGCGGCCGGCCGATGTCGGACGCCAGGTCATGCTGCAAAATGCGCTCCACCGCTTCGTTCGCGGTCACCACCTTGAAGTCGGCGTCCAGCACGATCACACCGGCCGACATGTTTTCCAGGACCGATTCCAGGTGGGCCTTGGCGCTTTGCAGCGCGGCGCGGTTGCGTTCGACCGAACTGCGCGCTTCGAACAGCTGCCCCGTCATGGTGTTGAACGATTGCGTCAGCGTGCCCAGTTCATCCGAGGTGGCCACGATCGGGCGCGGCGACAGGTCGCCCTCGGCCACCGCGCGCGTGCCTTCGGCCAGCACCAGCAGCGGCTGCGCCAGATTGCTGGCGATCAGGAACGCGCTGGCGACCGCGCCAAAAATGGCCAGCAGCAGCGTCAGGGTCAGGGTCTCGATGTACATGCGGCGCAGGCCCACGCGCGCCACGAACCGTTCCTGGTATTCGGTATAGGCGGTACTGAGCACCTGCGCGTTTGAAGCCAGGTTGACCGGCACCGCCTGGATCACCTGCAGAAAGCGCGGCTGCGCGCCGGGCGGCTCGGGAATGGCCAGCACCACGCGCTGGCGCAGGCCGGCCGAGGCATCGGCGCCCTGCACCGGCGGCGCTGCCGCGCCCTCCTTGAAATCGCGTTCGGCGCCTTCGGTGCGCGCATACCCGCCCGGCATCACGGCCTGCAGCAGCATGGGCGCGGTCGGCATGTCGGGCGTCAGGTTCTGGCGCCGGTTGCGCGCGGCCGACAGGATCACCTTGCCGTCCACGCCGATCAGCATGGCGCTGATCATGCCGTCCCGTTCATCGACCAGGCGCGTCAGAATCGCCTGGGTGCTCATGCGGTCCTGGCCGGCCAGCGTGGTGGCGGTGATCTCGGCCGAGGAACCGAGGTCGCTGAGCGACTGGTCAAGCGCGGCCAGACCGAGATTCACGCCCGATTCCAGCGCCGCTTCGATCTTGACGTTGAACCAGGAGTCGATCGAATGCGACACGAACTGCACCGACACCAGAAAGATCACCAGGCCGGGCAGAATGCCGATGCCGGCAAACAGCAGCACCAGGCGCGCCATCAGGCGCGAACCGAACTTGCCGGCCTTGTAGCGCGAGTAAAGACGGGCCAGCGCCACCACCACGAACACCAGCAGCGAGAACGCGACGGCGGCGTTCAGGCCAAGCAGCCAGGAATAGTAGCGGTCGAAGAAACCGGAATTGGAAGACGCGGTGGCGAGCAGAAACAGCAGGATGCTGACCACGGCGCCGCCGACGATCAGGGAGTAGCGCAGGGCCTGGTTCACGGCTTTACTCCGCGCGGTACTGGAATTTCTTGTCCTTCGATTCGAGGCGCCATTGCGAACTGCTGAAGGCATTCACCTGAATCGGCTTGGGCAGACGCTCGCGGTCCATGAACATGCGCAGCGTGACGTTGTAGGTTTCGCCCGGCTTGAGCGCGCCGCGCGGCGCGAACTGCCAGCGCCCCGGACGGCGGATCAGCACCATCGCGTCTTCCAGCGTGGCGAAGCTTTGCAGCATGCTGCCCAGCAGCGCAACCTGGTACTGGCGCGTCAATACGTTGTACGAGATGCGGATGGTCTGGCTTTCCACCACGGCCTTGTCGTCATACCAGTACCAGCGCGGGCGGGTCAGTTCGATCTGGGTGGTGAAATACAGCTGCACGCCATGCTGGATGGCGTCTTCCAGGCCGTGATTGAGGTCGAAGGAATAGGCCGAGGCCAGCTTGTAGCCTTCGTCCGAAGCCTCGATCGCGGCGCGCGTGATCTCGATGCCGTCCGCCGCCTGCGCCTGCGCGCACGCGAACAACAGCAGCAGCTGGCCGGCGAGGAGTCGGAAAAATCGTAGCGTCACAGGGGGGCCTGAACCTTTAAAGTCGATCGCATTATCGTGGACCGGCTACGCCGCGTTCTTTTGGAACAGGGCATAGAACAAACCATCGTGGTCAAGGTCGCCAGCGCCGGCAGGCAGCAGCTGGCCGGGCGCATCAAGGCGGATCGCATTGTGGCGCACCGCGAATGCGGCGGCCTGAGCCTCGGATTCCTGGGGCCAGAGCGAGCATGTCACGAACAGCAATTTACCACCCGGCCGCAGCATCTGCCAAAGGTTGTCGAGTATTTTGCCGGAAAGTGTTGCAAGTTGGAGAGCGTCACCCTTGCGGCGCAGCCAGCGGATGTCCGGATGGCGCCGCACGATGCCCGAAGCGGTGCACGGCACGTCGGCCAGAATCCGGTCGAACTGCTGGCCGTCCCACCACACCGTGGTCTGCGCTTCGAAGGCCTTGAGCGTGGCCGACAGCTGCAGGCGCGCGAGATTTTCCTCGATCCGCACCAGGCGCTTGGGATCGGAATCGATGGCCGTCAGCTGCACCTCGGCCAGTTCCAGAATATGGCAGGTCTTGCCGCCGGGCGCGGCGCAGGCGTCCAGCACCCGCATGCCGCTCTGCACGTCCAGCAGCGGCGCGGCCAGCTGGGCTGCCGCATCCTGGACCGAGGCCAGGCCCTGCTCGAAACCGGGGATCGCGGCCACGCCGATGGCCTTGTCAAGACGCACCGCCGACGGGCCGATGCGCGTCGCGCCCAGGCCGGCATCGGCCAGCAGCTTGAGGTAATCGTCCACGCTGGTCTTGCGCACGTTCACGCGCAAGGTCAGGGGCGGCTGCTGGTTGCCGGCCGCAAGAATGGCTTGCCAGTTCGACGGATAGGCGGCCCTGGCCGCGTCGATCCACCACTGCGGGTAATTATATTGGGCCACCGGCTGCATCAATACAGTCTTGACCAGCGCGTCGCGCTCGCGCAGGAAGCGGCGCAGCACGGCGTTGACCATGTTCTTGGCGTGCGCCATGTCGGGGTGCGAGGTGGCGACGGTGACGGCCTGGTCGACCACGGTGAATTCTTCGTACGGCGGGGCGCCGCCGTCGGGCGTATCCATCAGCGACAAGGCGCAGCAAAGCAGGCTGGCCAGCATGGCCGGTTCCGGCGCTTTCGACGTCATCAGACCAAGCAGGGCTTCGCTGCGGCCCAGCTGGCGCATGGTACGGTAGGCAATGTCCTGAATCGCGCCGCGCGCTTGCGGGGTGGCGGCGGTGACGCCGAAGGCGGTCAGCAGCGCCTGCGGCAGCGTGGTGCCGGTGCGTACCTGGGCCACGGCATTGGCCGCGCCCAGCAGGCACAAGGCCAGCGAATCGGGTTTCAGGTTGGGACGAAAACCAGGCTGCAGCACCGGCTTGACCTCGTAACTGGGCCGGATGCGCGACGGCGCGGGCCTGGCTGGTTTGAGGGAGAGCGTCGGGCGCTTGTTGGTCATGGTCAGTCGATTCTTGATGCTTTATAAAGGTGCAATTGTACCGGGTAAGACTTGCGCGAGGCTTAAGCACGGGCAGCGTGGAGATTAAAACAACAGGTGCGCGATCAAGGACCGATGCAAAAAAGTCATTCTTGATGCTCGGGCCGCAACTCCTGCGGTCCAGCCCCGCTGTCGTGTTCCGGCCAGCGCCAAACCAGTATAATTGTTCCTAGTTATGCCCGTGGCCAGGCCACCGCTCTTTTCAACGACAGATCACCGCACATGCTCGCTTCGCAAAAACAAGAAATCGCCGCCCTGTTCCAGGATGCCCTCGCCCCCATCGTCGCCGACAGTGGCCTGACCCCGAACGTGGTGCTGGAGCGTCCGCGCGATCCGTCCCACGGCGACGTCGCCTGCAATATCGCGATGCAGCTGGCCAAGCAGCTGAAAATGAATCCGCGCGAACTGGCCACCCGCATCGTGGCCGCGGTGCTGGACAACCCGGCCGGCAAAGGCCTGGTCGAATCGGCCGACGTGGCCGGCCCGGGCTTCATCAATCTGCGCGTGGCCGCGTCCAGCAAGCAGGCCGTGGTCAAGGCGATTCTCGCCGAGGGCGCGCACTTCGGCCGCAGCAGCGCCGGCGCCGGCAAAAAAGTCATCATCGAATTCGTCTCGGCCAATCCGACCGGCCCGCTGCACGTGGGCCACGGCCGCCAGGCAGCGCTGGGAGACGCTCTGTCGTCCTTGTTCGACGCCCAGGGCTACGCCGTCACGCGCGAGTTCTATTACAACGACGCGGGCGTGCAGATCGCCACCCTGGCCGCTTCGGTCCAGGCACGTGCGCGCGGCTTCAAGCCGGGCGACGCCGAATGGCCCGAGTCAGCCTACAACGGCGACTACATCGGCGAGATCGCGGCCGATTTCCTGGCCGGTAAAACGGTCAAGGCCAGCGACAGCGATGCTGTCACCGGCAGCGGCAACGCTGACGACCTGGATTCGATCCGCCCGTTCGCCGTGGCTTACCTGCGCAACGAACAGGACATCGACCTGCAGGCGTTCGGCGTCAAGTTCGACAACTACTATCTCGAGTCCTCGCTGTACCAGGACGGCAAGGTCGAAAAAACCGTCGAAGCGCTGGTCGCCTCCGGCAAAACGTATGAACAGGACGGCGCGCTGTGGCTGCGCAGTACCGACTACGGCGACGACAAGGACCGCGTGATGCGCAAGTCCGAAGGCGGCTTCACCTACTTCGTGCCGGACGTGGCTTACCACGTCGTCAAGTGGAAACGCGGCTATTCGCAAGCCATCAACGTGCAGGGCAGCGACCACCACGGCACCATCGCGCGCGTGCGCGCCGGCCTGCAGGCGGTCGGCCAGGGCATCCCGCAGGGCTACCCCGACTACGTGCTGCACAAGATGGTCACCGTCATGAAGGACGGCGCCGAGGTCAAGATCTCCAAGCGCGCCGGTTCGTACGTCACCGTGCGCGATCTGATCGAATGGTCGGGCAATGGCGATATCGAGAAGGGCCGCGATGCCGTGCGCTTCTTCCTCATTTCGCGCAAGGCCGATACCGAGTTCGTGTTCGACGTCGATGTCGCCCTCAAGACTTCGGACGAAAACCCGGTGTATTACGTGCAGTATGCGCATGCGCGAATCTGCCGCATGCTCGAACAGTTCAGCGGCGAGCTGGCATCGCTGGCCGCGGCCGACCTGTCGCCGCTGTCGGCGCCCACCGAAATGACGCTGCTGGCCACGCTGGCGGCCTACCCTGAAATGCTGGCCCGCGCGCAGCAGGAACTGGGGCCGCACCAGGTGGCGTTCTACCTGCGCGACCTGGCCGCCAATCTGCACAGCTTCTATTTTGCCGAGCGCGTGCTGGTCGACGACGAAGCACTCAAGACGGCCCGTCTGGCCCTCATGGTGGCAACGCGCCAGGTTCTGCGCAACGGCCTGGCCATGATCGGCGTGTCAGCGCCCGAGAAAATGTAAACGCAGGATTTTTCGTGAAAGTCAGAATGAGAATCGAAACCCGCACTCCCCAACGCCAGGCTGGCGGCACCCTTGGCGGCTTTCTCGCCGGCCTGATCGTCGGCCTGGGCGTCGCCGTGGTGGTCGCCATCGTCATCACCAAAGGCTCGACACCGTTCACCGACAAATCGGGCAAGCTGAAACTGGGCGAACCGACCGCAGGCCAGGTGGCCGACCCCAACAAGCCGATGTACGGCAGCAAGGAAGCGGCCCGCCAGGCCAACAAGGAAATCATCGACAAACACAAGCCGTCGGACGACCCGCTGGGCGACGCTGTCGCGGCAATGGGCGCCGGTCCTGTGGTGAAGCCAGCGCCCGTGGCAGTGCCTGCAACGCCAGCGGCGGCGCCGACGCCGGCCGCGACGCCAACGCCGGCTGCGGCAGCATCCGCGGAACCGGCCGTGGACGACAAGGTAACTTACTTCCTGCAGGCCGGCGCCTTCCGCGCCATGGACGACGCCGAGAACACCCGCGCCAAGCTGGCCCTGCTCGGCTTTGAAGCGGCCATCAGCGAGAAAGCCAATGACAGCGGCGTGTTGTACCGCGTGCGCATCGGCCCTTTCGCCCAGGCTGAATCGATGAACAAGGCGCGCTCGAAACTGCTCGACAGCGGGATCGATGTCGCCATCGTCAAAAACCAGAAATAACCAGGAAACCACTCATGATCCGGAAACTGCTTCTGACACTGGCCTTCGGCCTGGCCTCCTTTGGCGCCATCGCGTCGCCTGCAGCGCCCAAAGCCGGCGCCGAGTTTGAGGTGCTGCCGGCGCCGCTGGCCACCAACGCCGCGCCAGGCAAGGTGGAAGTCATCGAATTCTTTTCGTATGGCTGCCCGCATTGCCGCGCCTTCGAGCCGGCGCTGGCCGCATGGGTAAAAAAGAACGCGGACAAGATCACCTTCCGCCGCGTGCACATCGCCTACCGCCCGGTCGAACAGCCCTTGCAGCGCCTTTACACCACGCTTGAGGCCATGGGCATGACCGAGGCGGTACACAGCAAAATCTTCGCCGCCGTGCAGGACGACCACGAACGCCTGGTGTCCGAGGCTGCGGTCATCGCCTGGGTGCCGAAAGTGGGCATCGACCCGGCCCAGTTCGCCGCTACCTGGCGTTCATTCGGCATGCCTTCGCGCATCAGTGCGGCGCAAGCGTCGGTGACCGGCTTCAATGTCGATCTGTGGCCGTCGATCGGCATTGACGGCCGCTTCTACACCTCCCCCTCCAAAGTCGCGGAAGCGGCCGGCAAAGAGGTGCAAACCGTCGAACAGCAGCACCAGGCCGGCCTGAAGGTGATGGACTTCCTGGTAGCGAAAGCGAAAGCGGAAAAGAAATAACCATGCCGGCGCCAGCACCATGACCCGGGTTTTCATCACCGGTGCCTCGAGCGGTATCGGGGAAGCACTGGCGCGCGAATACGCGGCGCGCGGTGCATCGCTGGGACTGGTGGCGCGCCGCGCCGAGGTACTGGCCAGTCTGGCGGCCTCCCTGACGAATCCCGAGCGTCATGCGGTGTACGCGCTGGACGTGACCGACCACGCGGCGCTGGGCGCGGCGGCGCAGGACTTCATCGCCCGCTTCGGCGGCGCCGATATCGTGATCGCCAACGCCGGCGTCTCGCACGGCACCCTGACCGAGCATCCCGAAGACCAGCGCGTGTTCGACACCATCCTGGCTACCAATGTCAGCGCCACTGTAGCCACCTTCACACCCTTCATCGAGACCATGAAAAGCCAGGCCAGCCCGTGCCGGCTGGTCGGCATCGGCAGCGTGGCGGGCATCCGCGGCCTGCCCGGCGCCGGCGCCTACAGTGCTTCCAAGGCGGCCGTGCTGTGCTACTGCGAATCGCTGCGCCTTGAGCTCAAGCCCTTCGGGATCAAGGTGGTGACCATCGCACCAGGCTACATCGCTACCCCCATGACCGCCAAAAACGCTTACCCGATGCCGTTCCTGATGCCGGCCGCGCGCTTTGCCGAAAAAGCCGCGCGGGCAATCGAAGCGGGCACCAGCTACCGCGTGATTCCGTGGCAGATGGGCTGGGTCGCCAAGCTGCTGCGGCTCCTGCCCAATGCGCTGTATGACCTGGCATTGAGCCAGGCGCCACGCAAGAAGCGCCAGACGGCCGCACAAAAAACATGAACAGTGCCGACATCACACGCCTGTCGCACGCCAGCGCGGCGCGCCAGGTTGCCGTCGAGGTGGTGCAGGAAACCGGCTCCACCAATGCCGACCTGCTCGCGCGCGCCCCCGCTCTGGCGCACAATCTTCTGCTGGTGGCGCTGCAGCAGACTGCTGGCCGCGGACGCGCCGGCCGCAGCTGGCTGTCGAGCGAAGGCTCGCTCACTTTTTCGCTGGCCTGGAAATTTCGGCTGCCGCTGCATGCGCTGGCCGGTCTGCCGCTGGCGGTCGGCGTGGCGCTGGCCGAAACGCTGGCGCGGCTTGATGTACGGGTTCAGCTCAAGTGGCCCAACGATCTGCTCAAGGACGGCGCCAAGCTGGCCGGAGTGCTGATCGAAACCCAGAGCGCAGCAGACGGCGCCCTGTGGGCCGTGATTGGCGTGGGCATGAATCTGACCATGCCGGACGAACTGGAACAGCGCATTGGCCGCCCTGCCGCTGGCGCGCCCTGGCTGGCCAGCATGGAACGCGCCGCGCTGGTGGCGGCTTTGCTGGACCAGCTGGCGGCCAGCATGCAGCAATTCGAGCAAGCCGGGTTTGCCGCATTCAGCGCGCGCTGGAACCGGCTGCACGCGTGGCAGGGCAATCAGGTTGCCATCATCGACCAGGGCGCCACGCTGCAGGAAGGTACGGCTGCCGGGGTCGACGACCGTGGCGCGCTGCTGCTCGATACGGCAGCCGGGCGCGTGGCCATTGTGGCCGGCGACGTGTCGCTGCGGGTGCTGGCATGAACGCCGTACCCGACCAGCTGCAGCTGCTGATCGACGCCGGCAACACCCGCATCAAGTGGGCGCTGGCCCGGCCCGGCGCCGCGCTGGGCAAGTGGGTCGCCAGCGGCGCGGTAACCCATGCCGAACTCAATCACCTGCCCGCCTCCTGGCCACAGAGCGGCATCGCGCGCGCACTGGTGGCCAATGTGGCCGGACCGCGCCTGCGCGACCAGCTGCAGCTGATGATTCCGACCACCGCGATCGACTGGTTCACCTCGCGCGCGCAACTCGACGGCATGCACAATCGCTACCGCAATCCCACCCAGCTGGGCTGCGATCGTTTCGCGGCCGCCCTGGGCGCGCGCGCGCTGGAACCGGGACGTGCCATTATTGTGGCCACCTGCGGCACCGCCACCACCATCGACGCGGTCAGCGTGGAAGGCGATTTTCTGGGCGGGATGATCCTGCCCGGGCTTGGCCTGATGGCCGCTTCGCTGGCACGCAACACGGCCCAGCTGCCGCAGGTGGAGGCGGCGCGTACGCTGCCGGCCGGCTTTGCGGACAACACGGACGACGCGATTCTGTCCGGCTGCCTGGCGGCCCAGGCGGGCGCCATCGAACGCGCGTTTGCCCAGCATGGCGCGGCCATCTGCATCCTTTCGGGCGGTGCGGCGCCTTTCATCACAGCGCAACTGGCCGTGCCGCACCGGATGGTCGATAATATCGTCCTGACCGGCCTGCAACGGGCCGCCAACGCTTCTGACTCGACGACGGGATAGCACGTGCTGAAATTCTTATTCTGGGCTCTGCTCTGCATCAACGGCATTCTGTTCGCCTACGGCCAGGGCTACCTTGGCACCTACAAGCCGACCGAACATGAGCCCGAGCGGATCCGCAATCAGCTTGCCACCGACCAGCTCAAGCTGCTGACGGCGGATGCCGCGGCGCGCGTGGCGACACCGGAACCGGCACCGGAAACGCCAGCCCCGGTGGCCGAAGCCGCGCCAAAAACAACCCTGCTGGCCTGCGAATTCGGCAATTTCGACGCCGCCGAGGCACGCCATTTCGGCACCCTGGTCGCGCCCCTGAAACTGGGCGAGCGCCAGACCCAGGACAACGTCACGGTGCAGGAAGTGAGCAAGCACATGGTGATGATTCCGCCACTCGGCAGCAAGGAGGCGGCCGACCGCAAGGCGGCGGAACTGAAGGAACAGGGCGTATCGAACTACTTCATCATGAACGAAAACGGTCCCACCAAATGGGGCATTTCGCTCGGCGTGTTCAAGTCGGAGGCGGCGGCCCAGACCCTGCTGGCTGCGCTGAAAAAACAAGGTGTGGCCAGTGCCCGCGTGGTGGCCCGCTCGAGCCCGACCAGCCGCGTGGTCTACCGCTTCCGCGACGTCGATCCGGACACCAAAACCCGTCTCGATGCAGCGGCCGCCAAGTTCGACGACCTCGATCTGCACAGCTGCAAATAAAGGTTCAGCTGCCGGCGCTGACGGCGTCGAACAGTTCGCGGTCGGAGTAAATCTGGATCAGGTTGCCGGTCTGCGACAAGTGCTGCGCGATGGCCACCGTCAGATGCATCAGCCTCGATCCGGTCAGCACGCTCACGCGGCGCAATTGCTGGCGGTTGAGGGAAAAGAAGCGCGTCCATTCCTGGCTGACCTCGGTCGTGACCAGCACCGCTTCGCTGGCGTCGATCAGCAATTCGAGCGTGCCCTGGCGCGTGATTTCCATCCTGATTTCATCGAGCGCGGCGTGACCGAACTGGCCGCTATCCTGCCCGCTGATGCGCACCAGCAGTGTACCCGGACGCACACGCCGGAACAGGAAGCGCCCTTCGCCGGCGGTCAGTTCGATGCTGCCATCGGCCAGCACGGTTTTGCTCAATGGCAGATTCAGAGACAGCTGCATTTACTTCTCGTCTCCGGGCGTGTTCGGCACTTCGCTCATGAGTGCGAGATGGTTGCCGTCGGGGTCCTGGAACTGCGCCAGCCACAAAGCCGACTGCTCGGTCTTGTGCACCAGGTGCGGCGCTTCCTGAAACAGCACGCCCTTGTCGACCAGCTGCGCATGCACGGCGCCGATGTCGGGCACCGTGAAATAGACCGCCGAGCCGCCCGCCACGCGCTGGCCCGGCGGCGGCACGCCGATCAGCAGACGCACTGCCCCGCACATGAAAAAGGCCATCTGCGGCGGCGCCGCAAACAGAAACGGCAAGCCCAGTACATCGCGATAGAAGACGATGCCGCGTTCCAGATCGGCCACCGGCAGCATCAGCTGCCCGATTGTTGCATTCGACAGATTCATGTTGGGCTCCTGTAGAGTTTAGCGTTTGATCACGATCGGGCGCAGGCCCAGCGAGGCGGGCACCGCGCGCGCGGCGTCGAGTGCTTCGGTGCGGCTAGCGAAAGGCCCGCTCAGCACCTTGTGCAAGGCGCCGGCGCGCACCACATCCGTGCTGGAACCGAGCCAGTCCTGGCCTTTGATACGTTCACGCACCTGGTCAGCCTTGTCGGCCCGGATGAAGGCGCCGAGCTGCACGTAGAAGCCGCCCGCGGGCGCTGCCGTCTCGCTGTCCGGGCGCGCTTTTTCGGACTGGATTTCGGCGCGGTTGGCCAGGATCAGCGCGGTGATGTCGTCCTGGCTTTGCAAGGCTGCTGGCCGCTCCTCCTCTTCGCCGCGGGCGCGCTTGTTGGCCGCCAGCTCGCTCTGGCCGCCCGGCAGCAAGCGCTCGAGCGTCACCATCCCGCTGCCCTTGCTGAGCAGGCCCAGTTTCAGCGCGGCCGTATACGACACGTCGACAATCCGGCTCGAATGGAAGGGCCCGCGGTCATTGACCCGCACCACGACCTGCTTGCCGTTGTCGACGTTGGTGATGCGCGCATACGAAGGGATCGGCAGCGTGGGATGGGCCGCCGTCATTTTGTACATGTCGTAGATTTCGCCCGAGGAGGTTTTCTGGCCATGGAACTTCTTGCCGTACCAGCTGCTGTGGCCCTTCTGGGTGAAGGGCCGTTCGTCGAGCATGGGGGTGTAGGTTTTGCCGAATACGACATACGGGCGGTTGGCGTAGCGCGCATACGGCTCGGCCTTGACCACGGCATCGGGAATCTGATCGAGGTTGGCCGGTGGCGAAGTGCCCGGGCCGTCATCCTGGTAGTAGCCGCCACGGCCGGAACCGGCCGCCGGCAGATCGGGCGTGATGGGCGCGTGGGCGATCGGTTTGCCGCCATGACCTGGCAGCTGGCCGACCGCACGCCCGCCCTCCTGCGTGCCGGCACAACCGGCCAGGATGGCTATCGCGATGAACGCTGGGAGTAATCTCGACACGTTCATCGCGCCTCCATGATCTAAGTTTGTATGAGTTTCCGGTGTCGCTGGATACTCATCAGTATACCTATACCAAGGCCCAATGTCATAAAAGCAGTTCCGCCATAGCTCATGAAGGGCAGCGGCACCCCCACCACCGGCAGAATGCCGCTGACCATGCCCATATTTACAAAGGCGTAGGTGAAGAAGATCATGGTGATGGCACCGGCCAGAAGGCGGGTGAACAGGTTCGGCGCGTTGGCGGCGATAATCAGGCCGCGCCCGATCAGCAGCAGATAAATGAACAGCAGGCCCAGAATGCCGAGCAGGCCGAATTCTTCGGAGTAGACCGAGAAAATGAAGTCCGTCGTGTGCTCGGGGATGAACTCAAGGTGCGACTGCGAACCCTGCATGTAACCTTTACCGGAGAAGCCGCCCGAGCCGATCGCAATGATCGACTGGATGATGTGAAAACCTTTGCCCAGCGGGTCGGTGGTGGGGTCGATCAGTGTCATGACCCGTTCGCGCTGGTAATCGTGCATCATCGACCAGGCGATCGGCAAGCTGCCGGCACCGGCCAGGAACAGGCCGGCCAGCGCCTTCCACGACAGCCCCGCCAGAAAGATCACGTAGAACCCCGAGGCCAGCACCAGCAGCGAGGTGCCCAGATCCGGCTGCAGCTGGATCAGGCCGACGGGCACCACCAGCAGCGCGGCCGCCACCAGGAAAGAGTGCCAGCGCACCATGCCGCCCTTCTGGTGGAAGTACCAGGCCAGCATCAGCGGCATGGCGATCTTCATGATTTCGGATGGCTGGATGTCAAAACCGATATGCAGCCAGCGGCGCGCGCCCTTCTTGACCACCCCGAACACGAATACCGCGACCAGCAGCGCCACCCCGAAAGTATAGATCGGCACCGCGAGGCGCATCAGCGTCTGCGGCGGCACCAGCGCCGCGGCCCACATCACCACGAACGCGATAATGGCATTGCGTACCTGTCCTTCCAGGCGGCCCGGGAAGTCGACCCCGGCCGAGGACATGCAGACCATCGAAACGGCCAGCAGCAGAAACAGGATCATTGCCAGCGGTGCGTCGAACACCGTGAAGTAAGGCTTCATGCGCCGCCACAGCGAGCGCCGTTCATTGATGCGCATGTTCAGTCCTTTGGCGCGGGCGTTTCGCCGCCCGGTTTGAATGGCGCCTCTTCGGCGGTATCGGTCTTCATTTCTTCTAGCGGCACCATGACCGCGTCTTCCTTGGGCACCTTGGCATCGTTTTTGTCCGCGGGGCGCTTGCCAAGCAGGTAATAGTCGAGCGTCTTGCGGGCGATCGGGGCCGCGATGGCGGCGCCGAAACCGGCGTTTTCCACCACCAGCGCCAGCGCGATGCGCGGCTTGTCGGCAGGGGCAAAGGAGATATACAGCGAATTGTCGCGCAGCCGCTCGGCCATGTTCTTGGCGTTGTATTTTTCACCGCGTTTCAGCCCCACCGCCTGCGAGGTACCGGTTTTACCACCCGAGGTGTAACCGGCGTTGGCAAAGGCCAGCCGGCCCGTGCCCTGCTCCGCCACGCCGATCATGGCGCGCTTGATCACGTCGATATTTTCCTGGCGCAGCGCGATGCGCATGCTTTCGGACGGCACCGTCAGGGTGCGTTTTTTCGTTGCCGCGTCTTCAATGATCTTGACCAGGTGCGGCTTCATCACCACGCCGTTGTTGGCCAGGTTCGACACCGCGTGCGCCAGCTGCAGCACGGTGTAGCTGTTGAAGCCCTGGCCGATGCCGATATTGACCGTGTCGCCACCCTGCCAGGCCTGTGCCAGCTTGTTGCGGGCAAATCGCTGGCGCTTCCATTCCTTCGAAGGCAGCACGCCCGTCTTCTCGTTTTCCAGATCGATGCCGGTCTTCTGCCCGAAACCGAAGGGCTTCATGAAATCGTGGATCGCGTCGATCCCCATGTCATTGGCGAGCTGGTAGTAGTAGGTATTGCAGGAGATGACGATCGACTTGTACATGTCGACGGTGCCATGGCCGCCCTTCTTGTCATCCATCCAGCGGTAGCTGCCCAGCGAGAACGAGCCGGCGTCGTTGATCGCATAGTGCGGCGTGCGTAC
>DASWMN010000271.1:0-9318 GCA_036399735.1 Telluria sp. | reverse complement strand
TGACCCACAAGACCCAGCTCGACTTGCTGGCACGGGGCCTGGCATGACGGAAAAACGCAGCACCTTCCCGCTGCCCCTGTCCTCGGTAACAGGCGGGACCAGCGGCAACAGCAAAACACCAGGCAAGGCCGGCACGGCGCCCTCGTTCTCGCCGGCCAAAGTGGCGACGCCGCAAACAGCCACCCGCAACGCCGCCCATACGCCCGCCGCCAAGCCCTGGTCGCTGCCGCCGGCGGCGCCTTCCCGTTCGCACAGCGAAGCCCTGGCCCGCAGCCAGGCCCAGCCATTGCAGGCGCCGCGCCAGGACTTGATGGTGTCCGACGCGATCCGGCGCGCCATGGTGGCGCGCGTGGCCAGGCAGGGCGTGCAGGATGCGCTGGTGCTGGGCGCGCTCGAAGCCGTGCCGCGCCACCGCTTTATCGACGAGGCGCTCTCGGCCCAGGCTTATATTGACGCCTCGCTGCCGATCGGCCACCACCAGACCATTTCCCAGCCCTACATCGTGGGCCGCATGATCGAAGTGATGCGCAACGGCGGCAAGCTGCAGCGCGTGCTCGAGATCGGCACCGGCTGCGGCTACCAGGCGGCGGTGCTGTCCTGCCTGGCGCAGGACGTGTATTCGATCGAACGGATCAAACCGCTGCACGAGCTGGCCAAGACCAATTTACGCCCCTTGCGCATCGCGAATATTCGCTTGCATTACGGAGATGGTATGCTTGGGTTGCCACAGGCCGCGCCATTTGATGGCATTATTCTGGCTGCGGCCGGTCTCGAGGTGCCCCAGGCACTGCTCGAACAGCTCACCATCGGCGGCCGTCTGGTTGCGCCGGTGGGTGCCCGCGTCCAGCACTTACAACTGATTACGCGCACCGGCAAATCCGAATGGACCAGCGAGACGCTCGAAGATTGTCACTTCGTGCCGCTGCGGTCCGGGACGGTCTGAGCCTGTGCCCAAGCCTAGACAACCTTAAACGATGAGAATGAAACAGTTAAGCCAACTTACCCTGCTGACCCTGGTCTTCGGCCTGCTCAGCGCCTGCACCAGCACCACCCGCGTCGCGCCGGTCGAAGAGCGCAAGCCGTCGGCGCACGATAACCGCCCCCACAGCACGGCAGAGGAACCAAAAGACGAACGCGGCTTCTATACGGTGAAGAAGGGCGATACCCTGCTGCGCATCGCGCTTGACTACGGCCAGAACTACCGTGACCTCGTGGTATGGAACAACCTTGCCAACCCCAACGACATCAAGGTCGACCAGGTGCTGCGCGTGGCGCCGCCGGAGTCGGCGGGCGGCGCGGGCGTGCAAACGCTGCCGGTCGCAGTCGCACCCGAGATCAAGCCGGTGCAGCCGCCGGTGCCGCGCAAGACCAGCCCCAAGGGCGACAAGAAGCCGTACTCGGAAGCGGCGCTGGCCGATGCGCGCGGCGACAACGGCGGCAAGGCCGACAAGGACGACAAGCCCGATCCGGTGCCGGCCAAGCCGGTCGCCGGGACGGTCGCATCGGCCTCCGGCATTGCGGCCGGCAGCATGGTCACCGCCACCGACGACGACAAGCTGAGCTGGATGTGGCCGTCGGACGGCAAGATCGTCGCCACCTTCGACGAAGGCAAAAACAAGGGCATCGACATTGGCGGCAAGGCGGGCCAGCAGGTGATGGCGGCCAGTTCCGGTAAAGTCATGTATGCGGGCAGTGGGATCCGCGGTTATGGTAATCTGGTGATTGTGAAGCATAGCAACAGCCTGCTGTCCGCGTATGCACATAACCGCAGCATCAATGTCAAAGAAGGCCAGAGCGTGAACAAGGGCCAGGTCATTGCCGAGATGGGAGATTCGGATGCAGACGCCGTCAAGTTGCACTTTGAAATTCGCCAGCAGGGCAAGCCGGTCGACCCGTCCAGGTTCCTGCCCAGCCGTTAAACCGCCGGGCCCCTAGCCGGGACGCGACGCCATGAGCCATTCGCCGCACCAGCTGGACGACGACGCCGCCTCGGATGATTTTCCGGACGAGCCGCTCGACGACGCCGTCATCGAATCGGACGAAGCGGGCGATGCCGACGGCGTGCCCGCGGTGGCGGCGGTACTGGAAAGTGTCGACGAACTGAAAAAAGTGCTGGCGGCCGAGCTCTCGACCGACACCACCCAGCACTATCTGAACCAGATCGGCACCCGCGCGCTGCTGACCGCCCCCCAGGAAGTCCATTACGCCACCCTGGCCAAGGCCGGCGACTTCGACGCCCGCCAGACCATGATCGAACATAATCTGCGCCTGGTGGTGTCGATCGCCAAGCATTACATTAACCGCGGCGTGGTCTTGCTCGACATGATAGAGGAAGGCAACATCGGCCTGATGCGCGCGATTGACAAGTTCGAGCCCGAACGCGGTTTCCGCTTTTCCACCTACGCCACCTGGTGGATCCGCCAGAGCATCGAGCGCGCCATCATGAACCAGGCCCGCACCGTGCGCCTGCCGGTGCACATGGTGCGCGAGCTGAACCAGATCCTGCGCGCCAAGTATCACCTCGAAGCCCAGCACCACGACGGTAAGGATGCCAGCGCCGAAGACATCGCCCACCTGGTCGGGCGCCCGGTCGAGGAAGTGCAGGACATCCTGGCGCTGTCCGAACACGCCACCTCGCTTGACGCCCCGCTCGACAATGACCCCCAGTCCTCGCTGATGGACATGCTGCCCGGCGACAGCGACGACAGTCCCGACGCGCGCGCCGAGCACCACGAAATGACCTTGCTGGTGCGCGACTGGCTGACCCGCCTGCCGGACAAGCAGCGCATCGTCGTCATGCGCCGGTTCGGCCTCGACAATGACGATCCGGCCACGCTCGAAACGCTGGCCGAGGAGATGGGCGTCACCCGCGAACGGGTGCGCCAGATCCAGCAGGAAGCGCTGGTCAAGCTCAAGCGCGCCATGGCCGCGCGCGGGGTCGTGCGCGACTCGCTGCTCTGATCGGCCTGTATTGACTTTGCGCGATCCTGGCTGCATCGACTTGTTCTGCGATATGATGCGTGGCGAACCGACAATATTCGGTGCGAACCGGTGCGGCCGCGCCGGTGAACCAAGCCAGCGGGAAGAGGAATGAATCGAGCACGACAGGCGTTGACGCTGTACCGGATCACGTGGACGGACTCACTTTTGGGCTGGGTGCCGCTACTGTCCTGCCGCCGCAACGACTTCCCCGGCGCGCTGGACAATGCCGCCATCCCGGAACTGATCCAGGCCCTGGGCGATGAAAAGCACTTCGTCACCGCCCACGTGCTGCTCACCCAGCTGAGCGGCGTGCGTTTCGAATCGACGCCGGCCTGGAACGGCCTGGCCGTGCAGACCGACGGCGCCGGGGCCGTGACCATCGACCCGGCCCAGCGCGCCGCCCTCAAGCAGCGCTGGCAGCGCTGGTTCATCGCCAGTCCGCGTCCCGCCACCTTGCCTTGAATGCAAGAATCCGGGCGGCCCGCCGTGGCGCCCGGGGCCATTGCCTGCTATCATTCGCGCGGGTCCTCTCGCCCTGCGTTGCCGCACGATCCCCCTTTTTCTCCTTTTTCGCACCTTGAGCGTGCGTTCTTCGCCATGCAAGACAATATCATCGACATCAAATCCCTCGACATGGACGCCCGCGGCGTTGGCCACCTGGCCAATGAAGACGGTTCGCCCGGCAAAGTCATCTTTGTCGAAGGCGCCTTGCCGGGCGAGCGCGTCAGCTTCCTGACATTCAAGAAAAAGAAGAATTGGGAAGCGGCGCGCATGACCGAACTGCACCGCGCTTCGTCGATGCGGGTCACCCCCAAGTGCCAGCATTTCGACTACTGCGGCGGCTGCTCGATGCAGCACCTGGAGCCGTCGGCCCAGGTCGCCATGAAGCAGCGCGTGCTGGAAGACAACCTGTGGCACATCAGCAAGGTCAAGGCCGAGAACGTGATGCGCCCGATGTACGGCCCGACCTGGGGCTACCGCTACCGCGCGCGCCTGTCGGTGCGGCATGTGGCCAAAAAAGGCGCGGTACTGGTCGGCTTCCATGAAAAACGCTCGGCCTTCGTGGCCGACATCACCGACTGCAAGATCCTGCCGCCGCACGTGGCCGCCATGCTGGTGCCGCTGCGCGGCCTGATCGGCGCGCTCTCGATCTTCGACCAGGTGCCGCAGATCGAAGTGGCCATCGGCGAGGGCTTGACAGCGCTGGTGCTGCGCATCATGGCGCCCCTGACCGGCGCCGATGAAACCCTGCTCAAGGCCTTTGCCGACCAGTGGGAGGTGCAGTTCTGGCTCCAGACCAAGGGCCCGGAAACGGCCGCCCCGTTCTACCCGCTGGGCAAGGAACTGTATTACACGCTGCCGGAATTTGGCGTCAGGATGCCGTTCAAGCCGGTCGACTTTACCCAGGTGAACCATCACATCAACCGCGTTCTGGTGGCCAAGGCCCTCAATCTGCTCGCGGTCCAGCCGGAGGACCGCGTGGCCGACCTGTTCTGTGGCCTGGGCAACTTCACCCTGCCGCTGGCGACCCAGGGCAGGGAAGTGGTCGGCATCGAAGGCAGCACCAGCCTGACCGAGCGCGCACTGTCGAACGCGACCGCCAACGGCCTGTCCGCCAAGACCAGCTTCTCGACCCGCAACCTGTTTGAAGTGACGACCGAGGATCTGGTCGCGCTCGGCAAGTTCGACCGCATGCTGATCGACCCGCCGCGCGACGGCGCGCACGCGCTGGCACAGGCGCTGGCCGGCCTGCGCGCCAGCCATCCCGAGATGCTGCCCAAGCGCATCGTGTACGTCTCGTGCAGCCCGTCCACGCTGGCGCGCGATGCCGGCATCCTGACCCACGAGGCCGGTTACGTGCTCAAGAAGGCCGGCGTAGTCAATATGTTCCCGCATACCTCGCACGTGGAATCGATGGCCGTGTTCGACCTGGTGGCCTGAGTCGCGGTTGCCTGGCGCCGCATTGGGCGCCATACTCTCACCCGACAATGCTCAATAAGGGTGACCATGCTTGCACATTCGATTCATTCCACCATGCTGCTGGCAGCCTGCATGGTCCTGGGCGCGCCGGTCGCGGCGCTTGCCCAGCAATCCGTCAGTCCCGCCGGGCCGCAGGCGATCTCGCCGGCGCTGGACCAGTTCTACAAAGACCATCCTGACCTGCACCCCACCACGCGCGGCGCGGCCGCCCAGCCAAGCGCCGCGCCGCGGGAAGCGGGCAAGCCCTGTGCCGGGCCGGCTTACCCGCGCGAAGCACGCCGGCTGGGCCAGAAGGGCAGTGTCGAGCTCAAATTCATGATCGATACCGACGGCAGCGTGAGCGAGGCCGAGGTCCAGACTTCGTCCGGCCATGTCCTGCTCGACAACGCTGGCCTGGCGGCGATCCGCCAGTGCAAATTCCTTCCGGCGCGCAAGGATGGCCAGGTGATCCCGAGCTGGCATGCGGTCAGCTACTCGTGGGCGCTGGACTGAGCCGATGTTCAATGCATTTGAACTGACAGGGCGCGCGCGCAGCCATGTGAGCCAGTACCTGGCCCCACGCTTTGCCGCCCATCCGCAGGCCGGCGCCGCCTTTCTGGCCATGCGCGAGGCGGCGCTGGCCGACGGTTTTGACCTGTCGCCCTTCAGTACCTACCGCGACTACGCTACCCAGCTGCGCATCTGGAACAATAAATTCAGCGGCAAGAAGCCCTTGTACGACATGGCCGGCCAGGTGCGCGATACGCGCGCGTTCACGCCGGACCAGATCATCGACTGCATCCTGAACTGGTCTGCGCTGCCGGGCGGCAGCCGCCACCAGTGGGGCACCGAGATCGATGTCGTCGATGCGGCGGTCATGCCGCCCGGTTACGCCCCCAGGCTGCTGCCGGAGGAAGTCGCGCCGGGCGGCCTGTTTCATCCCATGCACTGCTGGCTCGATCAGAACATGGACCGCTTCGGTTTTTTCCGTCCCTACCGTTTTTACAAGGGCGGCATGTACCCCGAGCCCTGGCACCTGAGCTACGCGCCGGTGGCCAGCGTGGCGCTGGGACTGGTGACGCCCGATCTGCTGCGCCGCGTCACGCGCGAAGCCGACATTCTCGGCAAGGAACTGATTTTGCCGCGCATCGAACAGATCTACGAACAGCACGTGATGAATATCGTCGCCCCCGGCGAGCGCGAGGCAGCATGAAAGTCCTGGCCACCGTTCTGCTCACCAGCGCCGTCATCTGGACCGTCGCGGCGGGCGCGCTGGCGCTGGTGGTCCAGCCTTTCGGCGCGCCCATCACCTCGCACGCGCCGGCGGTCGATCCGGCCCGGCTTGAGCAGCATGTGCGCAAGCTGTCGGTCGAGCTGTATCCGCGCAGTGCAGACCAGCCCCGCCAGCTGGCCGCAGCGGCCGCCTATATCGCGGCCGAGTTCCGCGCCGCCGGCGCCGCTGTCGAGCTGCAGCCTGTACTGGTGCAGGGCACCACCTACCACAACGTGATCGCCCGCTTCGGCCCGCGCCAGGGACCCGTGATGGTCATCGGCGCGCATTACGACAGCCATGGCCGGCAACAGGCCGCGCCGCCCACCCCGGCCAGCCACACCCCGGGCGCCGACGACAACGCCAGCGGCGTGGCCGGCCTGATCGAGCTGGCCCATCTGCTGGGCCGGCATCCCCCGGCGCGTTCCGTGGAACTGGTGGCCTATACGCTGGAAGAGCCGCCGTACTTTCGCACCGAGCACATGGGCAGTGCCTGGCACGCGCGCGCCCTCAAGGCATCCGGCCGTGCGGTCCAGCTGATGCTGTCGCTGGAAATGATCGGCTATTTCAGCGATGCGCCGGGCAGCCAGTCCTACCCGGTGCCGGCGATGAAACGCCTGTATCCCGAGCGCGGCAACTTCATTGCCCTGGTCGGCAAGTTCGGCGACTTTGGCATCACGCGCCGGGCCCGCGCCATCATGGCCGGCGCCACCGATCTGCCGGTCGAATCGCTCAACGCCCCGCCTGCCGTGCAAGGCATCGATTATTCTGACCACCGCAGCTACTGGCATGAGGGCTTCCCGGCGCTGATGGTCACCGACAGTGCCTTTATGCGCAATCCCAATTACCACAAGGCCAGCGACAGCGCTGATACACTCGACTACGTGCGGGCTGCAAAAGTGGTGCAATCGGTGTTTGCACTGACCAGTCTATATTGATCGCATTGAAAGGGAGCAGTGCCATGGACCATCCTCTGGAATGCAGTTGCGGGAAAGTAAAAGGTTATGTCAGCCACCCGGACAAGGCGGTGCGCGCAGTCTGTTATTGCCGCGATTGCCAGGCCTTCGCGCGCTATCTGGGCAAGCCGGGGCAGATTCTCGACGGACTCGGCGGCACCGATGTGATTGCCGTCACGCCGGAAAATCTGCACTTTACCGCCGGACAGGACATGCTGGCCTGCATGTCGCTGTCGGAAAAAGGCTTGCTGCGCTGGTATGCGCGCTGCTGCAATACGCCGCTGGGCAATATCAACCGCAACAACAAGGTGGCCCATGTCGGCCTGATCCACAATTGCCTGGGCACGCCGCAAGCGATCACGGCATCCTTCGGCCATGTCCGCATGCGCAACGCCACCGGCAATGCCGATGGCAAGCCGGCGCCAATACCGTTCGGCACCATCAGGACCATCCCGCGCTTTGTCTGGCAACTGCTGCGCGCGCGCCTAGACGGCAGCTACAAGCGCAATCCCTTCTTCCGCGACGAGCAGGGTACGCCGCTGACGCCGCCGGTGGTGGCGGCCGCGGCAACGGCCTGACAAGGCCGGCCGCTGGCCCGGCCCCGGCAATAAAAAAGCCGGCCAACAGGCCGGCTTTTTGCTTGGGCAGGCGCGCTTCAGTCGCGTGAACCACCCAGGCCCAGCAGATTGAGCAGATGCGAGAAAATCACATACACATCGAGGTACAGCGCCAGTGTGGCACGAATGTAGTTGGTCTCGCCGCCGTTGACGATCTGTTGTACGTCATACAAGATGTAGGCCGAGAAAATCCCGATTGCAATGACGGAAATTACGATCGCCAGCACCGGCAGTTGCAGGAAGAAGTTGGCCAGCGAGGCCAGGATCAGCACCAGCACGCCAGCTGCCAGCCATTTGCCCATCATCGAGAAGTCGCGCTTCGAGACGGTGGCAATCGTTGCCATCACGGCAAGAACAGCACCGGTGCCGCCGAAGGCCAGCATGATCAGCTGCGGGCCGTTGCTGAAACCGAGGGTGCGGGTCAGCTGCGGCGTCAGCCACAGGCCCATGAAGAAGGTGAACGCCAGCAGAACGCCGACGCCGGCCGCCGAGTTCTTGGTTTTCTCGATGGCATACATGAAGCCCCAGGCCGTGGCCAGGAACAGTACGAAGCCGAGAATGCCGGTGGGCACCGGGACGTGGAAACCGATGCCGATGGCCGCGCCCAGCACGGTCGGAATCATCGACAGCGCGAGCAGCCAATAGGTATTGCGCAGGACAGCATGGCGCGCGTCATAGGGCGCCGCTGGTACATACTGTTTCTCGAAACTGACTGACATACTGCCTCCAATGGGATGAACACTAACTAAAGAATAGCACGGGCACGAAAAAGGGTGCAAAATCGCCTCTGCCGGCCCGCATTTGCCGGCGCCACTCTATCACTTCGGGCCGTAGCGGTGCATTATCCTGCCTTTGGGGTGTTTTATGGTAAAATCGAAGGTTGATTGAGTCTCACACTCGACATTAAACCTTTCTTTTTATTGGAGTTTTTACAAATGGCAATCGAACGCACCCTGTCGATCATCAAACCAGACGCAGTTGCAAAAAACGTAATCGGCCAAATCTACAGCCGTTTCGAAGGCGCTGGCCTGAAGATCGTTGCAGCCCGCATGACCCACCTGTCGCGCGCTGAAGCCGAAGGCTTCTACGCCGTGCACGCTGCACGTCCATTCTTCAACGACCTGGTCAACTTCATGATCTCCGGTCCGGTCATGGTGCAGGCACTGGAAGGCGAAGGCGCGATTGCCAAGAACCGCGACCTGATGGGCGCGACCGATCCGAAGAAGGCGGAAAAAGGCACGATCCGCGCCGACTTCGCCGACTCGATCGACGCCAACGCCGTCCACGGCTCCGACGCCGCCGAGACCGCCCAGGTTGAAATCGCCTATTTCTTCCCCAGCTTGAACGTCTACTCCCGTTAATTCGTTCAACCCGCAGCGCCGCCATCCGGCGCTGCGCCTCCTCCGGAATCCACCCGATGACGCAACTCACCAACCTGCTGGACAAAGATCCCGCGCAACTCGTCGCTTACTGCGCCGAGCTGGGTGAGAAGCCGTTTCGCGCCAAGCAGCTGCTGCGCTGGATACACCAGTTC
>DASWMN010000270.1:0-28943 GCA_036399735.1 Telluria sp. | reverse complement strand
GGACGATTACCTGGCCGGCAAACGAGCGCCGCTGGCCCTGCTACACACCCACCCCTCGGTATTCGAGGGCGGGCTACTTTAAAGACGGAAGCAAGCAATGAGCAAGAAGAAAGTCGTGATCGGTATGTCTGGCGGGGTCGATTCTTCGGTCGCGGCGTGGATGCTGAAGGAACAGGGCTACGAAGTCATCGGCCTGTTCATGAAGAACTGGGAAGACGACGACGATTCCGAATTCTGCTCCTCGCGCCAGGACTGGATCGACGCGGCCAGCGTGGCCGATGTGGTGGGCGTCGATATCGAGGCGGTCAATTTCGCCGCGGAATACAAGGACCGCGTGTTCGCCGAGTTCCTGCGTGAATACCAGGCCGGCCGCACCCCGAATCCCGATGTGTTGTGCAATGCCGAAATCAAGTTCAAGGCGTTTCTCGATCACGCGATGCACCTGGGCGCGGACCTGATCGCCACCGGCCACTACGCGCGCGTGCGCGAAAACGCCGGCACATTCGAACTGCTCAAGGCAGTCGACCATACCAAGGACCAGAGCTATTTTCTGCACCGCCTGAACCAGGCGCAGTTGTCCAAGACCCTGTTCCCGCTGGGCGAAATTCCCAAGACCGAAGTGCGCAAGATCGCCGAAAAACTGGCGCTGCCCAATGCCGCCAAAAAGGATTCGACCGGGATCTGCTTCATCGGCGAGCGCCCCTTCCGCGATTTTTTGAACCGCTACCTGTCGTACAAGCCGGGGCCGATGAAGACTGACGACGGCACCGTCGTCGGCGAACACGTTGGCCTGTCGTTCTATACGCTGGGTCAGCGCAAGGGCATCGGCGTGGGCGGCATGAAGAAGTATAAAAAGGACGATGGCAGCAGCGACGCATGGTATGTGGCGCGCAAGGACATCGTCAACAACACGCTGTACATCGTGCAGGGGCATGACCATCCGTGGCTGCTGTCGGGTGCACTGACGGCCGACCAGGCCAGCTGGATTGCCGGCGTTGCCCCCGAGGCGCGCGCCATGTCGGCCAAAACGCGCTATCGCCAGGCCGACGTGGCCTGCCGCGTCGCGCCGGCGGGCATGAGCGACTTTGCACTCGACTTTACCGACCCGCAGTGGGCGGTGACGCCGGGGCAGTCGGCCGTGTTGTATGACGGCGATGTCTGCCTGGGCGGCGGGATCATCAGCGGCTCGTCGGTCTGAACTGCTGCCGGCGAGTAAGCCGCGCCGGGCCATTCGATCGCTCAATGATTTTGCATGACACCCCAGGAATCGCACACGCCACCGAACGGCTTCGCCATTTGCGACACCGAGCGCTGCGTGGATATGACCAGCTCATAGGTCAAAATGCCGCTGACGACAAATTCCACATAGCCTTGACCGCGGGGGCCGGGAGGGTGAAGCTGCAGACGCTGGAAGCGGGCACGAAGTGCCCGCACAAACGCCTCTTTCGGCGGCCACTCTTCGAAATCGACATTGAAGTCGATATCCGTTCGCGCAGAGAAATCAAAACCATGCTTTTGCAGACGCCGGAATACATCCCCGTCGGCGCCACCGGGCCAAACCGACACACTGGGCGGTTTGGAGGCAGCGGACTGCGTGGCCGTAATACCACGGGCATTCGATTGCGTGACCTGGGCCTGCCCCAGCAAGGGGAAGATCACAGTCAGCCCACAGGTCCATTTTCCCCACTGATCCGTAACGCGCATGCTGGTTCGCCAAATTGGGTCAATGTCCAGAGCTTACCCGACGCAGAACGACATTGTCGGAAAAACGTCAGCGCTTCCCTGTCCGCCCAGGCACAGTCGGGGCCATGCAAAAACCGAAGCGGCGTCTTTTATGGCCGCTTCAAGCGCTCGGCCAAGCCGGGCAAACCCTGGCTTGTCCCTGATTGATCCGCGCCTTGCTGAAGTCCTTTGCTGTCAGGTCGCGGCCCAGACGCTTCTCCGCGCAGGCCAGGCACAGCATGCCCTCGATCTTGTAATTGATCGAGCGCCAAATGCGGTACCAGAGCATGTAGAATTCCTCGCTCTCGAAGGTATCGTTGGCGCAGTCCATGCACAGCCAGCGCGTTCGGCCCTGCGCAATTTTTTTCGTCTGTCAGTCTGATCATCGCTTCAAGGGTTCATTCAAGGCAGCGTTGCAAGCACAGCCATGTTGCAAGGTCGAACAACAATTCCTGCACCGCCCGCAGTTAGGTAAGAACTGGCAACTTGAAGCCGACGACCACGTCGAGCGCATTGACCTCCACGTCCCAGTATCCACGCTCCCAACTTTCCGTGGGGTCCCAGGGCGGCGGCGAAAAAGTGAAATCAACGACCGTGACGCCACGCTCGATCTCCCGCGCCGATGGCGGCGAATGCCAGACGATCTTCCAGCTGCGCTGTTGGGTGACACGGTAAAATTCAACCTGACGTAAGCGGCACCAAACATGGGGCGAAAAACGCGCGGGCGCGCAGCCGCTTCCAAACGGCTTGGCGAAACGCACCCGCAAGGTCGACGGCGAGCGCTCATCGTCCACAATTTCGACCGTCAGCGCGCCCAGCGCCCGCTGCTTGCGCCAGGCCTCCCGCGCTTGAAGCGCAATGCCGGCGCCGAGCACGGCAAGCAGGAAGGCAATCAACACATACGCAAAAAAATGCGCGCTGACGAGCAATGCGACACTCAGGACAGGAAGCACCATTAAATTCCACTGCAGCGCGACCGCGCACAGCACCAAGCAGTTACCGCGCTCGGCGTGCACCCGACGGTCGGCCTCAAGGGGACGTGGCGCACCAATGGCGTTGTAGACCGGGATCATGAGCAGCATCGCGGTGCCGAAGCTGACGAACGCCCTGAACCAGCCGAACTCGCGCTCGAGTACCGATACGTGCGGATGGCGCGGATCTACCCACACTTGAAACGCTCCGGCAGGCCCCTTCAGTCGGCGGTAGGCCGCCTGATCGGACATGGAAAGAAAATGCGACAGCGCCGGTCCGAGCTCGTCGCTGGTGTAGGCGACACCGTTTACCCGGTACCGGTAGAGCACAGTCAGAAAGTATGGCCAGTGCCCGCGCCCCGATTTTGACTTGGCCAGTGTGGCATCCACCAGCTCCGCCGCAACTGGCACATACGAACGCATGTGCCACCAGGTTGCCGCTTGCGTCCACAGCGAGATGCCAAGTGCGAGCGCTGCCGTCGCCATCAGAATGCGGCCGGTGATCGTCGCAACGGAAGCGCTCTTGCCAGGGGGGCGGGTATCCATCGTCATGCACCACTCTATCACGGGCCGGGAGGCCGCCAGTTCATCCGATCGACGTCTATTGGAATTGCCAAAGTGCGGCGAAGATTGCCACATTCATCGTCAAGTTGAATGCCACATGCGACGCGACGGCAGGCCAAAGCGAATTGCTGCGCTGTCGCAGCCAGGCAAACATCCATGCGGTGCCAAACATCAGCACAACCCAAAGCGCACCGGAGGCCCAGCGCACCTGCAGGCCAGCAGCCGATACAAACAAACCATGATGACACAGGTGCACGATACCGAACAGCGCCGCTTCGGCGTGCGTGCTTTGCCTGCTGCTGAAACGCGATTCGAGCGCGCGCTGCAAGAAGCCGCGGAAGAATATTTCTTCGCCGAGAGGACTGAACAGGCATGCCGGGATCGTAAATATCAGATGTAGCTTGAGCAGGTCGAAACCAGCCGTATTCATGACCTTGCGATAAGCCGCCGCGATGCTGACGTACCAGTTATCAGCCGATGTACCAAACAGCAGCCAGCCAAGCGCAAAGCAGATACTCGCAGCAGCGACGCCGCACGCAACCCCGGTCAGGCACGGCAGTACGCCCGCCCTTCGCAGGCCAATTTGCTTACGCCCCTCTGGTGCCAGCAAGGACCAGGGCAGAGTCGCCATCAGCACAAACCCCAGCGGCAGCATGGCGCGCAGATTGGCTGGGCCGAGCGTACCTATGACACGCATGGCGGCCAGGCCTGCGGCGAGCGCCAACGCCACGACAAGGAGATCGACGCCAGCAAAGCGCGGGCGAAGCGCAAGCGCAGTCGTGGTCTGGTTCAAACCCGACCTCGTGCTGACGCGAACGTCTCTTGGGGCGTGGTTGCTAAATGCATGGTCCCCTTCAATCTTGCATCACGCCCCAGGACTCGCAAATGCCACCGTATGGCGATGCCAGTCCCGACACCGTGTGCTGCGTCTCCATGACGAGTTCATACGTGAGTTTCGCATTGACGACGAATTGGACATACCCATTGAAACTCTCGCCCGGTCGATAAAGCCGAATGCGCGGGAATTTCGCATGGAGCGCGTGGAGAAATTCCTCCGCGGGGGGCCAGGCGGAGAAATCGACATTGAATTCAATTTCGTGGGCATTGGAGAAATCGAAGCCGCTCGATTGCATTCGTCGGAAAACATCGCCATCTGCGTCATTAGGCCACACTGCTTACATCCACACTCTCCTTTGCTTAGGTCGCGCTGCGCCCCGGTCTGTTCGTTGCGTACGACAGGATAACCGATTCGACAATGCGGCATGCAAAGCCGGTTGGCACCGTCAACGCCAGCGGTCCAGCGCACAGGCGCCGCTCGGCGCGGTCACCGGCATCATTCCGTTGTCGGGCCCCAGCCTTTCCACCACAGCTCTGCGAACAAAGGCGGCGCAGTCATAGCGCAGTGTGGCAACGGCAGGTTCAGGAGTGCTGGGGTTGTTGGCCACATGCGTGCGCACGACCGGATGCGCGTGGTTTGCCAGCGCACGCAAGATCTCAACCGGCGCCTTTCGATTTTGCGCCAGGTAGAGGGCGATACCAAAGGCATCTTCATCGCCACATCTTGACTTCTCAAAGAGCCGGTGCAGCGTTGCCGGAGGTATCGCGCCATGCTACGGCAGGCGTCAGGTGCCGGTCTGTTCGTATGCCAAAACCGCTTCAGGGCGCATCGAACCACAGTGTCGCGTTTGGCAATCCCGCATGGCCAGGTTCGTAATGAAGCACGCGCGTGCAACCCGGGTCGAACTGGTCCGCACTGATGAACACCTCATCCAGATGGCCGTGGTGCACCAGCGTGCGCCAAACGAAGCTGCCCTGCTCTGCAGAGAGCGTGCTGCTGGTCTGCCTAGCGCAAATTCGGTAGCTTTACGAGCTCGTTTTCTGGCGCTTGATCACCGCCATGACGGTGTTGCGGATCGTGTTCAATACCGCATCGGCCTTGAATGGCTTGACGATAAACCCCTGCACCCCGCGCGCGAGCGACGCCTGCATGAGCGCAGCGTCCATGGTTCCGGTCATCATGAAGATCAGCGTTTTGGGGTGGGCGGCGCGGATCTGCTCCACCACGTTGTGGCCGTCTTCGACCTGCTCGCGCCCGATGCAGAATATCTGCGGATGGTGTTTCTGCACCTGCACGAGGCCCAGCAATGCCGTGTGCGTTTGCGCGACCACGTCGTAACCACCCTCGGTCAGCACGGTGTTGAGCAAGCCACGCGAAATTGCGTTCGAATCGACGATGACCGCTTTCAGCATATCGCTACCCTTAAAAATTCTCGTAAGCGAGCATGTTCCATGTTACTCCCAAGCGTACATCGGTTTTCAGTTGCACCAGCTGGCGCGACAAATACAACACTTCGCGCTCGGCGCGCAGCCGTTCGCCGATCGGCGTTTTCAGAATACCCGCGCCGGCCATCACCGCGTCCAGGTCGCCATAGGCGTTGAGCAGCTTGGCCGCGGTCTTCATGCCGACCTTGGAGACGCCCGGCACGCCGTCGGTCACGTCGCCCATCAGCGCCAGCAGGTCCACCAGCAGTTCCGGCGCCACGCCGAATTTGTTGCGTACCCACGCATCGTCGTGCCACTCGCCCTTGAAATGGTCCCACACCAGCGCGCCGTGCGCAATCAGGCCGTGCAGGTCCTTGTCGGTGGAGGCGACGATCGCTTCGCCGCGCCCTTCGGCAAGCCAGCGCAGGATCCCGGTGCCGATCACGTCGTCGGCTTCGACATCGGGCAGCATCACCACGTGCAAGCCTTCGCCGGCCAGCTTGTCGTGGAACGCGGGCAGCGCCTCGCGCAGGAACGATGGCATTGGCGCACGCTGTTCGCGATAGCGCGGATAAATCGCATGGCGCCAGGTCGGGCCGCCATAGTCAAAAGCAGGCAGCACGTGGGTGGGTGAATGCGCGGCCAGCAGTTTGCGGAACGAGGACAGTGCATGGCGCAGCGCGATCTCGGCCTTTTCGGCCGAATCGGGTTCGGGGCTGGCCTCGTACACGCGCCGGACGATATTCAGGCCGTCGATGGCAAGCAGTTTGGCCATCAGGATTTACTTGATCAGTTCGTATTTTCCGCCGCGCTCCAGCGCGCGCTGGTAAGCCGGCCGTGCGTGAATACGCTGCAGGAAGGCGTCCAGTTTCGGGTAGTTGGCGCCCAGGCCGCCGCGCGCGGCCGCCGCTTCCAGCACAAAGCTGACCTGGATGTCGGCCGCCGAAAACGCTTCGCCGGCAAACCAGGTGCGCTGGCTCAGTTCCGCTTCCAGATACTTCAGGTGCGCGACGATCTGCGGCATGATGTAGCTGGACTTGACCTTCTGTGCGATCCCCTTGGCCACGGGTTTGACGAAGAACGGCATCGGGCTGGTTTCAACCTTGTCGAACACCAGCTTCATTAGCAGCGGCGTCATGGCCGAGCCTTCCGCGTAATGCAGGAAGTAGGTGTAGCGCAGCTTGTCGGGCGTGCCGGCATCTGGCACCAGGTTCTTCCCGCTGCCATAGCGTTCGGTGAGATACTCGATAATCGCGCCCGACTCGGCTACCATGGTGTCGCCGTCCGTAATGACAGGCGATTTGCCCAGTGGATGAATGGCGCGCAGTTCCGGCGGCGCCAGCATGGTCTTGGCGTCGCGCTGGTAGCGTTTGATCTCGGAGGGGACGCCCAATTCCTCCAAGAGCCACAGGATGCGCTGCGAACGGGAATTGTTCAGATGGTGGACAATGATCATTGGGTTCTTTCGCCGGATGGAATCGGCGTTAGCTTAGCATTGTTGTAAGCGATTGGCCACGGAGACCGCATGAGACTGTTCGCACCGCGCTACCTTCCCTTGATTATCTCGGCAGTCGTGCTGCCGCTGTCGGCGTACCAGTCGTATCAGGGCGAAGGCCCTGGCTGGTGGCTGGTCGCGGTCAGTCTGGCGCTGACGGCGGTCGGCGTGACCGATCTGCTGCAAAAAAAACAGGCGCTGCGCCGCAACTACCCGATCCTCGCGCACTTCCGCTATTTCTTCGAATCGATCCGGCCCGAAATCCGCCAGTACTTCCTGGAAGACGACATGGAAGCGGCGCCCTTCTCGCGCAACCAGCGCAGCATTGTCTACCAGCGCGCCAAGCGCCAGACCGACAAGCGTCCTTTCGGCACCCAGCTCAACGTGTATTCGGATGGCTACGAATGGATCAATCATTCGATTGCGCCGGCCACCATTACCGATCCGGACTTTCGCATCGAGGTGGGCAACCATCCCGATTGCCCGCGTGCGCAACCCTATACAGCCAGCGTTTTCAATATCTCGGCCATGAGTTTCGGTTCGCTGTCGGCAAACGCCATCCTGGCCCTGAACGGCGGCGCGCGCATCGGCGGCTTCATGCACGACACCGGCGAAGGCAGCATCAGCCGCTATCACCGCGAGCATGGCGGCGACCTGGTGTGGGAAATCGGCTCCGGCTACTTCGGCTGCCGCACCGAGCAAGGCACGTTCTCGGAAGAAAAGTTCGTGCTCAATGCGACGCTCCCGCAAGTGAAAATGATCGAACTTAAACTGTCGCAGGGCGCCAAGCCGGGCCAGGGCGGCATTCTCCCGGGCGCCAAAGTGAGCATCGAGATCGCGGCCGCGCGCGGCGTGACGGTTGGCGTGGACTGCCTGTCGCCGTCCAAGCATTCGGCGTTTTCCACCCCGATCGAGATGCTGCATTTTATCGAGCGCCTGCGCAATCTGTCGGGTGGCAAACCAACCGGTTTCAAGCTGGCGATCGGCCATCCCTGGGAGTTTTTCGCCATCGTCAAGGCCATGCTGGTCACCGGGATCGTTCCCGACTTTATTACGGTCGACGGTGGTGAAGGCGGCACGGGCGCTGCGCCGGTCGAGTTTTCCGATCACGTGGGCGCGCCGCTGCAGGAAGCGCTTCTACTGGTGCATAACACGCTGGTGGGCGCCAATTTACGCGAAAAGATCCGCATTGCCGCCTCGGGCAAGATTATCACCGCGTTCGACATCGCGCGCACCATCGCGCTCGGCGCAGACTGGTGCAATTCGGCGCGCGGCTTCATGTTCGCGCTGGGCTGCGTGCAGTCGCAGAGCTGCCATACCGACCGCTGCCCGACCGGCGTGGCCACCCAGGACGAACTGCGCCAGCAGGCGCTGGTGGTGCCCGACAAAACGGAGCGCGTGGCTTACTTCCACAAAAACACGGTCCGGGCCCTGGCGGAACTGATCGCTGCCGCCGGCCTCACCCATCCCTCGCAGCTCAAGCCGCACCACCTGGTGCGGCGCGTGTCGCCCAACCAGGTCAAGCTGGCCTCGGCGCTGCTGCCCTATCTGGTGCCGGGTCAGCTGCTCGACCCGAGCCAGCATGCACGCCTGCCGCCGGTGTTCGGCCTGTACTGGCCGATCGCACAGGCCGAATCGTTCCAGCAGCTCGCCTGACGCAGATACCGCCTACCTACTAAAGATATAGTTGACAGCGCCGCAGGTCCGCCCTACTATCTACTAAACATTTAGTAGATGAGGACTTTCGATGGACATTTCATTCACCGACCGCGAAGCGGACGTGATGCAGATCTTGTGGGATCACGGCCCGTCCGTGGTCTCCGAGGTGCGCACCCACCTGCAGGATCAGCTGGCCTACACCACCGTGCTGACGGTCCTGCGTACGCTCGAGACCAAGGGCTATGTGGCGCACGAGGAGGAAGGCCGGGGGCACCGCTACCACGCCCTGATCGAGCAGCAGGCGGCGCGCAAGAGCGCCTTGCAGCACCTGACCAGCAAACTGTTCAAGGGCTCGACGGAACTGCTGTTCGCCCACCTGGTATCGGAGCGCAAGCTCAATCCCGACGAAGTGGCGCGCATGCGCAAACTGCTGGCAGAGAGCACCAAGGAGAAGAAATGACACTCAACTGGATCGTCTACGCCATCGCCGTCGCTACCCTGAGCGGCGGCGCCGCACTGGCCAGCGAGCGCGCGGCGCGACTGTGGCAACTGCCAACGCGCTGGCTCTGGATTGCGGCCATGGCGGCATCTGTCGTGCTGCCGCTCGCGCTGCTGTTCCCATCCGCACCGCCGCTGGCGCAGGAAGTGCGCGACGCACAAGTGCGGCGCGCGGCGCCAACAGGCCTGATCCCCGCGACGCAGGCGGCGTCCCAGTGGGTGGCTGCAAAAACGGCAAGCGCACCGCAACAGACTGCGGGGATGCTCAAGCCGTCCTGGATGGCGCTGTCGGCAACGCTGCTGCTCGCGCTTGCTGCCAGCGTCGCCCTGCTGGCCAGGCGGCGCCGCAGCTGGCGCAACGCACGCGTCGGCCAGACCGATGTCCTGGTCGCACCCGATGCCGGCCCCGCCGTGGTCGGGATTTTGCGCCCGCGTATCGTCCTGCCGGAATGGCTGATGCAGGCGCCACAACAGCAGCAGGCGCTCGTCATGGCGCACGAGTCATCGCACCTGGCAGCGCGCGATCCGCTGCTGCTGGCGCTGGCCCTGCTGCTGCTCGCCGTGATGCCCTGGAACCTGGCCCTGTGGTGGCAGTTGCGGCGTCTGCGCCATGCCATCGAAGTGGACTGCGATGCCCGCGTCCTGCGTGACGGCCATGACCTGCAGGCGTACGGCGCAGCCTTGCTTGAAGTCGGCATCCGGCAATCCGGCCTGACCGGCAGCATGGCCGCCATGGCCGAATCGCGTTCTTTCCTCGAACAGCGGCTGCGCATCATGATCCGCGGCCCTGGCCGCTGGCGCGGCGCTGTCGCCGTAGCGCTGGCCGCGACCGCACTGTGCGCCGCGGCAGTTGCCGCCCAGCTGACGCCGCCACCAGCGCCCAAGCGGACTGCCGTGCAGCTGGCCCCGGCCCTGCTGGCCGAGTATGAGGGCACGTACCAGCTTGGCGAATTCCAGGCGATGACGATCACCCGCTACGACAACCGGCTCATCAGCAATGTCACCGGCCGTGGCGGTCCCCTGCTGATGTTCGCCGAACGCAAAGACAAATTCTTCCAGCCGCGCGGCCCCACCGATCTGTCCTTCCAGCGTGATGCGAGCGGCAAGATCGTTTCCATCACGATCACACGCCTCGGCGTGGACCTGGTGGCCCCGCGCGTGGATGGCCCGGCCCTGGGGCGCCGCATTGCAGCCTTTCAGGCACGTGACGGCGCCATGCCCGGAGGCGAAGCCGCATTGCGCCGGGGCGCAGACAGCCTCACTACCGGCAAGGTATTCGAAGAAGATCTGACGCCCACATTTGCCCGCATGTCCAGGGCGCTCATCGCCGAGCGCCGCAAGGAGTTGCAAAAGAACCCGGTGGGGAAGATGCAATCGCTGAACTTCGAAGGCGTCAACCGCGATACCGGCGAAGACATCTATCGTGTCGTGTATGAGCACCGGGTGGTGGACTGGTACCTGATGGTCAATTCCGACGGGAAAGTCGATAACGCTTACGTGCGCTTCCTGCAGCAGTAAACCGGCAGCGTGCGCGGTCTAACGGACCTGCACGCCAGCCATGCCTAAGATGCCATATGGGAAAAATCTATATCGGCATCTCGGGCTGGCGTTACGAGCCCTGGCGCGGCGTGTTCTATCCGGACGATCTGGTGCAGGACCGCGAACTCGAGTACGCCTCGCGCGCCACGCGTTCGATCGAGATCAACGGTTCCTTCTATTCCCTGCAAAAGCCCGACAGCTACAGCGCCTGGCACGACGCCACACCCAGGGACTTTGTGTTCAGCTGCAAGGGTAACCGTTTCATTACCCACACCCTGCGCCTGCGTGACATTGATGGCCCGGTGGCCAATGTGCTGGCGTCCGGGGTATTCAATCTGCGCGAAAAGCTCGGCCCCTTCCTGTGGCAGTTTCCGCCGAATTTCAAATTCGATCACGAGAAGATGGCGCACTTCCTGAGCATCCTTCCGCACGACACCGAAGCGGCGCTCGAGATGGCGCGCCAGCATGAACCGCGCATGAAGGGCAAGGTGGCGCTCTCGATCGACAAGAAGCGCAAGCTGCGCCACGCGGTTGAAATCCGCAACGACAGCTTCATCGACGAAGCCTTCATTGCGCTGCTGCGCAAGTACAAAGTGGCGCTGGTGGTGGCCGATACGGCGCGCGCATGGCCGTCTTACGAAGATGTGACTGCCGACTTCATGTACCTGCGTCTGCACGGCGACAAGGAGCTGTACGCCAGCGGCTACAGTGACGAAGCGCTGGACCGCTGGGCGGCGCGGATTTCCGCATGGAGCAAGGGCGCACAGCCCGACGATGCGCGCCTGATCTCGGCGAAAGCGGCCCCAAAGCGCGCCAGTCGCGACATCTTCTGCTACTTCGACAATGACATCAAGGTGAAGGCGCCATTCGACGCGCACCGGCTGATGGCGCGCCTTGGCCTGACAGAAGGCTTGATCGCGCCGGGCGAAGCCGCGTCAGGCGCGGCGGGCGGCGAGGTAGCCGGCGCTGCTGGCCAGCGCTGACAGCACACCGCCCCACAGCACGTCGACCACGGTCAGGGTTACTGACCACTGCTTGAGCGTGGCCAGGTTGCTCAGGTCGTAAGTGCCGTAAGCCACCAGTCCGAGCAGGCCGCCCAGCAGCGCCGCCTCGCGCAGCCGGCTGCTGCGCAGTGCAGGCAGCACGGCAAACACCACCAGACCGCTGGTGTACAGAAGGTAGAACAGCGCGGCGGGAATCCAGCGTGGCTGGTCCAGCATCAGGCCACCGAGCCAGTCGCGATAGGTATCGGCCATCAGCACGCCGAGCCAGATGCCATCGACGACCAGCATCGCCACCATGGCAGCAAGGTAGGCAAACAGCCACTGGCGGGGACGCACTGCCATGCGCCTATCCGACCCGGTGCAGCTTGATGACGCGCTGGCCCGCAGGCGCTTGTGGCGCCGTCTCGCAGCTGTCGCAGCTGCTGCAACCGCTGCCGCAACCGGCGCTCTTTTTCGGCTTGAAGACGTACTTGCGCGCCGTGTACCAGGCCGATGCGCCGACGATCAGCGCCACGATCAGATTTTCAACCATCTCAAGCTCCTATCATTGCAAGCGAAATGCGGTAAGTCAGGAACGACGCCACATAGGCCAGGGCGAACATGTACCCGGCCATCAGCAGTGGATAGCGCCAGCTGTTGGTCTCGCGCTTGACCACCGACAGGGTGGACATGCACTGCGGCGCAAACACGTACCACGCCAGCAACGACAGCGCGGTCGGCAGACTCCAGGACTGCGCGATGATCGGGGTCAGCGTGGTGGCCAGTTCGTCGCCGGTGGCCGACAGCGCGTACACGGTACCGAGTGCGCCAACTGCCACTTCACGCGCCGCCATGCCGGGCACCAGGGCAATGCAGATCTGCCAGCCGAAGCCGATCGGCTCGAATATCACGGCCAGCGCACGGCCCAGCATGCCGGCAATGCTGTAATAGATCGGCGGATGGGTCGCGCCTTCCGGCGCGCCGGGGAAGCTCGACAGGAACCACAGCAACACCATCAGCGTCAGGATGATGGTACCGACGCGCGACAGGAAGATCTTGGCGCGTTCCCACAGACCCAGGGCCAGATTTTGCAGGTGCGGCCAGTGGTAGCTTGGCAGTTCCAGCATCAGCGGCTGGTTGCGGTTGGCGCCCATGGTGCGCTTGATGAACCAGGCCACTGCCATGGCGGCGGCGATGCCGGCGAAGTACAGGATGAACAGCACCAGGCCCTGCAGATTGACGACCCCGCCCCACACATCGCGGCTGGGGATGAAGGCGGCGATGATCAGCGCGTACACCGGCAGCCGCGCCGAGCAGGTCATCAGCGGCGCGATCATGATGGTGACGATGCGGTCGCGCGGGTTCTGAATGGTGCGCGCGGCCATGATGCCCGGGATCGCGCAGGCAAAGCTCGACAGCAGTGGAATGAAGGCGCGCCCCGACAGGCCGACCCCGCCCATCAGGCGGTCCAGCAAAAAGGCGGCGCGCGGCAGGTAGCCGCAGTCTTCCAGCACCAGGATGAAGAAGAACAGAATCAGAATCTGGGGCAGGAACACCAGCACACTGCCCACGCCGCCGAGAATGCCCTCGACCAGCAGGCTGCGCAGCATGCCCTCGGCCATGTGATTGCCGACCCAGGCGCCGACCGCTTCCACGCCGGCGGTGATCATTTCCATCGGCACCGCGGCCCAGCTGAACACGGCCTGGAATACCAGGAACATGAGCGCGGCCAGCAGGATCGGTCCGATCACGGGATGCAGCACGATGCCGTCGATCTTTTCGGTCAGGTTGCCGGTGTCGTTGACGTAGCTGGTCGACGCGGCCAGGATGCGGCGCACTTCGCGCTGCGTTTCTTCGACCGACACGGCGTCGATGGCCGACAGCGGCTGCGCCTTGACCACGTCCGTGCGCGGCATGGCGTCAAGCGCGTCGAGCAGGGCTTTTTCGCCACCGCTTTGCACCGCCACGGTTTCCACCACCGGTACCCCAAGTTCCTGCGCCAGCCTGGCGCTGTCGATGACGATGCCGCGTTTGCGCGCCACATCAACCATGTTCAGGGCCAGCACCACGGGCAGGCCGAGGCGCTTGATTTCCAGGACCAGGCGCAGGTTCAGGCGCAGGTTGACGGCGCTGACCACGCAGACGACGGTGTCGGGCGCCTGTTCATCGGCGCGCAGGCCGGCGACAACGTCGCGCGTGATCGCTTCGTCCGGCGTGGTGGCCGACAGGCTGTAGGCGCCTGGCAGGTCGAGTACTTTATAGGGGTGGCCGGCCGGGGAGGTAAAACTGCCCTCCTTGCGCTCGATGGTGACGCCGGCGTAATTGGCCACCTTCTGGCGCGCGCCCGTAAGGCGGTTGAACAGCGCCGTCTTGCCGCAGTTGGGATTGCCGAGCAATGCAATCAGCGGCGTGTGCGCCACGCGCTGGCCCAGCGTTTCGGTACTCATGGTTGTTTATTCCGGCTGAATCGAGATCAGCGCCGCTTCGAAGCGGCGCAAGGCAAAAGTGGAGTCGCCCACGCGCACGGCCAGCGGCTCGCCGCCCGGCACCCCGCGCTTGAGCATGCGGATCCGCTCGCCCGGGACGAAACCGAGTTCCATCAGGCGGCGCGACACATCGACGCCGGCGTCGGTGGTGGTGCCGGGCGCCAGGTGAATCACGGTGGCGCTTTGGCCGGCCAGCAGGGCGTCAAGCGTGGTCAGGGTAGGGGCAAGGGTCATGGTGGGGCTAGCTCGCTAAGTAGTCGCAGTTCCTTGTTGGATATTAGCATCAAACGGGTAAATGCGAATTATTTCTATTCAGGTTCTGCTTAAAATGCTTGCAATCGTCGTCGAGTTCCGACAAAATATGAATCTAAGTGATAATGATTCTCATTATAGACCAAGTGGTAAGCAGCAGGTGATACTGCGCAAAGCAAACGGGAAGGTGCATCAATGATTGTCTGTGTCTGCAATAACATCTCCGACCGCGAAATCCGCCAGGCGGTCGATCTGGGCCTGTCCACCATGGCCGAACTGCGCCAGGATCTGGGCGTGGCAACCTGCTGCGGCAAATGCGCCAGCTGTGCCAAGCAAGTGCTGGCCGAGCATCTGGAGAGCAAAGTCCAGGTCACCCAATTGTCGTTCCGCAACGCACAGGCAGCTTGATCATCGTGAGTGCCATGACCTTTTCCACATCGCCTGATCTGGGCGACGCCCGGACTTCGCTGAGGAAACTGCGCACCAAATTTGCCCCGCTGGCCACGGTGCTGCTGGCCCATGCAGTGGTGTTGTACCTGATTTCCAGCGGCCTGTTCACGCGCATGGTCGAGGTGGCTGTGCCCCAAGCCGTCATGGTCCAGTTCGTCGAAGTACCGCACGAAACCATTCCGCCGGCCGCGCCCAAGGTCATTCCCGTGGTCCAGCTGCAGCCGCCTGCCTTGCCGCAAGTGCCGGTGCCGGTAGTCCAGCTGGCGCCGCAGCCGAATAGCATTACTGTCGAGCAAGCCGCCGCGCCCGCGCCGAAACCGGCGGCCGTGCCTGCCGTTGTCGCCGCGGCCCCTGCCGCACCGACCAGCGGCGAGCCGAAAACCGTGACCTCCGGCGTCGAATACATCCGTCCGCCCCAGTTCGCCTACCCTGAAATGTCGCGCCGCATGGGCGAACAGGGCCGCGTGGTGATCCGCGTGCTGGTCAATGAAAAAGGCCAGCCGGAAAAAGTCCAGGTACAAACCTCATCCGGCTTTGCCCGTCTCGATGAAGCCAGCCGCCAGGCCGGGCTGCGCGCCCAGTTCAAACCGTACATGGAAGATGGCCGTCCGATCGCCGTCTACGTGTTGCTGCCGTTCAGCTACTCCACCACCTGATTCACACCGCGCACAGCACGCGCGCTGCTGCATTTTTGCGGCGGGCGCGGGCGTTTGCTATCATGGTGTGATACCTCCACTCTAGAAAGAATCCCATGAAGGGCGATAAGAACATCATCCGGCTGCTCAACGCGCAGCTGACCAACGAGCTCTCGGCGATCAACCAGTATTTCCTGCATGCGCGCATGTACCGTCACTGGGGTCTGGAAAAGCTGGCCAAGAAGGAGTACGAGGAATCGATCGGCGAGATGAAACACGCCGACAAGCTGATCGACCGCATCCTGACGCTGGACGGCCTGCCCAATCTGCAGGCGCTGCACAAGCTGCTGATCGGCGAGTCGACCCAGGAAATGCTGGAATGCGACCTGAAACTGGAACAGGCAGCGCAGGCCACCGTCAAGGAAGGCATCGCCGCCTCCGAAGTGGCGGCCGATTACGTGTCGCGCGATTTGTTCCTGCAGATCCTGGAAGACACCGAAGAACATATCGACTGGCTGGAAACGCAGCTCGATCTGATCGTCAAGGTCGGTATCCAGAACTACCTGCAAAGCCAGATGACACCGGCCGACGCCTGAGTCTCAGCGCCAGCGCGTGGCCCACTTGTCGTAGAAGCCCAGGTCCCGCGGCACCGCGCCCGGGACGGCGCAAATGGCGGCGGCGAATTCATTCGCCCGCGCCAGTGTGAGCGCCAGATCCCATGCGCGCGAACGCCCCAGCAGGAAGATGGCAGCAAAGGCGTCGCCCGCCCCCACCGTATCGATCACAAACGGCGGCGCCGGATTATCGCGGTGCACCAGCGGCTCCGCGTCCGCACCAAAATACACCGAGCCGCGATGGCCCAGCGTGACAATCAGTCCCTCGAGTGAAAACATCTGCACCAGCGCCGCGCAGGCCGCGCGCACTTCGTCGCCCGACAAGGGCGCCGACGAGGGATGGATATCGAAGTACCAGCGGAACAGCACCTGCAGCTCTTCTTCGTTGACCTTGGCCACGTCGGCCGCATGCAGCGAATGGAACACGCAGCGTTCGTCATATTGACCGTCGCGCAGATTCAGATCCAGAAAACGGCTGGCGGCGCTGGCGTCCAGCAGCGCGTGCAGCGTGTCGCGCGAACGCGGGCAGCGCTGCGCCAGCGTGCCGAAATAGAAGCAGGCCGCGTCGACCGCGTCCAGCGCGGCCAGGGCTTGCTCCGGATTGATGTAGTCGTAGGCCTGGTCGGGCAGGATCACGAAGCGGTGGCCCTTGGTGGTGCGCTCGACCACCACGCGCCCGGTCTCTTCCATCCGGTCGACCTGCAGGCCCGCTTCGGACATGGCGAAACGTTCGAACTCGGCGTGCACCACACCACCGTTCTTGTCGTTGCCGACGCAGGTGATCATCAGCTGCGGCGCCATGAAGGCGGCCAGATGGCGCGCCACATTGAAAGGCGCGCCGCCCACCACTTGCTCGGTGACGAAATCGTCCACCAGAGCCTCGCCGAAAACGACTGTAGTCATGGGCGCTTGTGGGAAGGCTTACTGCGGCTGGGTGTCTTTGAACGACTGGCGCTCGGACAGCTTGTCGAACAGCTTGGCCAGATTGGGATAGTCGGCGCGCCAGTTGATTTCGGGGAAGCGGAATGCAAGCCAGCCGAGCGCGCAACCAACAGCGACATCGGCCAGCGTGTAGTGATTGCCCTTGCAGAAAGGCGACTCGCGCAGATTGGCCGACATGACAGCCAGGCCCGCGTGGACCTTGCCCATCTGGCGCTCGACCCAGGCCGCGCTTTGCTGTTCCTCGGGACGCAGGGTGCGCTCGAGGCGCACCAGCACCGCGGCATCGAGCACGCCATCGGCCAGTGCTTCCCAGACCTTGATGTCGGCGCGGTCGCGCGCATTCGGCATGAACAGTTTGCACACCGGCGTGAGCGTGTCGAGGTATTCGACGATCACGCGCGAATCGTACATGCTGCTGCCATCTTCCATGATCAGGCAAGGAACCTTGCCCAGTGGATTCGAAAGATGAATGGTGGTGTCAGCGCCCCACACGTTGTCGAGTTCGAAGCCGTAGTCGAGCTTTTTTTCTGCCAGTACGACGCGCACTTTGCGCACATACGGGCTGGCCAGGGAACCGATGAGTTTCATAGATGCTCAGGATGGAGGATTGGCACACAGTATAGCATCGCGCATCGCGCCAATGCAGGGCGCGAACGCTGCTGGCGTGCGGCCGCCACATCGGCTTGACAAGGCGCGCAGTGGTAAAATGCACGTTTTTGCAGCACGCAATCGACCATCCTCATCCTCCCCCTGGAAGCCTTTGCCATGACCTCTACCACGCCCTACTCCACCCTGTCGGCGCTGTCCCCGCTGGACGGCCGCTACGCAGCCAAGACCGACAAGCTGCGTCCCATCCTGTCCGAAGCCGGTTTCATGCACCACCGCGTGAAGGTCGAACTGGCGTGGCTGCAGGCATTGTCGCAAGCCGGCTTCGCGGAAATCAAACCGTTTTCGCGCGAAGCGACTGCGCTGCTCGAACGCATGGCGTCGGAGTTTTCGGAAGCCGATGCGGCGCGCATCAAGGCGATCGAAGCGGTGACCAACCATGACGTCAAGGCGGTCGAGTACTGGCTCAAGGAACAGGTCAAGGACGTCCCGGAACTGGTGGCCGCAACCGAGTTCATTCACTTTGCCTGCACCTCCGAAGACATCAACAATACGTCGCACGGCATGATGCTCAAAGCCGCGCGTGACGGCGTGATGCTGCCGGCGCTGCAAGGCCTGGTCGACAAGCTCAAAGCAATCGCGCACGCCAACGCCGCCGTGCCGATGCTCTCGCGCACCCATGGCCAGACCGCCAGCCCGACCACCCTGGGCAAGGAAATGGCCAACGTCGTGGCCCGTCTGCAGCGCGCCATCAAGCGCATCGCCGATGTCGAAATTCTGGCCAAGATGAACGGCGCAGTCGGCAACTACAATGCCCACCTGTCGGCCTATCCCGACTTCGACTGGGCCAGGTTCTCGCAGAACGTGATTGAACAGCGCCTCGGCCTGACCTTCAATCCGTACACCATCCAGATCGAACCGCACGACTACATGGCCGAACTGTTCGACGCCATCGCCCGCACCAACACCATTCTGCTGGACCTGAACCGCGACATCTGGGCCTACATTTCGCTCGGCTACTTCAAGCAGACCACCAAGGCCGGCGAAATCGGTTCCTCGACCATGCCGCACAAGGTCAACCCGATCGACTTCGAAAACTCGGAAGGTAATCTGGGCCTGGCCAACGCCGTGCTCAAGCACATGGCCGAGAAGCTGCCGGTGTCGCGCATGCAGCGCGACCTGACCGATTCGACCGTGCTGCGCAACATCGGTGTGGGCTTCGGCTACGCGCTGCTGGCCTACGACAGCTGCCTGCGCGGCCTGAACAAGCTGGAAGTCAATGCTGCCCGCCTCGGGCAGGATCTGGATGCGAACTGGGAAGTGCTGGCCGAGCCGGTGCAGACCGTGATGCGCCGCTACGGCATCGAGAACCCGTACGAGCAGCTCAAGGAACTGACGCGCGGCAAAGGCATTTCGAAGGATGCGCTGCGCGAGTTTGTGCTCACGCTGGCCATCCCGCAGGACGCCAAGGACTTGCTGCTGGCAATGACGCCGTCGAACTACGTCGGCATCGCCGAAAAGCTGGCGCGCGCGATCTAAGCCGCACCGGCACCGGCCATGCTGTTCAGTAACTTGGACAGCGTAGCCTATCCGCATTACCGGGCGCCGCTGGCGCCCGCTTCAATTCTGCCAGACCAGCTTGACGCCAACCGAGCGCGCCACCTCGGTGCGTGTGGCGAGCGCCCCGTATTCCGCATGGCTGCCGTTCAGATTCTTGCCGAGCAGGGACACTTCGATATCACGCCGCGGGCGCCACGCCAGGCGCGCATCGATGGCGGTGTACGAAGGCACGGCCGGATTGTCCAGCGCGCCCACCTTGCGCACGACCAGATCGAGATCCTTGTCCGCCGCCAGGGTGAACGACGAGCGCAGCTGCGCCGTGTGCGAAGGATCCTTGCGCGCCGAGCCTGGCCCGGGTGCATCATTGCTGCCCGGCTTGAGGGTGAAGCGCTGGTGCAGCGCCATGAAGCCCGCATTCAGACGCCACCACGGCGCCGCCTGGTAACTGCCCCACATTTCGATGCCGCGCGCCTTGCCTTCCATCAGATTGCTGAACGTGACCAGCAGGGGCTCGACGGAGATCAGCTCCTGGGTGCGCAGATGGTCGTAATCGTTGTGGAAAGCGGTGACCGAGAACGACACGTCCTGCCAGGGCTGGCCGCGGTAGCCCAGTTCGACCACCTTGGCCACTTCGGAACGGACCTCCGGACCGCCGATCAGGAAATACGGCGGCCGGGCCGGAATGAAGGTATCGGCATCGAGCCGCGAAGGCGCCCGCACCGTGCGCGACCAGCCGGTCCAGAATGAATGCTGCGACGACGGCGTCCATGCCAGGCGCAGCGTGGGCAGAAATTCGGTGCCGGTATAGTCGTTGCGTTCGGCCCGGGCGCCGACAGTCAGGCGCACGGCGTCGGTCAGTGCAATCTCGTCCTGTGCAAACAGGCTTGCCCAGGTCTGGCCGACCTTGGCCGGCAGGAAGGCAACCAGCGGACCGTTCGTCACATCATCCCAGGAATGGCGGTAGTTGGCGCCCCATACCAGGCGATGTGCGCCCACGGCCGCCAGCGCGTGCTGGAATTGCAGATCGGCGATGGTCAACGACTCGGCGTAAGTGGGTACCACTTCGCGCCTGGTGTAGTCGAGATAGCCTTGCAGCGCCAGCTCGCCGCCACCGGCCAGACTGTGCTGCCAGCCGGCAGTTAGATTGGCGCCGGTCGAGGTGATCGGCCCAAGGTCGAGGTCGCTGCCGGTGACGGAAATCGTGCCCGGCAAAGGCTGTTCGGCGCGGCCACGGTAAACGGCGCCATGCACGCTGTAGCGGTCAGGACCGCGTGCCGTGTCGGCCCGGAAGCCGGCCTGGGCCAGATGGCGCGCGTCGTTGACGTCGGCGCCGGTGGCCAGTTCGGTGCGGCGCACGTCCTGGTATTTGCCGTACACGCGCCAGCCCCAGCCGCCATTGCTGCCGCCCTGGCGGAAAGCGCTGTCGCTGCCGCGCGTACCGGCCTGCAGGGACAACAGTCGCCCGCCGATCTCGGCCGCGTTGCGGGTGGTGATGTTAATGACGCCGTTGACGGCATTCACGCCCCACAGGGTGCCGCCCGGACCGCTGATCACCTCGATCCGCTCGATATCTTCCAGCATCACATCCTGGACTTCCCAGAACACCCCCGAAAACAGCGGCGCGTAAATCGAGCGGCCATCGATCATGACCAGCAGTTTATTGGGCGAAGAATTGTTACTGCCATTCATGCCGCGCGCGCTGATCGCATACGACGTACCGTTGTTTTGCGCCACCTGCAGATTCGGCGCCAGGCGCAGCGCCTCGGGGATATTCACGGCGCCGGAACGGCGGATGTCGTCGGCGGTAATCACGAACACGGAAGCGGCGGCAGCGGCCAGGCGCTCCGGCTTCTTGGACACCGAGGTAATCTGGATATTGGCGAGGTCTTCGATCGACAGGTCGGCAATGTCGACCGGCTGCAAAGGCTGGGCCGCCAGCGGCGGTGACAGCGCCAGGCTCACGGCCAGGGCCGCGCGGGTCAAACGTGTTTCCATGGACGCTCCCGTGTCCCACAAATTGCACTTGTCTTGCATTTTCATCTACACAAAACGCGAGCTCCGATTTTACCTCAGCACAGCGTTAACTCCGTTTTCAAACGCGTGGTAATCTGCGACGCAAGCGCAAATTTCATTTCTTTGGTATATTAGTCCTAACACGTACTATTTTCCCCGAGGTAAACATGCAGCAGCGCTACACCAACACGGCGATCCTGTTCCACTGGTTGATTGCGCTGCTGATCATCGGCGCCTTCACCATGGGCGTGATCATGACGGATATCCCCGGCATCACGCCTACCAAACTCAAGTATTACTCATGGCACAAATGGGCCGGCGTGAGCATCCTGGCCCTGGCCGCGCTGCGCCTGCTGTGGCGCCTGACCCACCGCGCGCCCGCCTATCCCGACGCCATGCCAGGCTGGCAGAAAAGCGCCGCCAATCTGCTGCACGGCACACTGTATCTGCTGATGTTCGCGGTTCCCCTGTCCGGTTACTTCTACACCCTCTCGGCCGGCATTCCAGTGGTCTGGTTCGGCCTGATCGAGCTGCCCGTGGTGATGGGCCCGGACCCGGCCCTCAAGCCGATTCTGAAAGGCGTGCATTACTGGCTGAACATGGCCATGCTGGGCGCAGTCGCCGCCCATGTGCTGGCCGCACTGAAACACCATTTCATCGACCGCGACGGCGTGCTCAAACGCATGTTGCCGTCGGCCTGAGCGCTTTACCCAAGAGGAGAACGACATGAAAACCAACAAAGGCACCCTGCTTGCCGCCCTGCTGGGCGTGGCCCTGGCCGCAAGCGCCGCGCCGCTCAAGACCGATGTTGCCGCCAGCAAGGTGTCGGCCACCTTCAAGCAAATGAATGTGCCGGTCGAAGCGCCCTTCAAGCGCTTTACGGCGCAGATCGACTACGATGCGGCCAAGCCGGAACTGGCCAAGGCCAGCGTCGAGATCGATACCGCCAGCCTGGACGTGGGCGAAGCCGACATGAACAAGGAAGTCGCCAAGAAAGAATGGTTCAACGCAGCCCAGTTCCCGAAAGCGACATTTGTGTCCAGCGCGATCAAGCCGGCCGGCCCGGGCAAACTGAACGTCAGCGGCAAACTCACCATTAAAGGCAAGGCCGCCGACGTCAGCTTCCCGCTCACGGTGAAGACCGAGGGCGCCAGGCAGGTATTCGAAGGTTCGCTGCCGATCAAGCGGCTGGCCTACAATATTGGCGAGGGCGAATGGAAGGACACCAGCATGGTGGCCGACGACGTCATCATCAAATTCCGCGTTAGCGCAGTCAAGTAAGACCACATTTTAAAAAAGGGAACACATGAAAATCCAAAGCCTCATCGCCGTTCTGATCGCTGCCAGCGCCGCTTCCGCCATCGCCGCCCCCGACACCTACACCATCGACCCGGCCCATACCTATCCAAGCTTCGAAGCGGACCACATGGGCCTGTCCTACTGGCGCGGCAAGTACAAGAAAACCAGCGGCACCGTGGTGCTCGACCGCGCCGCCAAGACCGGTTCGCTCGACATCGCCATCGATGCCGGCTCGATCGATTTCGGTCTGGACGCGATGAATGCGCACGCCGTCAAGGAAGACATCTTCGACGTGGCCAAGTACCCGAAAATTACCTACAAGTCGAAAGCGATCACCTTCAAGGGTGAAGACCCGATGAGCGTCGAGGGCGACCTGACCCTGCACGGCGTGACCAAGCCGGTGACCCTCATCATCACCAAGTTCAAGTGCATCATGCACCCGATGTACAAGAAGGAAGTATGCGGCGCCGATGCGTCGGCCGTGTTCAACCGCGCCGACTTCGGCGTGACCAAGGGCATCCCGATGTTCTCGCCTGAAGTACGCCTGGCCATCCAGGTCGAGGCGATCAAGAACTAAGCAGTCTGCCGCAAACGAAAAAACCGCGCCCGAAAGCGCGGTTTTTTTCATCGCCCTCGCGAAAGCGAGGGTGACCGTCAGCCCTTAACGGCCGTCACCATCCGAATCGCCAGGAATGGCACGCTCAACCTTGTCCCAGGCAGCGCGCGAGGCCGACTTGGCCTGCTGCCAGTTCAGGCGCGATTTGCCCTTCACGCGATCCCAATCGCTGGCCAGATCGTTTTCGACCGTGTCGAAATTCTGACCAACATAGCGGCCACGGCTGTTATAGCCCAGTTCGTAGGCCGGACCGTAGTCGTCGTAGGTGTAGCCTGGCGAATAGTACGGCGCCGTCTGATACGAGCTGCGCCAGTAAGCGGCTTCCTCTTCCGGGTTGACCAGGCTGCCTGCAGCCTTGCCCGCCATGCCGCCAGCCAGTGCGCCAATCGCAGCGCCGGCTGCCATACCCACCGGACCGCCGACTGCACCGGCAGCCGCGCCAACTGCCGCGCCGCTACCCGCGCCGACGCCCTTGGCCAGGTGATGGTCGTGCAGTTCGTCGCCCGATTTCGGATTGACGACTTCGCCTGCACCCTTGCCTGCCAGGCCACCGGCCAGACCGCCGATGGCTGCGCCGGCTGCCATGCCGACCGGACCGGCCACGGCACCAGCTGCCGCGCCTGCCGCTGCGCCGCTACCGGCGCCCAGGCCTTTGGCGAAGTGATGCTCAGGCAGATCGTCGCCCGATTTCGGGTTGACCACTTCAGCCGCGCCCTTGCCAGCCAGGCCACCGGCGATCCCGCCGATTGCCGCACCGGCCACGGTGCCGATCGGACCGGCCACCGAGCCGATGCCCGCGCCGGCAGCCGCGCCACCTGCAGCGCCCAGGCCGGTACCGATGATGTGCTCACCGGCGCTGTCGGTCCAGCTGCGTTCGATGTGCAGCGCGTCCTCGTCGCTGCGTGGTTTCACACCCATCAGGATGCCGCCGTTCTTGATGCCTTCTTCGTAGTGCTTGACGCGTTCTTCAGGAATGCCGGCGCCGATCAGGGCACCGACCAGACCGCCTGCCAGGCCGCCTGCGCCGGCGCCGGCCAGTGCCGCCGCCAATGGACCGGCCACCACCAGGCCGATGCCTGGCAGTACCAGCGTGGTGCCGACAGCGGCCACGCCGGCCAGCACGGCACCGATGGTGCCGCCAATGCCTGCGCCAACGCCGGCGCCCTCGGCAGCCTTGCTGCCCAGTTCAGTTTCAGTGTCGGCGAAGTGGCGCTTGCGGGTGTCGTCGGACATCATCAAGGTCACATCGTCTTTGGAGTAGCCGCGGTCGGCGACGGAGTTGTAGGCACGCTCAGCGCTGGTGCGGTCACGGAACAGACCCGTAACCATGCCGGAATTCTTGGTGGACGTCGTATCGTAGTTGCTCATATCGTTTCCTTTCGAATTTTCATGTGCGGGGCTCGCATACAAACCTGGAAATGTTTGCCAGTGCCGAAACGATAAGTCTGCAGCGACTCTGCTTCCGTTCGTTGACGCACGCTATTTCGGTCTTTCCAAATACCACTGTTTTTGGGCAAGAAACCCAATCTCCCACTACGTTCGTTGCCGCACCGACCACCGTGCGTCGCGACCTTATTCTTTTTACACGGCCCGGCAATCTGCAAGCGGTCTGGGGACTTTTTTAACCAATAGGAGGATTCAACATGTTATTCATTATCTGGATTATCGTCGGCGGTATCTTGGGTTGGCTGGCCAGCATGGTCATGAAGACGGACGCAGAACAAGGCATGATTCTGAACGTCGTGGTCGGTATCATCGGTGCATTCCTGGGTGGCTGGCTGCTCTCACCGCTGTTCGGCACCGGGACCATCAATTCAGACGATTTCAGCGTCACCTCGCTGCTGGTTTCCTTCCTTGGCGCCGTGATTCTGCTGGCCATCGTCAATCTGCTTCGTCGCGGAAAAGCACGATAAGAAGTTCCACCCCACTAACCAACGCCTGTGCGTTGGTTTTTTTTCGCCTGGCGCAAATTATGAGAATGAAACCTTTTCCAGTGGCATTGATCTCCTGCATCCTGACCTTGCTCTCGGTGTTTTTGGTTTTCAATTTCATGCCAAGCGAGAAAAAAATCGAGCGCCAGTTGCAGCGCCAGTATGACGCCAGCGACCCGCAGTTCCGGCGCTCGATGGGGGTACTGCTGGGCCCGCCTATCCTCGATGGCAACCAGGTCGAGGTGCTGCTCAATGGCGAGCAGATCTTTCCGGCGATGCTCAAAGCCATCCGCGAGGCGGAGCACACGATTACCTTCGAAACCTATATCTACTGGTCTGAAACCATCGGCGAGGAATTTTCCGACGCGCTGATCGAACGCGCGCGTGCCGGGGTCAAGGTGCACCTGATGCTCGACTTTATCGGCAGCATCAAGATGGACGACGCCGCCATGGAAAGAATGAAGGCAGCGGGCATCAAGCTCGAGCGCTTCCATAAACCCGTCTGGTGGAAATTTACCAAATTGAATAACCGGACCCACCGCAAGGTGCTGGTGGTGGACGGCAAGATCGGCTTCACCGGCGGGGTCGGCATTGCCGACCAGTGGCGCGGCACCGCACAGGATAAAAAACACTGGCGCGATACCCACTTCCGCGTCGAAGGCCCGGTCGTCGGCCAGATGCAGGCCGTGTTCGCCGACAACTGGACCAAGGCCACCGGCGTGGTACTGGACGGGCCCGCCTACTTCCCTGCGCTCACGGCCAAGGGTGGCCACGCGGCCCAGATGTTCAGCAGCTCACCGCAAGGCGGCAGCGAGAGCATGCTGCTGATGTACCTGATGTCGATCACTGCCGCGAAGCACAGTATCGACCTGTCGAGCTCGTACTTTGTGCCGGACGATCTGACCATCCGCGCGCTGGTCGCGGCCGCCAAACGCGGCGTCAAGGTACGCATCATCACGCCTGGCGAGGACATCGATTCGGACGTGGTGCGCGCCGCCTCGCGCGACCGCTGGGGCGAGCTGCTGGCAGCAGGGATCGAGATTGCCGAGTACCAACCCACCATGTACCACGTGAAAGCGCTGGTGGTCGACGCGCTGGTGGTTTCGGTTGGTTCGACCAATTTCGACAACCGCTCGTTCAGCCTGAACGATGAAGCCAATCTGAACGTGATCGACGCCGCGTTTGCCAAACAGCAGGTGGCGATTTTCAATGAGGACTGGAAGCATACCGACCAGATCACCATGGCCGAATGGGCCGACCGCTCGCTGTGGGAACGGGCGATGGGCCAGTTCGCCTCGCTGATCGGGGACCAGTTGTAGGGCTATATATGCATGAAATTTCACTGGGGAAATTGACGATAAATCATCCAGAATCTGGTTGACGAAAACAGGGTCGCTAGGGATACTTTGGATCGCCCAAAAAGCAATCCGACCGATCCCCACAACAAGAGACGATCCCGAATGAAAAAGACCCTGTTTACGCTCGCCCTGCTCAGCAGCGCAGCGGCCCATGCCGACGAAGGCATGTGGATGCCCCAGCAGCTGCCACAAGTAGCCAAGCAACTCAAAGCGGCCGGCCTCAAGCTTGATCCCGCCACGCTGACCAAACTCACCGAATTCCCGATGAACGCGATCGTCAGCCTGGGCGGCTGCTCGGCCTCCTTCGTGTCGCCGCAGGGCCTGGTCGCGACCAACCACCACTGCGTGTACAACAGCGTGGCAGTGAACTCGACGCCGGAGCGCGATCTGCTGGCCAACGGCTTCCTGGCCAAGACTTCCGCCGAAGAATTGCCGGCCGCGCCAGGCAGCCGCATCTACGTGACCAAGGCCGTGACCAATGTGACCGGCCAGGTGATCACGCCCGAAGTGGCCAAGCTGGCGGGCAAGGCCCGCGTCGATGCCGGCGAAAAGAACATGAAGGCGCTGGTCGCCGAATGCGAAAAAGATGCAGGCCACCGCTGCAGCATCGCCAGCTTCTACGGCGGTCTCGAGTACTACATGACCAAGCAGCTGGAAATTCGCGACGTGCGCCTGGTGCACGCGCCGCCAGCCGGCGTGGGCAAGTTCGGCGGCGATACCGATAACTGGATGTGGCCGCGCCACACCGGCGACTACGGTTTCTACCGCGCCTATGTCAGCAAGGAAGGCAAGGCTGCCGACTTCTCCAAGGACAACGTCCCGTATCAGCCAGCCACCCACCTGAAAATTGCCAAAGAGGGCGTCAAGGAAGGCGACTTCATCATGGCACTGGGCTATCCGGGACGCACCAACCGCCACCGCCTGCCATCGGAAGTGGTGTCCACCTTCGACTGGGAATACCCGGCCTTCGTCAAATTGTCGGCCGAACGCCTGGCCATCATCGCCAGCGAAACCAAGACCAATGAAGATGCGCGCCTGAAGTATGCCGGCCTGGTCGCGAACATCAATAACTACTACAAGAACCGCAAGGGCATGCTGAACAGCTACCAAGGTAGCGACATGCTGGCTCGCAAGACCAAAGAGCATGCGGACCTCAAGGCCTGGGTCAATGCCGCTCCGGCGCGCCAGAAGGAATTCGGCGCCGATATCGAGCTGGTTGAAAAGCTGATCGCCCAGCGCGATGCCGAAGCCAAGCATGACTTCTTCTTCAACAATGCCTCGCCGCGCCTGCTGGTCGCCGCCCGTCAGATGGTCCGTCTGGCAAACGAAAGCCAGAAGCCGAATGCCGACCGCAAGCTTGGCTACCAGGAGCGCGACCTGCCGCGCCTGAAAGCTGGCCTGGCCGGGATCGATCGCACCTACGATGAAAAAGTCGACAAGGCGCTGGTCCTGAATGTGCTGCGCCAGTACCTGGCCCAGCCAAAAGCCCAGCGCAACGCCAGCTTCGACGCCGCACTCGGGATCCAGGACGGCATGAGCCAGGACCAGCTGAAAGCGCTGCTGGACACGCTGCACGCCGGTTCCAAGCTGAACGACAAAGCCGCACGCGAAGCCATGCTGACCATGAAGCCGCAAGACTTCAAGGCCAGCAACGACAGCTTCATCAAGGCGGCCGTGGCCATGTACGAGCCGGGCCTGAAAGCGGAAGCCGAAGAGGACGAACTGGCAGGCAAGATCCAGCAATCCTACGCCAACTACATGAAGGCCAAAATTGCCTACATGAACAGCAAGGGCCGCGCGGTTTATCCAGACGCCAACAGCACCCTGCGCGTTACCTACGGCAATATCAAGGGCCGCGAGCATGGCGCCGACGGTACCGGTTCGTGGACCGCCTTCACCACCTTGAACGGTGTGGTGGCCAAGGCCACTGGCGAAGGCGAGTTCAACGCGCCGGAAGCCCAGCTGGCGGCGATCAAGGCCAAGGACTTCGGCAAGTATGTCGATCCGAAACTGAAGACCGTGCCGGTCAACTACCTGGCCACGCTGGACATCACCGGCGGCAACTCGGGTTCGGCGGCGCTGAATGCCAAGGGCGAATTCATCGGCCTGGCGTTTGACGGCACGCTCGACTCGATCATTTCCGACTGGGATTACAACAAGTCGAACACGCGCGACATTCAGGTCGACGTGCGTTACATGCTGTGGAACATGAAGCACGTCGACAAAGCCGACAACCTGCTCAAAGAAATGAACGTCGAATAAACGTCGAATAAACGCTGTAGCAGCGCCGGCAACACCGGCTGAAACACAAACAAAAAACCACGCTCACCGCAAGGCAGAGCGTGGTTTTTTTACGTCTACTCACACAACATTTCCTGAAACGGCGTTTGACTACAGGCTGTGGAAACTTGTTTCGTTTGGCGGATGATCTCTTTCGTTCAGGCCTGGTTCAGGCGTGAATGGCGGATGCCGTAGATGAAGTAGGTCA
>DASWMN010000269.1:0-9476 GCA_036399735.1 Telluria sp. | reverse complement strand
AAACGGCCGTCCGGTCCGCCACGGTAAGCGGCTTCATCGAGTTTGTACTGCTGGATGATTGTGCCCATGGCGCCATCGAGAATCATGATGCGGCGCGACAAGATCTCGCGCAGCTGGGTTTCGATCGTGGACATGGCAGGGGCAGCGGTGGTCATCAGGAGCTTTCAGTGGACGTCGAGGCCGGTTTGGACCGGCCTAAAATTATACGTCATCGGGCAACTTTGGTTTTTCGCCGGCGCTGTTTGTATCATTCTGTAAGTTCTAACCGGTTTGATACATACAGATACAAAACAGGGGGTGCCAGCAATCTTGTCGTTACATGGCCAGACGACAATCCTATACATGCGGCAATAAATGATGATATAGGAGCAACAAATGAACGAAGATTTCCAAGCAACCTGGCCAGAACAGGCAGCCCTCGGCAACAACAACGGTGGTGAGAATGCAGCACGACCAGCGGGCAACCCTGCGCTCAAGCAGATCGTCACGATCCGTCTGGACGTGGACATGCTGAACTGGTTCAAGTCGGCCGGTCCAGGCTACCAGACGCGCATCAATCAGATTCTGCGCGAGCACATGGATGCCCAGCGCGCCGCAGGAGGCAAGGCAGAGTGAAGTAAAGGCTGGAAAGCCGGGTTCAGTCGAAACTGAGCTCGGCCAGAGGAAAACCCTTGAGGAATTCGGCTGCGGGCAAACGCTTGCCGCCGGGTTTCTGCAATTCTGTCAGGCGCAGCGTACCGCGTTTGCACGCCACCACGATGCCATGTTGCGCATCGGCCGCCAATACTTGCCCGGGCAGGGCGTCGCTGGAAGCTTCCAGTGGCTGGGCACCCCAGATCTTGATGGTGACACCGTTGACTTCGGCATGTGCGCCGGGGAAGGGATTGAACGCGCGGATTTTCCGGTCCAGTTCGGCTGACGACAGTCGGAAGTCCAGCCGCGCTTCTTCCTTGCTGATTTTGGCGGCATAGGTGACACCTTGTTCCGGCTGTACAACAGCGACCAGCTTGTTGTCCGCGCGCAAACGCAGCGCCGTCACGATCATGTCGGCACCGAGCCGGGCCAGCCGGTCGTGCAGGGCGCCGGTGGTCTCGTGGGCGCCGATGGCCACCCGGTCGGTGAGCAGCATGGGGCCGGTATCGAGACCTTCTTCCATCTCCATGATGGTCACGCCGGTTTCCAGGTCGCCCGCTTCGATGGCGCGATGGATGGGCGCGGCGCCGCGCCAGCGCGGCAGCAATGAACCGTGGATATTGATGCAGGGCTTGATGTCCAGTGTGCTGCACGGCAAGATCAGGCCGTAGGCGGCCACCACCATCACGTCGTAGTCGGTGGCCAGCAGGCGCGCGTGCGCGCTGGCCGCCTGGGCCGCGCGCTCGGGATCCTTGCTGTCGGTGCGCAGCGACAAGGGCTGCAGCACCTCGATCCCATGTGCCTGCGCATATTGCTTGACGGCGGAGGCATGCAGCTGCATGCCGCGTCCGGCCGGGCGGTCAGGCTGGGTCAGCACCAGCGGGATCTCGAACCCTGCCTGATGCAAGGATTGCAGCGCGCATGCAGCGAACTCGGGGGTGCCGGCGAAGACGACTTTCATCGATCAGTAACGACGGCCGGCGGCCTTGAGGGCGGCTTCGCGCTCGATACCGCGGCTTTCCTTGAGCATCTTTGCCTTGATCCGGTTGCGCTTGAGCGGCGACAGATATTCGACAAACACCTTGCCTTGCAAGTGATCCATTTCGTGCTGGATGCAAACGGCCAGCAGGCCGTCGGCTGTCAGTTCGAAGGGCTTGCCATTCACGTCGAGCGCGCTGACCTTGACCTGGCACGGCCGTTCGACACCGTCGTAAATACCGGGAACCGACAGGCAGCCTTCGTCGTAGACCTGCGTTTCGGCGCTGGACCAAATGATTTGTGGATTGATGAACACACGCAAATCGTCCTTGGTCTCCGAAGTGTCGATCACGACCAGTTGCTCGTGAACATCCACCTGGCTCGCGGCCAGTCCAACACCCGGGGCGTCGTACATGGTTTCAGCCATGTCAGCGGCGAGTTTGGTAATCCGTTCACCGAATTCGGTGATGGGTTTGGCAACCTTGTGCAGGCGTGCATCCGGGTAGCGCAGAATATTCAGTATTGCCATATGTGTTATTAACTCGGTAACAAATCGTTCAATTTTTGATACGAAAAACTTCGGAAAATGCTTCCGCACAACAAAAACGCAACACGTCGATCAGGGGCAAAATCGCGGTTTGTCTTGCTAGTTCAAGGATTTATGTGCAGAATTTGATCCAGTTCGGCAAGCTTTGCCCCCAGAATCGTCGATAGGGTCGCGTTTCAACGTGCTGTCTGTGGCGCCTCTGGCTGGTAAAGGTAATGAGTCCAGCTAGCAATTCCGTGTTAATGCCGCACTTTACGGACATCTCAATGAAAAATTTTAGCACAGTAAGCGCCCGCTTTGCAGTCGCAGCGCTCTTTACCGGCCTTCTGGCCATCCCGGCCCAGGCGGCCAAAAAATGCGAATTCCGTGCCAATGCGCCGGATCAGCATACCGTGGTCAAAGGAGATACCCTTTGGGATATTTCCGGCGCCTTCCTCGACCACCCTTGGTGCTGGCCGCAGGTATGGGGCATGAACAAAGATGAAATCAAGAATCCGCACTGGATCTATCCAGGGCAGATCGTGTATTTTGACCGCGTCAATGGCCGCCTTTCCCTGAACAAGCCTGGTTCCGACGGCGGCGTGAACGGCAACAACCGTCTGCAGCCGCAGCTGCGTACCGAAGGTCTGGGCAAAGATGCGATCGCGTCGATCCCGTCCGCCGTGATCGATCCCTTCCTGTCGCAGCCTTTGATCATCGAAGGCGACGAACTCAAGACTGCGCCGCGTATCGTGGCGGCCCAGGACGGTCACGTGTATCTCGGCAAGGACGACAAAGTCTATGTGCGCGGCGACCTGAACGGCGTGAGCTCCTTCCAGGTGTTCCGTCCAGGTGCGCCTTTGCGTGATCCGGTTACCAACAAGGTCATCGCGTACGAAGCGGTCTACCTCGGTTCGGTCAAAGCGCATACCGAAGCCAAGCCGGGCAGCGACGTCCACACCATGATCGTTTCTTCGTCCAAGCAGGAAATGGGCGTGGGCGACCGTCTGCTGCCGGCCCCGCCGACAGCGATCCGCAACTACGTGCCGCACGCGCCGGACCAGCCGGTCGACGCACGCGTCCTGGGCGTGTACTCGGGCGTGAACTTTGCCGGTCAGAACGAAGTCGTCAGCATCAATCGCGGTTCGCTTGACGGAATCGACGTCGGCACCACCTTGCAGCTGCATACTTTGGGTAAAACCATCCCGGACACCACCGTCAAAGGCCGTGCCAAGATGATTAAGCTGCCCGACGAGCAAAACGGCACCCTGTTCATTTTCCGGGTGTTCAATAAAGTCTCTTACGGTCTGATTATGCAAGTTACCGAGCCGGTGCAAGTCGGCGATCTGGCTCGCTCACCGGAGTAATATCGCCGTGCAAGACACGGACCCCACACCCGCAGTCAGCCAGGCATCTGCCCTGGCTGCCTGGCTCCGCCTGGAGCAAACCCCGGGTGTGGGTCCGATCACCGCCGGCATCCTGCTGGCACGTTTCAAATCCCCCCACGCCATTTTTGCTGCCAGCCATGCCGCGCTGCGCGCCGTTGTGTCCGATGCCCTTGCCAGCGCCTTGCTGGCGGTGCCCGATGCGGCGCAGGCACGCGCGCTCGATACCATTCTTTCGTGGTGCAGCCTGGACGGCAACCATGTGCTGACACTGGACGACCCGGCTTATCCCGCCTTGCTGCGCGAGATACCCGATCCGCCCTTGCTGCTGTACGCCAAGGGCCAGCCGGCCTTGCTGGCCGGGCCGGCGCTGGCCATCGTGGGCAGCCGCAATGCCACCACCCAGGGCAAGCACACCGCCGCCGCGTTTGCCGAGGCGCTCAGCAGCGCGGGCCTGACCATTGTCTCCGGGCTGGCGCTGGGCATCGATACGGCCGCCCACGAGGGCGCCTTGCGTGGTCCCGGTTCCACCATCGCGGTGGTCGGGACCGGCGCCGACCGCATTTATCCACGCCGCAACCGCGCGCTGGCGCACCAGATCGCGCAGGACGGCTGCGTGCTGAGCGAATACCCGCTCGGGACTGCTGCGCTGGCCGCTAATTTTCCGCGCCGCAATCGGCTGATCAGCGGCCTGGCCTGTGGCGTGCTGGTGGTGGAGGCGGCCGCCGGATCGGGTTCCCTGATCACCGCCAATGTCGCTAACGAGCAAGGGCGCGATGTGTTCGCCATTCCCGGTTCCATTCATTCACCACTGTCCAAGGGATGCCACAAGCTGATACAGAACGGCGCGCGCCTGGTCGAGACGGCAGCCGACCTGTTCGAAGCACTGGCCATGGCGCCCCTGGTCACCGGCGCGCTGCCCCATGCGGGGCAAGCGGGCGCCGCAGCTGCCGCGGTGGACGGCGACAGCGCGGCCTTGCTGGAGGTAATGGGCCAGGGACCGCTGCATGGCGATATCCTGGCCGACCTGAGCGACATGCCCCCAGGCAAGCTTTTAGCGCAACTGATGGCGCTGGAACTGGCGGGCATGGTCGAACGGTTGCCTGGTGGATTGTTCCAAAGACTCAATCGCTGAGCGGGACCGTGCGGCCCTTGTGTCCGCACGAGCTTAACTGATAGAGTAGCGCCATGTTCGATATCCTTGTCTACCTCTACGAGACCTACTACCGCCCGGATGCCTGCCCTGAGCCGGCCGCGCTTGCGCGCAAGTTGTCGGCAGTGGGATTCGACGATGTCGAAATTTCCGAAGCGATCGTCTGGCTCACCGACCTGACCGAAATGGCGGGCGCCGAGCCGAGCGCGGCGTTTTCCTCATCCGGTACCCGCTTTTACGTGGAGCAGGAAGTCGACGCCCTCGGCACCGCCGCGATCGGTTTCATCCAGTTCCTCGAAAGCGCCAAGGTGCTCTCGCCGGTCCAGCGCGAAATCGTGGTGGAACGGGCGCTGGCCCTGGAAGAGTCGCCGGTCGGCCTGGGCCGTCTGAAAATCATCGTCCTGATGCTGTTATGGAGCCAGGGCAAGGAACCGGATGCGCTGATGTTCGACGACCTGTTCGGTTCCGACGACGAGCAAGCCCCCCGCCTGCTGCACTGATCCGCCGAATAAAGTTCTTTTAAGCAATAACTGCGCCCAATCGGGCGCTTTTGTGCTGCCACATGCAGCGTCCCCTTGCAGATTGGCCGACAACCCGCTTATCATTGGCCGCGAGTTGGATTGTTACAATTCGTGTATCAGGACGACAAAAGATCGCTGCCTGCGGCCGAGCATGTATGATGCGCCTGCCGAACCCCCTATTAAGTACGACGAGAAACCATATGACAAAAACCCTCATCATCGCCGAGAAGCCCTCCGTCGCGAACGATATCGCCAAGACGCTGGGCGGCTTCACCAAGCACGATGAGTACTTCGAATCCGACGAGTACGTACTGTCCTCGGCGGTGGGCCACCTGCTCGAAATCGCGGTGCCCGAAGAACACGACGTCAAACGCGGCAAATGGAGCTTTGCGCACCTGCCGATGATCCCGCCGTACTTCGCGCTCAACCCGATCGCCAAGACCGAAGCGCGCCTCAAGGTGCTCAACAAGCTAATCAAGCGTAAAGACGTCAGTGCCCTGATCAACGCATGCGATGCGGGGCGCGAAGGGGAACTGATTTTCCGCCTGATCGCGCAAAACGCCAAAGCCAAGCAACCGGTCAAGCGCCTGTGGCTGCAGTCGATGACGCCGGGCGCGATCCGCGAAGGCTTCAACCAGCTGCGCAGCGACGAAGAAATGCTGCCGCTGGCCGATGCCGCGCGCTGCCGCTCCGAAGCCGACTGGCTGATCGGGATTAACGGCACCCGTGCCATGACCGCGTTCAACTCGAAAGAGGGCGGCTTCTACCTGACCACCGTGGGCCGGGTACAGACACCGACCCTGTCGATCGTGGTCGAACGCGAAGACAAGATCAAGCGCTTCATCCCGCGCGATTACTGGGAAGTGCGCGCCGAATTCGTGTGCGCCGCCGGTGTGTATGAAGGCCGCTGGCTCGACCAGTCCTTCAAAAAAGACGAAAACGATCCGGAAAAACGCGCCGAGCGCCTGTGGAGCAAGGCGGCCGCCGACAGCATCGCGCTGGCCTGCAAGGGCCGTCCCGGCAATGTGACGGAAGAATCGAAGCCGACCACCTCGATGGCGCCGGCCCTGTTCGACCTGACCAGTTTGCAGCGCGAGGCCAACGGCCGTTTCGGCTTCTCGGCCAAGAACACGCTCGGCCTGGCGCAGGCGCTGTACGAAAAGCACAAGGTACTGACCTACCCGCGTACCGATTCGCGCCATCTGCCGGAAGACTACATCGCCACCGTCAAAGAGACGATGGTCAGCCTGGCGGAGAACAACAACTACCACCAGTTCGCCAAGCAGATCACGGACAAGGGCTGGGTCAAGCCGAACAAGCGCATTTTCGACAACACCAAGATCTCGGATCACTTCGCGATCATCCCGACCACGCTGGCGCCGAAGAATCTGTCGGAGCCGGAGCAGAAGCTGTACGACCTGGTGACGCGCCGCTTCATGGCCGTGTTCTTCCCGCCTGCGGAATTCCAGGTCACCACGCGCTACACCGAAGTCTCGGGTCACCAGTTCAAGACCGAAGGCAAGGTCATGACCAATCCGGGCTGGCTGGCGATCTACGGCAAGGAAGCCTCGACCGACAGCGACAAGGACGACAACACCGGCGGCAACCTGGTGCCGGTGGCCAAGGGCGAAAAGGTCCACACCGATAAAGTCACGGCCAATGGCCTGGTCACCAAGCCGCCTGCGCGCTACACCGAAGCGACCCTGCTGTCGGCCATGGAAGGCGCGGGCAAACTGATCGACGACGACGAACTGCGCGATGCGATGGCCGGCAAGGGCCTGGGCACGCCGGCAACGCGCGCTGCCATCATTGAAGGTCTGCTGGGCGAGCGTTACCTGCTGCGTGAAGGGCGCGAGCTGATTCCGACCGCGAAAGCGTCGCAGCTGATGACGCTCTTGCGCGGACTGGGCGTGAACGAACTGACCGCACCGGAACTGACCGGCGAATGGGAATACAAGCTGTCGCAGATGGAGAAGGGCAAAATCTCGCGTGAAGAATTCATGCGCGAGATCGAGAAGATGACCCAGATCATCGTCAAGCGCGCCAAGGAATACAACAACGATACGATCCCGGGCGACTACGCCACGCTCAAGACCCCGTGCCCGAATTGCGGCGGCGTGGTCAAGGAAAACTATCGTCGCTTTGCCTGCACCAAGTGCGAATTCAACATGAGCAAAACGCCTGGCAGCCGCCAGTTCGAGATCGCTGAAGTTGAAGAGCTGCTGGAAAAGAAAACGATCGGCCCGATGCAGGGCTTCCGTTCGAAGATGGGCCGTCCATTCGCGGCCATCCTGCGCATCGTGCGCGATGAAGACATCAAGAACATGAAGCTGGAGTTCGACTTCGGCCAGAACGACGATGGCGGCGAAGATGGCGAAGGCGTCGACTTCACCGGCCAGACAGCGCTTGGCCCGTGCCCGAAATGCGCTGGCGGCGTGTACGAGATGGGTCTGGCGTATGTGTGCGAGCACAGTGTCGCCAAGCCGAAGACCTGCGACTTCCGCAGCGGCCGCATCATCCTGCAGCAGGAGATTTTGCCTGAACAGATGGTCAAGCTCCTCAATGACGGCAAGACCGATCTGATGCCGGGCTTCGTATCGCAGCGCACGCGCCGTCCGTTCAAGGCCTTCCTGGTCAAGGGCAAGGACGGCAAGATCAGCTTCGAGTTCGAGGAACGCAAAGCCAAGGCGCCCGCCAAGGGCAAAGCGGCCCCGGTAGCGGACGAAGAGGGCGGCGAGGCAGCCGCAGCGCCGGCCAAGAAGGCGGCAGCGAAGAAGGCGCCGGCCAAAAAGGCAGCGGCCAAAAAAGCGCCGGCCAAAAAGGCCGCCGCGAAAAAGGCGCCAGCCAAGAAGGCTGCAGCGGCTTAATTACCGCTGACAGACAGGAAAGCCGCGCACCGGAAGGTTTCGCGGCTTATTTTTAGAGTAACAATGGACGCGCCACACTTCATTAACGGTATCTTCATGCCACAGGCAGCCGATGTGCTGAAAGCCGTGTTGAGAAGCGCAATCGAACAGGTGGCCGCCCTGTACGACGCTCCGGACGATGTGATTTTTACCTGCTCCGCAGCGAATGACGAGGCGGGCTTCGCGTGGTCGCTGCCGTGACAACGCCAATCGAGCGGCGTGCTGCGCGCCAGCTGACCAGCACCTTCTAGAGCGCAGCCAGTTCGCGCCTGATGTTCTCCAGCGCCTGCGCCGTGTACATGTCGGAGAACCATGGGTCGACGAAAAGCGTGCCCTCGTGCGCGCTGCGCTTGAAGTGTTCAAGGATGTTCGCCCGGCCCACACGGTAGCCGGCGTCGTCGATGTGGCTGTATTCTTCGCGTACCGAACGGCTGTAGGCGTCGTAGACATCATCGGGCTGGCCCAGAATCGCCAGGTCCACCCCCAGCATCACATCCTGCAGCCGGTGCGCCGTGGTGCGTGCACGTGAATGGTCGGTGGCACGGATCAGGGCCGCCGGGCCGTCCGCCGCCGCGCCGCCGTCGAGCTTCGAGGTCAGCCACAATTGCGCGCTCTGCTCCTCGTTGCTCTGCCCGTCTTTGGTGCCGCCATATACGGCGTCGTGGAACCAGAACGCCTTTTTCAGCGTGATCACGTCGGCCTGGCTGGCGCCGTTGTTGGCCGCCCAGACCGCGATCTCGGTCAGGCCATGCACCAGGTGGTCGAGATTATGATACGGCCGCCTCGGCGAGCCGTAGGCAGCCGCGCCGGTCAGTTTGTCGAACCAATCGGCAGTGCCGGCCTGGTCGTTCGGCCAAAGCGTGTTCCAGTCCTTGCGCAGCCAGTCCAGAATCCATTCCTGGTACGCTGGCGCGGGCATGAAGCGCTTCGTGGTCCAGTGCCAGCCGACCGGCCCCTGCAAACCGCGCACAAAGCTCGAGCTGACCGAACCCAGGTCGCGCGGCGGCATCACGAACAAGGTCTTGGCACCGCCCACCACATCGACGTTGATTTGCTGGATCAGATTCTCGTAATCGAAGTCGGAAGTATTGCGAATGCCGCGAATCAGGAAGTCGATGCCCTGGCGCTTGGCCGCGCGCGCCGTGTAGTCGCCGCGTACCAGGATCACGCTGACGTTGGTCCAGCCGACTGCCGCAATACTGCGCTCGACGATTTCCTTGCGCTTGCTGGCAGTGAACTGCGGCTTTTTGGCCGGATTTTCGGAGATGAAAATGATGACTTCATCGGCCAGCTCGCGCGCTTCCTGGATCACCCACATGTGGCCATTGGTAATCGGATCAAGCGTGCCGGAGAAAGCGATTTTCTTCATGAGAC
>DASWMN010000268.1:0-14645 GCA_036399735.1 Telluria sp. | reverse complement strand
AGGTGCAACCGCAACTGGTGCTGCTGCAAAAGACCCTGCTCAACATCGAAGGCCTGGGGCGCCAGCTTGATCCCGACCTTGACCTGTGGAAAACGGCCAAGCCCTACCTGGAACGCTGGATGGGCGAGCAGGTCGGCATTCCGGGCATGATCGAACGCCTGAAAGACGAAGCGCCGCGCTTCACCCATATCATTCCGCAGCTGCCGCGCCTGGTGCACCGGGTGTTGGTGAATGCAGCGGAGTCGAACAACAACAACGATGACCTGATCAAGATACTCTTGATCGAGCAGCAAAAGACCAACCGCATGCTGGCCTTCCTGGTGTATTTTGTTGCCGCCGCCGGTGTCGCCTTGCTCAGCTTTGAGGTCTACATGCGCTGGTTCCAGGTGTAACTGGCATGCCCGAGTTTTCCAGTCGCGATCCGAACAGCCCGGCCTTCTGGGATGAGCGATTCGAACAGGGATTTACACCATGGGATCGGGGCGGTGTCCCGGAAGCCTTGCGCGCCTTTGTGGCACAGCGCAAGCCGATGCGCACCCTGATTCCTGGCTGCGGCACCGGCTACGAACTGGCCTTCCTGTCCGAAGCCGGCTGGGATGCCACAGCGATCGATTTTTCGCCGGCCGCCGTGCAGGCAGCCAAAGCGGCGGTCGGGCGCTGGTCGGGCAAGGTGGAGCAGGCCGATTTCTTTGCCTGGCAGGCCGCGCAGCCGCTTGAACTCATCTACGAGCGCGCTTTCCTGTGCGCCATGCCACGTTCGATGTGGCCGCAGGTGGTGGCGCGCTGGACAGAGCTGTTGCCGCCCGGCGCGCTGCTCGCAGGTTTCTTTTCTTTGACGATGCCCCCAAGGGGCCGCCGTTCGGCATTGCCGCTGCCGACTTGCACGCCTTGCTGGCACCCGCTTTCGAACGCATCGACGACGCGCCGGTCAGCGATTCGATTCCTGTGTTTGCCGGCAAGGAGCGCTGGCAAATCTGGCGCCGGCGCCCATCTCATCTGAAGGCTGCACCATGAAATTTGTCCGCCGCTGTATCGTGCTGCTTGCCTTGTCCGCTCTGAGCCTGACGGGCGTGGCGCGGCCCAAGGAAGGGCTGGTCAAGATCGGCGGAACACAGGGGGCGCTGCTATTTACTGCGCAAGAGATGGCGCTCACTGACGCCGTGCAGGTCCAATACCCGGATGCGGACGGCAATCCAACATGCTGCTTTACCGCCACGGTGCTGAAGAAGGTGCCGGTGCCGGACGACGATGCCGTTTCCGATGAGACCAACGACCGTACCGTGCTTGCCTACCGCATCAAGATTAACGGCAAACTGGAACAGGGGCCATTCATCGGCATGGCCGCCATCGGCCCGAATCTGAAAGTGAGCGCCTACGGTCCCAACCTGCACGTCATGGAAGGCCAGACCCGCATGCTCATGATGACCTGCCTGAGCAGCGAAGGCCTGCACCTGTTCCTCTCGAACGGCAAACAAATGAAAGGCCATCTGTATATCGGGCTGGGCTACGACGTGGAACAGACCTGTCCGGATGCTATATTTGGCAAGTAGATGTGTGTGCTCAGAAACTCTTAACCTTCACGCGACCCATTGATTAATTTTAAAGACGCGGGTGACGATCCCGAAGACGCCAGCATCAGCAGCGCTGAACGTGCCGCGGCCGCCAAGCGCAGTACCTGGGTCAGCGTGGCCGTCAACATTGTGCTCAGCAGCGTACAGATCACGGTCGGCGTGCTGTCCCGATCCCAGGGCCTGATTGCCGACGGCATCCACTCCCTGTCGGACCTGGTGGCCGATTTCGTCGTCCTGTTCGCCAGCCACCACGGCGCCAAGGAGGCCGATGCCGATCATCCTTATGGACATCAGCGTTTTGAAAACGCCGGCTCGCTGGCGGTCGGCTTGCTGTTGCTGGCCGTGGGCGTGGGCATGGACTGGGCGGCCATCGGGAAGTTGCAGGATCCCGGCAGCATTCCGGAGGTGCATGGCGTGGCCCTGGCGGTCGCTGCCGTGGCATTGGTGTCGAAAGAACTGCTGTTTCGCTACATGCTCAGGATCGCCACCCGCCTCAAGTCCAGCATTCTGGTTGCCAACGCCTGGCACGCCCGTTCCGACGCGGCCTCGTCGCTCGTGGTCGGCATCGGCATTGCCGGCAACCTGGCTGGTTATCCCTTGCTCGACCCGATCGCGGCCTTGATCGTGGGCTTGATGATTGCGAAGATGGGCTGGGAATTCTCCTGGGTCGCCCTGCACGAACTGATGGACCGCGGCATCGACGAGGAAGAAGTTGCCGCCATTACCCGCACGCTGGCCGACACGCCTGGCGTCATGGGGGTGCACGATGTGCGCACCCGCAAGATGGGCGACCTGATCGTGGTGGACGCCCACCTGGAAGTGGACGCCACCGTGACTGTCGAGGCCGGACACGACATTGCCGTCGCCGCCCGCCGCAACGTGATGCAGCGTCACCGGGTGCTGTCCCTGATGACCCACGTCGACCCCTGGCACCGTCCCGATCTCGATCACGCGCAGGGCGTGCCCCGCTGACAGGCAAATTCATCTGTTTCGCTTGTCCTTGCCATGCGGTGCGTGGGAATGCCAGGCATAAAAAAACCCGCGCGAGGCGGGTTTTTTTTGCATTGCTGCTGATTACTTCTTGACTTCAGGTGCAGCTGCCGGTGCTGCCGGTGCCGTCAGTGCGGCTGGCGCTGCGGCTGGCTTTTCGCCAACGATGTCGATCTTGGCTTTGGCTTTCAGGTCGTCGAAGAATTTCTTCAGATTCTCGCGCTGTACTTGTTGCTTGAGCTGTTCCTTGACTTGTTCCAGTGGTGGCGGGGTGATTGGACGCGAATCGTCCACCACGATCACGTGGTAACCGAACTGCGACTTGACCGGCGCTTCGGAGATCTCGCCTTTTTTCTGCGCGGTAACAGCAGCGCTGAATTCCGGCACCATGCCGGCCGGGTTGAACCAGCCCAGATCGCCGCCGTTCACTTTCGAACCCGGATCCATCGATTTTTCCTTGGCCACGGCGCCGAAGGATTTCATGTCTTTCTTCAGCTTGGCGATGATGGCCTTGGCTTCTGCTTCGTCCTTGACCAGGATGTGGCGCGCCTTGAATTCATTGCCGCCGGCTTTGGCGTTGATCTTGTCGTACTCGGCCTTGATCATGGCGTCGGTGACAGGATTGTTCTTGATGTAGTCCTGAACGAAGGCGTTGGCCAGCAGCGACTGACGCAGCATGTCCAGCTGACGGGTCACCTCAGGCGACTTGTCCAGACCTTTTTTCGAGGCTTCGCCGGCAACCATCGACTGCATTGCCAGATTTTCGATAATCATCTTGCGCAGTTCAGGGCTGTCAGGCTGGCCTTGGGCCGCGCGCTCTTTGACCATCATGTCGACCACGCCGGAATAGATCGGGGTGCCGTTCACGGTGGCAACAACAGTTTCTTTGCTGTCAGCGACAGGTGCAGTGGTGGCGGCGGTGCTGTCTTTTTTGGTGCAAGCCGACAGTGCCAGCACGGAGGCGGCGCCAATGATCAAAACGCGAGACTTCATCAACATCGTTAGATTCCTTTTAAAGTTAGCCCGGCTGATGCCGATGCGGCAGGCACGCATCTTACCAGTTTGTGATGACATTGCATCATGTAGAGGGGGCACTTTATGCTGGCACACTTAAAAAAGGCTTATAATTCAGGGTTTTGACGATTTTTGCGGAGTAATCAATGCCGATTTACGCCTACCGCTGCGATGAATGCGGTTTTGCCAAAGATGTGTTGCAGAAAATTTCGGATCCGGTGCTGACGGTCTGTCTTTCGTGCGGAAAGCCATCTTTCAAGAAGCAGCTGACTGCCGCGGGCTTCCAGCTCAAGGGCACTGGCTGGTATGCCACCGATTTCCGTGGCGGCACGCCGCCGTCGACCGGGACCGCGACCGGCCCGGTTGACGCTGCGCCTGCTGCACCGGCCGCGCCTGCCACCGCAGCGTCGGGCACCAGCACGGCCGCGCCGGCCGCCAGTACCACGCCGGCCACGCCTGGCACCAGCAGCAACTGATTCGCAGCGCCTAACCTTCACCGAGATTTAAATGCGCAAATATTTTATTACCGGATTGCTGATTCTGGTCCCGATCGCCATTACGGTGTGGGTCCTGAGCCTGGTAATTAACACCATGGACCAGTCGCTGCTGCTGCTGCCGCAGCAATGGCGTCCTGAAAGCCTGATCGGCTACCGCATTCCCGGTCTCGGCACGATCCTCACGTTTGCCATTGTTTTCCTGACCGGCCTGCTGACCAATAACCTGATCGGCAACTACCTGGTGCGCCTGTGGGAGCGCCTGCTGCACCGCATTCCGGTGGTCAGCTCGCTGTACGGCAGCGTCAAGCAAGTGTCCGACACCCTGTTTTCTTCGTCCGGCAATGCCTTCCGCAAGGCCGTTCTGGTACCGTATCCGCATGCGGACAGCTACACCATCGGTTTCCTGACCGGCGTTCCTGGCGGCGATGTAAAAAATCACCTGACCGGCGACTACATCAGCATTTATGTCCCGACCACGCCCAACCCCACCTCGGGATTTTTCCTGATGATGGAACGCAGCAAGGTCGTCGAGCTCGACATGTCGGTCGACGCCGCTCTGAAATATATCGTCTCGATGGGTGTTGTTGCCCCCGAGAGTTTGCCAACCAAATAATTAACCTAGACTGAAAATAATATGTCCTCGATGCGTACCAACTACTGCGGCCTCGTCACTGAAGAACTGCTGGGCCAAACCGTCAGCCTGTGCGGCTGGGTTCACCGTCGCCGCGACCACGGCAAGCTGATCTTTATCGATCTGCGCGACCGCGAAGGTCTGGTGCAGGTAGTGTGCGATACCGACCAGGCTGAAATGTTCAAGGTCGCCGAAGGCGTGCGCAACGAGTACTGCCTGCGCATCACCGGCGTTGTCACGGCGCGCTCGGAAACCACCATCAACGACAACCTCAAGTCGGGCAAGATCGAAGTCGTGGCCAGCACCGTGGAAGTACTCAATGCATCGGTGCCGGTGCCGTTCCAGCTGGACGACGACAACCTGTCCGAAACCACCCGCCTGACCCATCGCGTGCTCGATCTGCGCCGCGCGCAAATGCAGAACAACCTGCGCCTGCGCTACAAGGTCACGATGGAAGTGCGCAAGTACCTCGACGCGCTCGGCTTCATCGACATCGAAACGCCGATGCTGACCAAGTCGACCCCGGAAGGCGCACGCGATTACCTGGTGCCGTCGCGCGTCAACGCCGGCAGCTTCTTCGCGCTGCCGCAGTCGCCGCAGCTGTTCAAGCAGCTGCTGATGGTCGCCAACTTCGACCGCTACTACCAGATCACCAAGTGCTTCCGCGACGAAGACCTGCGCGCCGACCGCCAGCCTGAATTCACCCAGATCGACTGCGAGACCTCGTTCCTGACCGAGCAGGAGATCCGCGACCTGTTCGAGGACATGATCCGCATCGTCTTCAAGAACACGCTCGACATCGACCTGCCTAACCCGTTCCCGGTCATGGACTTCGCCACCGCGATGGGCCTGTACGGTTCGGACAAGCCGGACATGCGCGTCAAACTGGAATTCACCGACCTGACCGAGATGATGAAGTCGGTCGAGTTCAAGGTATTCAATGGCGCCGCCAACATGGTGGGCGGCCGCGTGGTCGGCATGCGTGTACCGCAGGGCGGCAGCATGCCACGTTCGGAAATCGACGCGTACACCCAGTTCGTGGCCATCTACGGCGCCAAGGGCCTCGCCTACATCAAGGTCAACGAGAAAGCCAAGGGCGCTGAAGGTCTGCAGTCGCCAATCGTCAAGTTCCTGCCTGCCGAAGTGCTGACCCAGATCCTGGAAGCGACCGGCGCGCAGGACGGCGACCTGATCTTCTTCGGCGCCGACAAAGCCAAAGTCGTCAACGATGCGATGGGCGCGCTGCGCGTGAAGATCGGTCACTCGGAATTCGGCAAGAAGGCCGGCCTGTTCAACGACGTATGGGCGCCGCTGTGGGTGGTCGACTTCCCGATGTTCGACTACGACGAAGAGTCGGATCGCTGGACCGCGACCCACCATCCGTTCACGGCACCGAAAGACGGTCACGAAGATATGCTCGAGACCAATCCGGGCGCGTGCATCGCCAAGGCCTACGACATGGTGTTGAACGGCTGGGAACTGGGTGGCGGTTCGATCCGTATCCACCGCGAAGAAGTGCAGAGCAAAGTGTTCCGCGCACTGAAGATCGACGCCGAAGAAGCCCAGCTCAAGTTCGGCTTCCTGCTCGACGCGCTGCAATACGGCGCGCCGCCGCACGGTGGCCTGGCCTTCGGCCTCGATCGCATCGTCACCATGATGACCGGTTCCGATTCGATCCGCGACGTGATCGCCTTCCCGAAAACCCAGCGCGCGCAGGATCTGTTAACCAACGCGCCGTCGCCAGTGGACGAGAAGCAGCTGCGTGAACTGCACATCCGCTTGCGCAACGCGGAACCAAAAATCGCCTAAGGCGATTGCAGTCCCGCGCAGGCGGGGCCTGTTTCACTTTGCCGAATTGGGTAAAATGAGATGGGCCCCCGCCTTCGCGAGGGCGATGTGTTCCGGAGCCGGCATTTGCATAAGATCCCCGAATCAGTCCTGGTCGTCATCCATACAGCCGATCTGGAAGTGCTGCTCATCGAGCGTGCCGACCGGCCGGGTTTCTGGCAGTCCGTCACCGGCTCCCTGGACGCGCCCGACGAACCCCTGATCGAAACCGCCGCCCGCGAACTGCGCGAGGAAACCGGCATCATTGCCGACGGCGCCGCCATTGCGCTGCAAGACTGGCAACTCTCCAATATCTACGAAATCTATCCGGTCTGGCGTCACCGCTATGCACCTGGCATAACCCATAACACCGAGCACGTGTTCGGCGTCTGCGTCCCACGCGACATTGCCGTTGTGCTGAGCCCGCGCGAGCACCTGCAATACCTCTGGCTGCCGTATATAGAAGCGGCCGACCGCTGCTTCTCCTCGTCCAACGCCGAGGCGATTCTGCAGCTGCCCCAGCGCGCGCATTTGCGCTAGCGCGGGCTCCAGCCTTGCGCTATCCTTGTGTTAATGAAACGACCATTGCACAGGGTTCTCCTTCTTCTGGCCACACTGGTATGTATGACCGGGGCCGCCGCGCAGCCGTACCTGTACATCAAGACCGAGAGTTCGCCGCCATCGGCCATGATGGGTGAAGACCAGGTGATCGGCTTCGCGACCGACAAGATCCGCACCATCATGCAGCGTGTCGGTATCGATTACGACATCGAGATTCTGCCCTGGAAGCGGGCCTACCTGCTGGCCCAGACCCACGCCGACACCTGCGTCTATTCCACCACCCGGGTGCCGGACCGCGAGACCATGTTCAAGTGGATTGGCCCGACCCACGAAAACGACTGGACCTTGTTTGGCCGCGCGGGACGCGATTATCAGATCGTGCGGATCGAGGATGCGCGCCGCTATCGGATTGGCGCCTACAACGGCGATGTGCGCAGCGACGCCCTGATTGCGCAGGGCTTCAACGTCGATACGGTGCAGGACAAGCTGTCCAACCCGCGCAAGCTGCTGGTCGACCGGATCGACCTGTGGGCATCGAGCGTGCGTGTCGGCAGCGCGCTGATCGCGGAAAACGGCTGGACCGATCAGATCGTGCCGGTGCTGACCTTCAAACGCACGGAGCTTTACCTGGCGTGCCACAAGTCGGTGCCCGATGCGCTGGTGAGCAAAATGAATGCAGCGCTGCGCGCCATGAACAGCGAAGGCGTTTCAGCGGCCATCGAGCGAAAGTACAACTATGCCGGCATCTCCGCCCGTCATTAGGCAGCTTGCGCTCCTGGCCGCCGTGACCGCGCTCTGCGGCCCGGCCGCTGCCACCATTACCATCACTGCGGAAAGCACCGTCCCCGCGGTCATGATGGACCAGGGGCGTGTGACCGGCCACGCCGCCGAAAAAGTCCACGAGATCATGCGCCGCGCCGGTTTCCCTTACACGATCGCGCTGATGCCCTGGAAGCGCGCGATCACGCTGGCGCATACACAAGCGAACACCTGCGTCTTCATGACCACCCGTACCGCGGAGCGCGAAACATGGTTTCACTGGATCGGCCCGATTTCGCAGGCGGACTGGGTGTTGTACGGCCGCGCCGACCGTCAGTTCAATATCCAGTCCCTTGACGATGTGCGCGGTCTGCGCATTGGCGCCTACAACGGCGATGTGCGCGGTGAATTCCTGCGCGAGCAGGGACTGAATGTGGAGTTTGTCCAGAACGATGACTCCAATCCCAGAAAGCTGATGCTCAACCGGATCGACCTGTGGGTCAACAGCACGCGATCCTCGCGTGCAGTGCTTGCGCGGGTGGGACTGACCGGCCAGGTGGTACCGGTGCATACCTACCGCCAGGTCAAGCTCTACCTGGCCTGCAACGCCTCGATCCCCGACGCGGACGTGGCGCGCATGCACGCCGCGCTGCGTTCGATGGAAGCCGATGGCACCTACAAGGCGATCGAGCAGCGCTTCGAGTATCTGCAAAAAGCGCCGTTGGCAAATCCATGAAGACGCTGCCGCATCTTTTCCTGTGCTTGATGCTCGCCGGGCTGAGTAGCTTGGCGCGCGCGGATGCGCAGCCACGTCCGCGCCTGTATATCGTCACAGAGCTCGGGCCACCGGCTGCGACCCTGGAGAACGGCCGGCTGATCGGCTTTGCGGCCGACAAGGTGCGTCTGATTCTGACACGCGCAGGTATCGATTACGAAATGGATGTGCTGCCGTGGAAGCGTGCGTATCTGCTGGCGCAAACGCGCAGCGATGCCTGCATATTTTCAGTCAGCCGCATTCCGCAGCGCGATACCCTGTTCAAATGGGTGGGGCCGACCCACACCACCGACTGGACCTTGTATGGCCGTGCCGGCCGAAACTATCGGGTGTCGACCCTGGAAGACGTGCGCAAGTACCGCATCGGCGCCTATTTCGGCGACGTGCGCGGTGAAACCCTGAGCGCGCAAGGCTATCTGGTTGACACGGTGCACGAGCGCCTGGCCAATCCACGCAAGCTGCTCTTCGACCGCATCGATCTGTGGGTATCGAGCACGCAGAACGGCGGCCCCCTTATTTCCGACAACGGCTGGACCGGAAAGATCGTGCCGGTGCTGACCTTCCGCCAGACCGGTCTATATCTGGCCTGCAATACCGAAGTGCCGGATGCGCTCATTGCCCGGATGAACATGGCCCTCACCGCAATGAACAACGAGGGCGTGTCGAATGCGATTGAGCTCAAATATAATTACGGACCGCGCCGTTAGTACGAAAATCGCATATCGATTCTTGATTTGATTCGTTCCCGCCGCAGCTGTGCGGGATTAGGCTGGGAATTATGAAAATCGACCCTCTCGACCATATTGACGTCAGCGGCACCAGACCGCCCAACTGGAACCTGGGTCCCGTGATCGAGGCCCTGCGGGTTTCGCGCGAGGGCACCCACAACATCCGCCACCACGGCCGTGTGCGCGAACTGCCCTCGCGCGAGGCGCTGGCGCAGATTGTCGATGGCTTGTCGGCGGCGCTGTTTCCCACCCATTACGGCAGGCCCAATCTGACCGACGACAGTATCGACTACTTTGTCGGCGATACCCTTACCACGACCTTGAATACCCTGGTCGAGCAGGTGCGGCGCGGCTTGCTGTTCGCGCCGGACGCCGAGGCGGAGCACGACGAAGCGATCACCCAGCGCGCGGTCGCCATTACCCGTGACTTTGCCGCCAGTCTGCCGACCATTCGCGCGCTGCTCGTGTCGGACGTGCAGGCCGCGCTGGCGGGCGATCCGGCGGCGACCACGGTGGCCGAGATCATGCTCTGCTATCCGGGCACCATCGCGATTTTGTATTACCGCTTCGCACATCGCCTGCGCCAGCTTGGCGTACCGTTCCTGGCGCGCTTGATTTCCGACATTGGCCATTCGCTGACCGGGATCGATATCCACCCGGGCGCGCAGATCGGCGCCAGCTTCTTCATCGATCACGGCACCGGCGTGGTGATCGGCGAGACAGCCGTCATCGGCGAACGGGTGCGCCTGTACCAGGCCGTCACCCTTGGCGCCAAGCGCTTCCCGCAGGACGAAAACGGCGCCCTGATCAAGGGCGTGGCGCGTCATCCGATCGTGGAGAACGACGTGGTCATCTATGCCGGCGCAACCATCCTGGGCCGCATCACCATCGGCGCCGGTTCCACCATCGGCGGCAATGTGTGGCTGACCGAAAGCGTCGCGCCGGGGAGCAGCATCAATCAGGCACGCATGCGCGAGGACTAGGGGTCCTGAAACGTTCTGTTCCACATTTTAAATTGCGTGTACTTCCTCCAGCTGCTGCAGAACAGCAGTCTTGAGCGCGCCGCCCGCTGCATCGCTGCGTTTGCGGGGGCGGGGCCGGTCGACCCCGAACTGCGTGCGCACCGGGCCTGCTGCATTGTCCAGCAGGACCACACGGTCGGCCAAAAACAGCGCCTCGTCGATATCGTGCGTCACCAGCAGCACTGTCAAACCATATTCCTTCGCTACGCGCGCCAGCAGTTGCTGCAGCTTGATGCGGGTGAACGCATCGACCGCCGAGAAGGGTTCATCGAGCAGCAGCACTTTGGGCCGCGTGTACAGGCCGCGCGCAATCGCAACGCGCTGCGCCTGGCCGCCGGAGAGTTGTTTGGGGAGAGCGTCGCCATAGCCAGTCAGACCCACTTCGGCCAGCAATTCGGCGACCAGGGGATCGGCAGGCGCGCCAGGGCCCTGGCTGAATGCGATGTTGTGGGCCACGCTCAACCACGGGAACAGGCGCGGCTCCTGGAAGATGAAGCCGATGTCCGCGCTGATGCCCTGGATTGGCTGACCGTCCAGAACGATCTGGCCGCGATAATTGCGGTCCAGGCCCGCGACGATCGACAGCAAGGTACTTTTGCCGCAGCCGCTGGCGCCGATCAGCGAGACAATTTCACCGGCCTGCAAAGTCAGGCGCAGGTCGCGCAAGACCTGGCGCGAACCGTAGCGCTTTTCGGCCACAAAGATATCGATCATTTCGCTCATCGCGCATCCTGATTGTCGTAACTGTCGCGCCACGCGAGCAGGCGCTTTTCCAGCGCCACCATCAGACTGTCGCTGGTCTTGCCGAGCAGCGCCAGCAGCACGATGGCGGCGATCACGATATCGGCACGGCTGGTCTCGCGCCCGTCCGACAGCAGATAGCCCAGACCGCGACTGGCGGCAATCAGTTCCGCCGCCACCATGAACATCCATGCCAGGCTCAGGCCATTGCGCAGCCCCGTCAAAAGCGATGGCAGTGCCGCCGGAATCAGCACCCGCCGCGCCAGCGCCGTGCGGCTGAGCTGGTACAACTGCGCGACTTCCACCAGTTTGCGGTCCACGCCGCGGATGCCGGATACCACCCCCATGTAGACCGGGAAAAACGCACCAATGGCGATCAGTACCAGCTTGGGCGTCTCGTCGATCCCGAACCAGAGCAGCAGCAATGGCACCCATGCGAGCGACGGGATCGCCCGCAGCGCCTGGAAGCTGGGATCGAGCAGGACCTCGGCGCGCCGGGTTAGTGCTACCGCAGCGCCCAGAACGACAGCCAGTGCCGCGCCAATACCGAAGCCGGCGGCCACGCGCACCGTGCTGCTGGCGACGTGCATCGCCAGCCCGTTCTGCGCCAGGTACAGCAAGGTGCGTGCGATCTCGCTCGGCGCGGGCAGCAGGTTGGCGGGAATCAGACCGCTGCGCACACCCAGCTCGGCCAGCGCCAGCGCCGCCACGGGCAGCAGCACGCCGAGCGGCAGCCGCCAGACCGGCCGTGGCGGCCGCGCGGGTGAGTCCAGCTTCAGCAGGCGCGTGTTCATGGCAGGGTCAGGCCTTTGCGATCAATGACTGTGAAAAACGGGTGTCCACCAGCGCGGCAATCGCCTGGGTCAGATCGGTTCCCGGCTTGACCAGACCTTCGTCGAGCAGGATAGGGGCGGCCAGCTGCAGCGCCTTCAGATGTTCGCTCGATGGTTGCGGGTTGCTGAAGTCGCTGCGCAGTTTGATCTGAAGCAGTGCAACCGGCAGCGACACCTTGGCTTCCTCCGACAGAATTTTGGCCGCCTCGGTCTGGTTGGCGCGCACCCACAGGCGTGCCTTTTCGTAGGCCTTGATCACACGTGCGGTTTCGGCCGCATGGGTGGCCAGAAAGTCTTCGCGCACGTTCAGGAAGCCGTAGGTATTGAAGGCCACGTTGCGGTAAATGAGGCGCGTGCCGCCTTCCAGTTCGCTCGCTGCCATGTGCGGATCGAGCCCGGCCCATGCGTCAACCTTGCCCTGTTCAAGCGCGATGCGGCCGTCTGCATGCTGCAGGCCGACGTGTTCGATGTCGCTGCGCTTGAGACCACCGGTCTTGAGTGCGCGCAGCAGGAACAGGTAAGGATCGGTACCCTTGGTGGCGGCCACCTTTTTGCCTTTGAGGTCGGCGATGGTGCGGATCGGTGAATCTTTGCGCACCACGAGTGCCGTCCATTCCGGCCGCGAGTAAATGTAGGGTGTGCGAATCGGGTTGCCGTTGGCCTTGGCCAGCAGCGCTGCCAGCCCGGCGCTCGAACCGATGTCGATGCTGTTCGCGTTCAGGTATTCCAGTGCGCGGTTACTGCCGGCGCTGTGGACCCACTTGATGCCGGTGCCGTCGGCCCGGAACGCTTCCTCCAGCCAGCCGAAGCGGCGCAACACGAGGCTGGTCGGCGAGTAGTAGGCGTAGTCGAGCCGCAGCTCTTTGAGTGGTGCTGCGCGAACGGTGGCTGGAAGCAGCGACAAGGCGGCGCCGCTGGCTGCAAGCTGGAGTAGTTCTCTGCGTTTCATGTTGTCCTTGTTGTCATGCTGCCGATTGCAGCGGTACGTCGATGGTGACCTGGCGGCCGGGGTGGTGGGCGGGCAGCCGTGGGCCGTTACCGTGCAATTTGTGGCGCAGCGCGCCGTCGGTGTACTCGGTCCGGTAGCGGCCGCGCCGCTGCAGTTCCGGCACGATCAGCTCGACCACGTCGCGCATGCTGTCATGCGAGACCGCGAATGCAAGGTTGAAACCGTCGATGCCGGTCGCTTCCATCCAGCCTTCCAGCTGGTCGGCAACCTGCTGCGCGTCGCCGACCAGAATCGGTCCTCGCCCGCCCAGGCCGATGAACTGCGCCGCTTCGCGCACTGTCCAGCGGTGCGAGGGATCGGCTGCACTCAGCGAGGCCAGCGCCGAGCGGCCGGCCTGTGTTTCGATGTAGTCAACCGTGGCGTCAAGCGCCAGCTTGCCGAAGTCGACGCCGGTCCATCCCGACAGCAGGGCAAGCGAGGCGTCGATGTCGATGTGGCTCAGATAATCTTCGTACTTGGCGCGCGCCTCGTCATCGGTGGCGCCGGTGATGATCAGCGCCTGCGCGTACACCAGCACCGATTCCGGATCACGGCCTGCAGCGCGCAACGCAGCGCGGGTGTCGTCCACATAGCGTTTGACGACGGCGATGCTCGGGCCGCTGACGAAGGTCGCTTCCGCATGGCGCGCCGCGAAGGCTGTACCGCGCGGGGACGTGCCCGCCTGGTACAGCAAGGGTGTACGCTGTGGTGAAGGTTCGCACAGGTGAATGCCCGGCACCTGATAGTGGCGGCCCTGATGATTGATTGGATGGACTTTGGCCGGATCGGTGAATACCCTGCGCGCCTTGTCGCGCACCACCGCATCCTCGTCCCAGCTTTTTTCCCACAGCTTGTAGACCACATCGAGGTATTCGTCGGCCAGGTCATAGCGTTCGTCGTGACCGAGCTGCTGGTTCAGTCCCAGGTTGCGCGCCGCGCTGTCGAGGTAGCCGGTGACGATGTTCCAGCCAATGCGCCCGCCGCTCAAATGGTCGAGCGTGGAAATCCGGCGTGCAAAGGTGTAGGGATGCTCGTAGGTGAGCGCGGCAGTCACGCCGATGCCCAGATGCGCGGTTGCGGCGGCGATCAGCGGCACCAGCGCCAGCGGATCGTTCAGCGGCACCTGCACGCCATGGCGCAGGGCCGCATCCACGCTGCCCTGATAAACGTCGTACACGCCCAGCACGTCGGCCAGGAAGATCGCATCGAAACGGCCGGCCTCAAGCAGCTGCGCCAGTTCGGTCCAGTAGGCCGGTTGCGTGTAACGGTGGCCATCGTCCCGTGCGTGCGTCCACAGGCCGGGCGACTGGTGGCTCGGCGCGTTCATCTGGAACGCGTTGAAGCGGATTTGTTTGCTCATGGCTTGCTTTGTCCCGCTTGCAGCGCGAGCTGGTAGTCGGTCTTGGCGTAGCCGGCGAAGTGCTTGTCGGTCACCTCGAGGAACTCGCGCGAGCGATAGGCCGCTGCCAGGTCTTTGGCGAACTGTTTGTCTTTGTCGGCAGTGCGCACGGCAACCAGATTGACGTAATTGCTCGATATTTTCTCGGTGATCAGCGCATCCGTCAGTTTGAGGCCCGAGGCGAGAGCGTAGTTCCCGTTGACGAAGGAGTAGTCGGTATCCTGCAGCGATCGGGGAAGCTGTGCGGCTTCCAGCGGAACCAGTTTGATCTGCTTGATATTGACGGCGATGTCTTTTTCCGAGGCGCGG
>DASWMN010000267.1:0-7236 GCA_036399735.1 Telluria sp. | reverse complement strand
GCCGATGCCGCCGCCGGCTACGTGCCGCCAGCAGACTGAGCCTGAATAACCGGGCTTGAAAAAAAGGGGCGCCGCGGCGCCCCTTCTCTGTTTACATCGCGCGGCACTGGCGCATTTCGCAGCGCGCGGTGTACACGGTCTTGTTGTCGCATACCATGCGGTAAGTCTCGACCGGGCCCGGCGGCGACGTCAGGCCGGCGCCAGGACCGCCCACGCAACCGACCTGCTTGGCCATGTTCTCGACGGTTGCCGACGACACGCCGGCGCGGAATGGAATGTATTCGATCGGCTGGCCATTAACGTCCACGGTCGGCGAGGCGGCAGGAGCGGCAACTTCGCTCGCGCTCACCGGCGTCCAGGCCGGCATCGGCTTGCGCTTCGTCTTAGCGCAGCCACCCAGTACAGCCGCACATGCCATCAATACGATCAATCGCTTCATCATTTTTCCTTGTTGTTGAATTACGCCAAAGTTCTCAGGCGAACGTCAGCGTCTTGACGCCTTCGCTGGTTCCCAACAGGCACACATCGGCGCCACGCCGGGCAAACAGGCCGACAGCGATGACGCCGACGATCTGATTGATTCTTTGCTCCAGCCCTTGCGGGTCGGTAATCTGCAGTCCGGCAACGTCGATGATTTCACCACCGTTGTCAGTAATAAAGGCCTGGTCGGTGCCCGGCTTCAGGCGCAGGCGCGGCTGGCCACCGAGGGCCGTCAGCTGGCGCATGACGGCTGCGCGCGCCATCGGCAACACTTCAACCGGGAGCGCAAACTTGCCCATGACATCGACCAGCTTGGAACCGTCGGCGATGCACACGAACTGGCGCGACACCGAAGCGACGATCTTTTCGCGCGTGAGCGCAGCGCCGCCGCCCTTGATCATGGCGCCGCTGGCGGTAATTTCGTCCGCCCCGTCGATATACACGGCGATCTCGGTCACGTCGTTCAGGTCGTACACAGCGATGCCGTGGCCGCACAGACGCGCCGCGGTCGCTTCGGACGAGGCCACGGTGCCCTTGATGCGGTCTTTAATCTTGGCAAGTTCGTCAATGAAGAAGTTGGCGGTGGAGCCGGTGCCGACCCCGATAATCTCGCCGTCGACCACGTATTCGATGGCCGCGCGCGCCACTGCCTGCTTCAGTTCGTCTTGAGTCATGATGTTGGAATTAATAAGGAATCGCATCATTCTAGCGGATACGCTACCCACCGATCATCTTTTAGGGGCAAAAGGTGTCGCGTTTTTGTTAATTGCCCCGGCAATGTATGCGAGAATGCGCCATGCCCCAAGCACAGCCAGGAATACTGAAATGAGCGAATCCACAACGGTTCTGATCGTCGACGACAGCCGCGTATCGCGCATGATGGCGCGCCAGTTCGTCCTCAGCGCCCGCCCCGGCTGGACCGTGGAAGAATGCGCGACAGGCGAGGAAGCCCTGCAAAAGGCAGGCGCCGTCGATCCGGGCCTGATCCTGATCGACGTTAACATGCCCGGCATCGGCGGCCTGGCCGCCGCGGAACAGTTGCGCCAGCTCTGCCCGAAAGCCCATATCGCCCTCGTCACCGCCAATGTGCAAAATGCCACCCGCAACCGCGCCAACGAGCTGGGCATCGGCTTCATGGAAAAGCCGATCACAGAAACCAAGTTGCATGGCCTGATCAACGCGCTCGCGCTGGGCTAGCCATGTTCGATCTCAGCGAACTGCAACACGACGCGCTCGTCGAGATCTTCAACATTGGCGTTGGCCATGCCGCCAGGGCCATGAGCGACATCGTCAACGAAGAAGTGACGATGTCGGTTCCCCGGATCACCTTTCTGAACCGCGCCGACGCCGGCGCCATGCTTGGCAACAAGGAAGGCTCGCGCGTGTGCGGCGTCAGCCAGCACTACGAGGGCGCCTTCTCGACCGAAGCCATCCTCATGTTCCCGGAAGATAAAAGCCTCGACATCGTGCGCCTGATGGTGGGCGAATCGGTGCCGCTGCAGGAACTGACCGAGATGGAACAGGAGGCCATGAGCGAGATCGGCAACATCATCCTCAACTCTTGCGTCGGCACCCTGGCCAACATCTTTTCCCAGGAACTGAGCGGCTCGCTGCCGGTCTACCACGTGGGCACCAGTGAGCAGATCCTCACGGCCTCGGGCGGTCTGGCGGACAGCATCGTGCTGATGCTGCACATCGATTTCATTCTCGAGAAACACCAGATTCATGGCTATGTGGCCTTCATCCTCGATCTGTCCGCCTTGCACGACTTGCGCGAACAGGTAGACCGCTATCTGGCCAAAGCAATGGGTTCGGCCTGACATGATCGAGACGGCAGCAAACCGGCTGAGCATGCTCGAAGGCGTGCTTGGCGCCCTCAACATGGGCGTCGTGGTCCTCAACCAGGCGCGCCAGGTGGTGCTATGGAATGGCTGGATGGGCCAGTTTTCCGGCCATGCCGGCCAGGACGTGCTGGGCCAGGACCTGTTTGCCGTCTTCCCTGACCTCAAAGGCAAGCGCCTGGAAGGCGCTGTTCAGCAGGCGCTGCGCGACAATTTCCCATCGGTGCTGTCGCAAACCTTGCACAAGGCCCCGTTCGCGCTGTTCGTCAACCCGGCCGCCCGTGCCGCGAATGAGCGCATGCAGCAGACAGTGGCGGTTACCCCGCTCGAAGTCGATGGTGGTGAACGCCACTGCCTGATCCAGATCGCCGATGTCAGCGTGGCCGTCAATCGCGAGCGGCTGTTGCGCGAGCAAGCGCTCGAGCTGCGCTCGCAAACCTTCTCGGACGGCTTGACCGGCATTGCCAACCGGCGCCATTTCGACGTCGCCATGGACAAGGAAATCCGCCGCGCCAAACGTTCGGGCCGGCCTTTGTCGCTGATGATGATCGATATTGACGCCTTCAAGCCCTTTAACGACCATTATGGCCACCAGATCGGCGACGATGCCCTGGTAAGGGTGGCCGCCGCCCTGGCCCGCATGCTGCAGCGCCCGGGTGACCTGATCGCCCGCTATGGCGGTGAAGAATTCGCTGTGGTGCTCCCGGAGATGGACGCCGAGCAAAGCCTGAAAATGGCCGAGCTGATGCGCCAGACCGTGGCCGGCATGCGCATCCCGCACGAAAAAGCCGACCATGCCGATCACGTGACTGTCAGCATCGGGCTGGCCACGCACGCACCGGGCGATCAGGGTGATCCGGCCCAGTTGCTGGGCGCCGCCGACCGCGCCTTGTACGCCGCCAAACGGGGCGGCCGCAACCAGGTGGTCGCGCACCGCATCTGAGCCTGCCGGCCTACGGCTGCGGTGAATGCACTTTTTTCAGCATGCGCAGCACAAAGGTGGAGCGGCTGTGGCGCAGACCTGGCAACTTGTACAATTTGCGCCGCAGGAACTCCTCGTACCCGGCGGTCCCCGCCACTGCCACCTTGATCAGATAATCGTATTCGCCCGTCAGCAAATACGCTTCCAGCACTTCGGGCATGTCGGCCAGGGCCAGGCCGAAGCGTTCGAAGGTATCGTCGTCGTGGCGGTCCAGCGTGACTTCGATCATCACGGTATCGGGCACGCCGAGCGCCTTCTGATTCAGCAACACGGTATAGCCTTCGATCACCCCCTGCTCTTCCATCTGGCGCACCCGGTTCCAGCAAGGCGAGGCCGACAGGCCGATCTTTTCAGCCAGATTGGCGTTGGAAATGCGGCCATCGCGCCTTAATTCGCGCAAGATTTTGCGGTCGATCTCGTCAAGTTCAGCAGAATTCATTGAATTTTTTTAATCAGAAGAAGAATTTATCTAATAGTACCGTTATAGAAGACGTTTCTTCTATTATTTCTGAGGATCGCGCGAACTTCGAAAGCCTATTCTCCAGCGCCGCCGCTATTCTTGCTGGATGAAACCGAACCGACTCCCCCTGACCTTTTCTGTCGATAAAGACAGCCCGCTGGATGTCCTCGAAGCCGTCCTGGCCATTGCCCGGCGCGGCAAGCTGCAACTGGCGTATCTGCAGGTGGATCGCACCGAAGTTGCGGTGGAGTTACAGGCGGAGGATGCCGACCTGCTGAACCTGTTCAGCGCGCGCCTGCAGAATGTGATCGGTGTGCATGACATCAGCATGTCGGAAAGTCTTACATCTACAGCGCATCAGAAGCTGGCCCTCTGCTAAGTGATTGATATCAAAGGCTGGTGCGAATTGGTATAAAAATTGCATTAGTGTTGTTATTCCCACTAACGCAACGGACCCGGCCATGACACTCATTCGCACTCTTATCCAAACGGCCGCACTGGCAGGCTTGTTTGCCGCAGGCAGCGCCCACGCCGCGCTGATTCAATTCACGGACCGCGCCGCCTTCGACGCCGCCACCAGCGGCACCATCGTCGAGCAATACACCGCCCCGCTCAATTCGTTTACAGAAATCAGCAACACGACCTACAACGGCATCGGCTACAGCAGCGACACGTATATGGTCGACCCTGGCTACTCGCCGACGCTGTATCAGTGGAACTCGGGCGCGGTGTTGCTGATCGACAGCCCAGCCACACTGACCTTCGGCGCCAGCACCGCCTTCGCTGCCGACTTCGGCACCATCCTCGGGCAAGCCTCCAGCGTCACGGTCACCATCAATGGCATTGCCAACGTCATCAGCACCAGCCTGCGCCCCGAACTGACCTTCTACGGCTGGACCTCGACCGACCCGATCACCTCGGTGCAAATCACCACCAGCGCCGACTACCTCATTCTGGACAACGTCACGCGTGCGCGCAGAGCGCCACCGGTCGGCGTGCCGGAACCGGAGTCGATCGCCCTGCTCGGCCTGGGCTTGCTGGGCCTGGCACTGAGCCGCCGCCGCCGCGCCTGAACCCTTCGCACAGCAAACAGCCCGCCGCGTGCGGGCTTTTTTTCGTCAAGGTTGCCAATTCCTCAAAAATATCCGACACTGGAGATATTGCAGTAGATCAACCACAATTGACGCAGACCGATGAACAAACACCTATCCCTTCCGCTTGCGGCGTTCGGTCTGCTGGTGGCCACGCATGTCTTCGCCGCGAGCGACCACGATGCGCTGATGAAAGCGAAAAAATACGCGGACGCGGAAAAAAGTGCGGCGGCGGTACTGGCGCAAGATCCGGCCAACGTCGAGGCAATGGCCAACCGTACCGAAGCGATCCTCGCGACCGGCCGTTCGGCGCGCGTGGAAGAAGCCATCAAGCAGGCGCAGCAATGCGTCAACGCGAAGTCAGGCGACGCACGCTGCCAGCTGGCACTGGGCAAGGCGCTGGGTGCCAAAGCCATGAACGGCGGACTGCTGTCGGCCATGGGGTACGCGAGCGACATTCGCAACGCCTTCAGGAAAGCAGTCGAACTCGACCCGCGCAATCTGGACGCGCGTTTTTCACTGCTGCAGTACTACCTGATGGCGCCGGGGATCGTCGGTGGCGGCACTGGCAAGGCGGAGAACCTGGCCGCGCAGACCACGGCCGTGTATCCGGAAGCGGCCAAGCTGATGCTGGCCCGCATCGACATCGCCGCTGACCGGCTAGCCAAGGCGGAAGCGACCGCCCTGGCCGTGCGCGCCAGCAGCGACGATGAACTGGCCGAGCAGCAGGTCGGCGTGCTCACCGCCATCGCCTTCAAGCACCTGAGCCAGAAGCGCGTGGGCGAAGCCGAGCGCATCTTTAACGACGCCATCAAGCGTTTCCCCGATAACGACGATGTGGAATACGGCCAGGCGCGCGTGCTGCAGGAACAGGGCAAGCACCGCGAAGCGCTGGTGATGCTCGAACAAGCCGTGGCCAAGGATGACCGCTCGCATATTCACTACCGGATCGCCAAATCGCTGCAGGCGCTGGGCGAGAAAGCGCGGGCCAAAGCCGAGTTTGAAAAGGCGCTGTCGTTCAAGGCAGATTTACCGGCGAATATGAAGTCGGATTCGGAGGAGCAGTTGAAGGTGTTGAAGGGCTAGCCAAATCAGGCAAGCCGCAGAATGAAACGAAAACCCGTTTGAACAAAATCCCGCCCCCCAAACAATGGAGCACAACTGTGCGCCCAACGGTACTCTGTGCGCGACAGCTACCAGCTGTGCCCCCTGCTAGCCGCGCCGCGTTATGGCCGCTTCGGCAAGTGAGTACAATCGGCGACTCGCCCTAGTAGAGTTTTCGCTTTGCTCATACCATTATTGCGCGCAAGGTCGAGCCAATATCTGGCTTCCTCACAGCTTTCGAAGTCCTTTTTTCCCAAAGCTCTGACTTCTAAATTAAACTGAGCTTTGGCATCTCCGTTTTGGGCTGCTTTCTTGAACCAAAAATATGCCTGCTCATGATCACCCGCCACAAAATCGAAATACATTCCCAGGCGATGCGCGGCTACATTATTGCCTTTGTTAGTCTAAACGATCAAATCTGCAACCTCCTTTTCATTCAATGAAGATGATAAATTCATTGACTGCGGCTCAGATTGTGCACTAGCGCTTACTGCCACCGAAAAAGTACACGCACTCAACGCTGCCACCAGCGAAATGGCAGAGTGACGCGCGAAATCAACCCAGGTAGCACACGATCTATGTTTCAACATTGGGAATTCCGATCTGCTTATTTTTAACATGCGTGCTGGAACAGCAACCAAGCCTTGCTCTATCTCGGGATCGTTACCTTAACCCAAACGCCCGGCCTCTTTGTGTCGGGAAGATTCTTATTATCGGAACGAGGATAATAGATCTTCGGCGGTGCACCGTCCGAGTATGTCCATATGTGAGTATTTGGCGCCCATGTCTCTTTGCCCGTGCCTTTTGCTACATCTTCGGCGTACGTACCTGCACCTAAATCGCAAACGTAGAACTCAATTCGTTTTGCCTTCTTGAACTTATCAAGATGTTTTATCCGCTGGATAACCATGGTGACGTCGATACCTTCGTCATCGCCATCGACCATCCACCACACGTTGCCGTGCCCGGCAACACGAATAACATCGGGCACGGAAGAAATTTTCTGCGCAAAATGCCACGCAGGCGAATTTGGTTTGTGATCATTGATGTCCGGAGCTAGTCCGAACAGGTCGGCAAAGCTCAATGGGTTACCACCAACGTAGCCGTAGGTATTGATACCACCGACGAGCCCAATGGGGTCGCTTTGGATGTAGCGTCCCGTCTGCGGATCGTAGTCTCGATAATATTTGTATAACTTTAGTGCTCGAAGTCGTTGCGAATATGTGCTACAAACTCGGGACCAACCGGAGTTTCCATCCTTAGAATTGAATATGTATA
>DASWMN010000266.1:0-14178 GCA_036399735.1 Telluria sp. | reverse complement strand
ACCGGGTGGGCTGCTTTGCCCTTGCTGACCTTGGTCTGCCTCTTGCGTTCCGAGACAATCAAACCGTGGTTGTTTCTGGTAACGGAGGCCCGCCGGAAAAGATGAGCGCACAAATTTGGCGGGCATGGCGGTAATGACCATGCCGGCGTGCCGAAAACGCGGCCCTTGGCGACCGATTTTCAGCTTTCTTTACCGAGAATAGAAGGGTAATTACCCCTCTGTTCTTCGTTTAAATAGTGCGGTCCGAGCGCGGCCGTGGCCGAAAAATGGCATCAATCGCCGGCAACCGGGCCTTGCCGGGGTCGAATCGGCAATGCTTCGAACGTGCAGGCATGCGGCAGCCACGCCAGTTGCGGGCGTGCATTGTCCATACCGCATGAACTTGCGGATGCGGGGATTGCCGCATTCGAATTCATAACGGCGCCGGCAGGCGATTGCTGAAGGGTGTATGCCGCTTATTTTGCATTGGCCGCAATGGCACGGCACGCGTTATCATTTCGCTTCTTGCTGTTCGCAATATTCGAAGCCTGCAATCACAAGGAGAAAAGATGGAGCATCGTTATATGGCGCCAAAGGCCAGAGCATGAGTTGCATGCTCAGAATTTCCGGCGCGTATCTCGACGTGAAAGCGATGTTGCTGGAAAACCCGCTGCCGGTTGAGCAAATGTGGGTAAAGGGCGAGCCGCGCATTTTGCGTGGCAAGTTCCATGTGAATTCGGGCGTCAGCGTCGTTGTCAGCGACGCAGAGTTTGACGAGTTCGATTTGCAGGCGGCAGATGCCGCGCAATTTCTGCAACTGCATCACGCGGCCATGCTGAAGATTGCCGCCTATCCTGCGGTGGAGGAAGTCAGCCTTGATTTTGGCGTTGCGATTCGCGAAGGCTATGCGACTCAATCGTCCTACCTGTCACCGCAGCTGATGCAACTGGCCGCCAGTGCCGGGGTGGGTATCCTGCTGTCCCATTATCCGTGCAGCGATAGCGACGAAAGCTGAACGCGGGGTGAACCACGTTGGACTTCATCGGCCACGGAGCAAGAGGCATCACCGTGTGGCGCTATCTCTTGTCGCCGTCGTTCAGGCCCCGTCCTTTTTCTTGATCAGACCAGCCAGCGCAGCGAAAGGATTGTGGGTTGCCGGCTGCATCGTTTCCGACTGCAGCCCGGGACCACGGTCCGCCTCCAGATAACGGGAATGCTCGTTGTCGTGGCAGTACAGGCACAGCAGCTCCCAGTTGCTGCCATCGGGCGGATTGTTGTTGTGGTTATGGTCGCGGTGGTGCACGGTCAGCTGGGACACATTGGCATGCGTGAATTCCCGCATGCAGCGCCCGCAAATCCACGGATACATCTTGAGCGAGCGCTCGCGGTATCCCTGTTCGCGCGTGTCAGCCGCGCGGCGCGCATCGGCAACGATTTTGTCCAGTCTGGCGGCGTCGGGTTTTTTGGCTTGCATGGTCATGGCACCTGGGTAGTCACCCATTATAACTGCAGCCCTTTTCATTGACCCGGCTCATAAGCGCCTCCAGATCACCCCATAATAGGTTTGGCCGCACTGTCCGGTAGCGTGCGATTTGGCATGGATGCGAGTATCGACTTGAATATACAGACATCTTGTTGCACAATCAGCCATTTTGCTGGCGGAGATGCGCGATGAGTGATCTGGAAGCGGTGGGCGCCTTGGCGGTGGCAGGTTTGGCGGCCACCGAGATCGAGGGCGGTCAAATAGCGCAGCCGGCCAGTGCCGCGCCGTTTGCGCATTGCGCCAACTGCCAGGCGCAGTTGGGCGGCGCATTTTGCCAGGTTTGCGGCCAGTCGGCCCACATTCACCATTCGCTGTTGCATTTGGCTGAAGAAGTCGTGCATGGCATCCTGCATTTCGATGCCAAGGGCTGGAGGACGATCCCGCTGCTGGTGGCCTTTCCTGGCCGTTTGACGCGCCGCTACATCGACGGCCAGCGCAAAAACTATGTTTCGCCGCTCGTGCTGTTCCTGTTCATGGTGTTCCTGACCTTCTTCGCCGCCTCATTCGGCGGCGTGCAGCTTCAAACCCGCGATGCCAAGATCGCCTCGCTGACCAATCAGGTCGCGTCTGCCAAGCATCAGGTCGAGCGCAATGAGCTGGCGCTGGATGAGGCCCGCAAGGCCGGTGCCGGGCTTGTCGAGGTAGAGAATGCGCTGGCCGTTTCGCGCCAGCGAGAGCACGAAGCCGAGCAGCGTCTGCTGGACCTGGTGTCGCCTAAAAAAGGGACCGGCGAGGATGAAATTGAATTGAGCGAGTCTGGTTGGACCAGCAAGCTGGCCGCGAAGATCGTGGCCAGTCCGCCCAATCCCAACGCCGTTTTTCCCGAGTCGGAAAAAGCCATTCGTCACGCCGCTGAAAATCCCGAGCTGGCACTTTACAAGCTGAAGAACACCACCTACAAGTTCTCATTTTTGCTGATCCCGATCTCGCTGCCCTTCATGTGGTTGATGTTTTTCTGGAAGCGTAACGTGAGAATGTACGAGCACGCAGTGTTTGTGCTGTATTCGCTGTGCTTCATGTCCTTGCTGTTCGCCGTGATCTTGACGCTATCTACATTCGGCCTGGACTGGCTGGTGGTATTGCTGGTTTTCGTGGCGCCGCCGCTGCACATGTTCGTGCAGCTACGCGGGACTTACAACCTGGGCAAGTGGGGCGCGCTGTGGCGCACCTGCACGCTGCTGCTGGTGGCCAATATCGTGATTTGCGTGTTCATTTTGCTGGCCTTGATGATGAGCGTGCGCTAGGAGCAATCAGTGCCCGTCTGGCACAGCGTCAAAGAAGCGAAGGGAGAGAAATCGCACTTCGTCCAAATACCTAACATACACGCGTCCGTTCATGTACGTGCGGCGATAATAAAACTCAGCAGGAGAACCGATGGGCAAAGGCAGACTTGAAGCATTCAGCGATGGCGTCATCGCCATCATCATCACCATCATGGTACTGGAACTGAAGGTGCCGCATGGCGACACCTTCGCTACCTTGTGGCCGCTGGCGCCGGTGCTGCTCAGCTATGTGCTCAGCTTCATCTACGTTGGCATCTACTGGAATAACCACCACCATCTTCTGCACGCCGTGACCCACATTAGCGGCGGCGTATTGTGGGCCAATCTGCACCTGCTGTTCTGGCTGTCGCTGATCCCCTTCGTGACCGGCTGGATGGGCGAGAATCATTTTGCGACCATGCCGGTGGCCGCGTATGGCGTCGTGTTGTTCATGTGCGCGGTGGCTTACTGGCTGCTGGTGCGTTGCCTGACCGACGCGCAAAGCGGCAACAAGGCGCTGGCCGAAGCAATTGGCGGCGACAAGAAAGGCGTGCTGTCGCTGCTGTTTTATCCGACCGGCGTAGGCCTGGCGTTCGTCCACCCGTGGCTCGGGTTTGCGGTCTATATCCTGGTAGCTGTTGTGTGGTTTATCCCGGATCCGCGTATTGAACAGCGCCTGGTCAAATGACCATTGTTCTTAACGTCCGAAGGCGGCAGGCATTACTAGCTTGCCTGGCCCCGCCGGCGTGGCCGTTTGGATGTCGGCCATGTCGCGCGAGGTATTGTTTTTTGCATCGCGGACGTTGACGATATTGGCCTGGCCGATTTTAGTGAAAAACGCGACCTCTTCTGATACCGTCCCGGGAGATACAGAAAATCCAATGATTCCAGCTTGTTGCAAGTTTTCCTGATCCGCGTAGATCACATACTCGAAGTCACCTTTTTGGGAACGGCGAGAAGACTTTGTTAGCGATTTTTCGAATTTTATCGTATAAATAAATCCTGATCCGTATCCGCCGCAATCGGCGTTCAGCGCGGTTGAGATGGTTGGGCGGGCTCGATTTTTTCCAACAATCACCCATTGGCGGAAATCCTCAAAAGTTTCGAATTTATTGAGAATATTCAGGTTTAAGTAGTTATAAATAGTTCCCGCACGGTCCACCTCTACCTTGGCATCATTGAAGAAGTCAAAGCCATCGCGCTTGATCACTTCGGGAACCCGGTTGTCGCCGCGATAAAATACGAAATCCATCGTTACTCCTTTAAATTCGAGGTAAGCAGTCTGAGTTCTCTCCATCCGAACTTCGTCACCCTGGCGCGCTGTCGACGAGATCCTGTCGAACCCGGATGTGGCCTGACTATCCTCAAAAATAGCGGGGATTAGAAGAATAATTAGGAGCTCCGCGCGCGCTCTATGCATCAACGGCACGGCAGGTGCGCGCGGCAAAAGCGACTGTGGAGAACGGAGCCCGGTGTTGCTGGCAGGTCCAGCAAGGGGCCCTCCGGGTCGGCGAAGGCGACCACGCGGATCAGCCGGACGGAGATGCCCTGGCCGCCTTTCAGAAACAAGGGCGACGCTCGCCCCTGCAGCTATGTCGTAGCATTCCGCCTTAATCCGCCACTACCACCCGGTTCTTGCCCGTCTTCTTGGCCTCGTACATGGCCTTGTCGGCCCGCTTGACCAGCGCGCCCTGATCCTCGTTTGGCTGCCGCAGCGCCACCCCGGCCGAAAAAGTGATCAGCACTTTCTCGTTATCGTGCAGGAAGAAGTGCTTGGTCAGTTCACGCTGCAGGCGCGTCATGGTTTGCGAAGCCGCGTCCACCGTGGTTTCGGGCAGCAGGATCAGGAATTCTTCGCCGCCGTAGCGGGCAATCACATCCATCGAACGCAGCGTTTCCTTGACGATCTTGACCAGGTGCTTGAGCGCGCCATCGCCGGCCTGGTGGCCGTAGGTGTCATTCAGGCGCTTGAAGTCGTCCAGATCAAGCAAAGCAATGCACAGGGGCGTGCCGCGCCGGTCCGAGCGCGCGGTTTCGCGTTCGAACACATCGTCCAGGCCCCGGCGGTTCAGGCTGCCTGTCAACTGGTCTTCGCGCACCAGTTCGCTCATGTGCTGCAGCTTCGCTTCCAGTGTGTGAATGCGCTGTTCGGCTTCCTGCACTTCCTGGCGCGCCAGGATCATGCGGTCGCGCGACTGCAGCGCCTCGGTCTGGATGGCCCGCGTTTCGCGCAGCAGTTCATCCATGATGACGTTCAGTTCGGTAATGTCGGTGGCGTGGCTGATGCGCTCGGACAGACCGCCGATTTTCTCGTGGTAGTCGCCAGTGGAGGTGGCCACCGTGCCGAGGCGGTCGATGAAGGTCATCATCATGTTCTTGACGGTAATCTTGACGTCCGACAGGCTGTGCTTGAGCTGGCCCTGCTTGTAGATCACTTCTTTCAGGCTGCGGGTGGCGTCTTCCAGTGCGCGCGGGTCGATCGGCCCGGAAATGAGTTCCTGCACCACATCGACCTGGCCGCGCAGCCAGCTGTCTTCATCCAGCAGTTCGGAGACATTTTCAAGCAACAGCTTGAACAGGCGCATCAGCAGCTCCTGCTGCTCCGCGATGTCGCCGGTCTTGATTTCGATCCGGTAGCACAGCTGCTTGAGGCGTGCCGACACATCGGCCAGCGAGGCCTCGTCCTGGATGACTTTAAGATCGGAACCGAGCGCTTCCGCCTCGGCCACCAGTTCGGGTGAACCTTCGAGCAGGGAGGCAACCGCAAAGTTCAGACTGCGTGCCAGCATTTCGCGCAACTGCTTGGTATCGGGCGCCTCGGCCGGGGCAGCAAGTTCAATCGTGTTCGTTTTGCGGAAATGCTTCTCGACGAACTGGTTCAGGTTGCGCGCGTAGCCGTCCCAATCGGCGGCCTTGGCGGCGCGCTGGAAGCGGCGGCCGAACTCGGCCAGCTCCCCCTGTTGTTCGATCAGCCTGGCAGCAAAGTCGCTCAGCAAATTGACGGCACCCTCGTCAGCGGCCACTGGCGCCGGCGGCTCGGCCGGTTCGGTGGCGGGCGCTGGCTCTTCGATGCCGGCAATTTCGTTGTAGATAATCGTGTAGTTCTGCGGCGTCGGCGCGATGCGCCGCACGGCCAGGCGCTTGAACGCTTCGCGTGCGATGTCTGCCGGATTTTCCGGCGTGCCGCCAGGCGGGTTGGTGGTGGACATGAGGAACGATTACCTTGGTGGAATTACGCTGATGTTGTCATCATAAGCGATCGTTCGGTCTTACATTCATTGAATAAAAGCATTAAAAAACACTTACCTTTAAGCATTAGCTAACGCGGTGCGCTGTGTGGTTATTCAATCAATTGATTTTTTATCGCGTAATGTGTCAGTTCGGCACTGTTTTTGAGTTTCATCTTCACCAGCAGGCGGGCCCGGTACTCACTGATGGTCTTGACCGACAGCGATAATTCTTCGGCAATCGCGCTCACGGTCTTGCCGGAAGCGATCATGGTCAGGGTCTGGTATTCGCGGTCCGACAAGGTGTCGTGCAGCGGTTTTTCGCGGTCCTCGCCGAGGGCGCTGGCCAGCTCCTGCGCGAGTGCCGCGCTCACGTATTTTTGCCCGGTGGCCACTTGGCGAATGGCCGTCACCAGTTCGCGTGGCGCGCTCTGCTTGGTCAGATAACCGGCAGCGCCAGCCTTGAGCGAGCGGATCGCGTACTGGTCTTCGCGGTGCATGGAAAGCATCAGCACGGCGATCTCGGGGCTTTCCTTTTTGACTTGTTTGAGCACGTCAATACCGCTGCGGTCCGGCATCGAAATGTCGAGCAGCATTACCTGGCATTTTGACTTGGGGTAGAACTTGATGGCGTCGAGCCCGTTTTCCGCTTCGCCGGACACGATAATGTCGCGCGACTCTGCCAGGATTTGCTTCAAGCCTTCGCGTACGATCGCATGGTCGTCGGCGATGAATACTCGGATGGTTGCTTTTTCGCTCATTGCTGCTTTGTGTTCGGTTCGGTTACAGCATCCATTATCGTCGCTCCCGGTCCAGTCAGCCTAATTTTGATGGTGACCAGTGTGCCACCATGCAAGCCATCCGACAGCACCATGGTCCCGCCGAGCGCGCGCGCGCGCTCGTTCATGCCGCGCAGTCCGAACGATTGCGGCTTGGTGCGGTCACTCTGCACAATGCCAACGCCATTGTCGGCAATGGTCAGCGTCACGTCCTGCTGCGAACGGCTCAGGCCCACCTGCACTTCGGTCGCATGCGCGTGCTTGGCGATATTGGTCAGTGCCTCCTGAAAGATACGGAACAGTGCCGTCGCATGGTCGAGGCTGAGATCGATTTCCTTCTCGCTGGAGCTAAAGGTGCAACTGATGCCATTCTGCTTTTCGAATTCACGGCTCTGCCATTCGAGCGCGGCCACCAGGCCCAGGTCCAGCATGGACGGGCGCAGGTCGAGCGAAATGCGGTGAATCGCTTCGATGGTGCGGTCGACCAGGGCGTCGACATAATCGGCCCGTTCGCGCAGCTGGGGCTGGTCGTCCGGCAGGCGTTTGGTCAGCATCATCAGTGCCATCTTGATGGCCGTCAGATTGCCGCCCAGATCGTCATGGATTTCGCGGGCGATGCGGGTGCGCTCCTGTTCCTTGACCTGTTCGATGTGGGCGGTGAGCTCGGCCAGCCGCGCGCGCGAACGGATCGTCTCCAGCTGCTCGAGCTTGCTGGCGGTGATGTTCGACATGATGCCTTCCCAGTACACCGTGCCGGGCGGTTCCGGCAGGGCGCGCGGGGTCGAGCGCAGGTTGATCCATTTCTGGTCGTTGTATTCCTCGCTCCAGATCCGGCCCTCCCAGTTCCAGATGGTCAGTTCCGCGGCGGAAGCACGCATCGAATCGAGGTAGCCCTTGCGGTCGTCCGGCATGATCAGTTCGAGGAAACGGCGCGGATGGCGCTGCAGTTCGCGCGCGCTCAGCCCCAGCAGGGCCGGGCAGCCTTCACTCAGATACGGGAAGTCGACGCTTCCGTCCGCGTACATGATGAACTGGTACACCAGGCCGGGCGCGTTGCTGACAATGGCCTGGGTGACGTCGGCGAAAGAGGAGGGCGCAGTACTCATCGGATGGCGGCTGGGGATGATGCTTTGAATCATACGGGAAAACAGTGCCGATCGGCAGCGCTATTGCACACGGCAGACAAGGTACACTGCAGGCATGAAAAAACTGCTGCTGTCGCTCCTGCTTTTGCTCGCCTTGCCGATGTCCGGGCGCGCCGCCGATCCACGTTTTACCGTCGTGACGGTCGATCCCGCTACCGAACATCTGCAATTGTTTCTGAATGACGAGGCGGGCCTGCCGTTCAAGGGCTTTGCGCGCCTGGACGCCTGGCTGCAGGCGCGCGGCCAGCGCTTGCAGCTCGCTTTCAATGCGGGCATGTACCACGCGGACTTTGCGCCCGTGGGTTTGCTGGTGCAGGACGGCAAACAGATGGCGCCCCTGAATCTGGACGATGGCAAGGGCAATTTTTTCCTCAAACCGAATGGCGTTTTTCTGCTCACCAAAAAGGGCGCGCAAGTGCTGGAATCGAGGGCGTATGCAAAGGGGGTAGCCGATGTGCTGCTGGCAACCCAGTCCGGGCCTATGCTGGTCATCAACGGTGAGATCCATCCTGCATTCAATTCGGAATCGATCTCGCGCTATGTGCGCAACGGCGTGGGCGTGGCCGACGGCAAGGTACTGTTTGTGATCAGCAATCATCCGGTGACGTTCTACGAGCTGGCGTCGTACTTCCGCGACACCTTGCACTGCGAAAATGCGCTGTATTTCGATGGCTCGGTCTCGAGCATGTATTCACCCGCCCGGCAGCGCAACGATAGCGGGTCGCCGCTTGGTCCGATCATCGGCGTGGTGGCGCCAAAGTGATACGGCTCAGGCCATTCTGGCCCCGCAACGGTATCGGCCGGACAGGACGCCGGCGCGCCGTTACAATGAAGGCATGAATAAAGCATTTGTCAAAGAGTCGGACAACGATGACGACGAGGAAGCCACCGCCCTTGCGCAGGCGATTCCTGCCGGCGCCAAGAATTACATCACCCCGGCCGGCTACCAGCGCATCAAGGATGAGCTGCTGCACCTGATCGACGTCGAGCGTCCCGAGATCGTCAAGGTCGTGCACTGGGCCGCCTCCAATGGCGACCGCTCGGAAAACGGCGACTACATCTACGGCAAGCGGCGCCTGCGCCAGATCGATGGCCGCATCCGCTTCCTGACCAAGCGCATGGACTCGGCGGCCGTGGTCGATCCGACCGTCCATTTTGGCAATGACCAGATTTTCTTTGGGGCGACGGTGCGCTACAGCAACGCCGCGGGCGAAGAGCATACCGTGACCATCGTCGGCATCGACGAACTCGATCCGCTCAAGGGCAAGATCAGCTGGGTGTCGCCGGTGGCGCGCGCGCTGACCAAGGCCCGCGAAGGCGATCAGATCACGCTGCAGACGCCGCTCGGCCCGGAAGAACTCGAGGTGCTGAGCGTGAGCTATCCGCCGCCGTCCGGGGACTGATTTCCAATCTTAAAGCGAGTTGCCGATGTCGATTGCCCATAGCAGTCTGAATCACTTCCTGCGCGTGCCCCTGGCGGCCGAGGTCCATTCGCGCCCGTCGCTGCGCCTGACCGGTCCGGATACCCTGACCCACCTGGCGGTGTACCAGCGCAGCGATCTGGGCGTGCAGGGTGCGCATGCGCCCTTCCAGCACGAAATGCTGAGCGCGCTGTGCCAGTATTTTGGCGTGGCCGGTCCCCATCTCGACGCCAAGTATTTTTTCCACGACTTCGGTTCCTTCCGCCTGCAATGGGAAGCCCATACCGAGTTTGCCACCTACACCTTTGCCGAACAGCGCGCCGCCGTGCCGGCGCTCGAGCGCGCCTTCGACCAGGTGCCGCTGCGCCACATTCCCGAGAAATGGCTGCATGGCCTGAACGGCACCGTGATGGCGGCCACCCACCTGGCGCTGCTGCAGAGCGAAGCCACGCTGGAAGACATGCGCGAGCTGTTTGGCGGCAATCTGCTGGTGGGCACCGACAGCCAGAATTTTGCCCGGGTCTGGACCGATTTTGCGATTGCGCCGGATGGCTTCGGGCGCGTGGTGGTGCAGGATCTGGGCATGCAGTATCAGCAGGCCGGGCGGCTGGTGCAGCGTGTGCTGGAGATCGAAACCTACCGCATGATGGCACTGCTCGGCCTGCCGCATGCCCAGCAGGCCGCACCGGTGTTGAACGCCATTGAAGCCGAACTGGCGCGCCTGTCGCTGGGCATGAACGACACCACCGCCGCCGGCATGCCGGACGGCCCGGACGACGAAAGCGCGCTGCTGCAGGAAATTACCTCGCTGGCGGCGCGCATGGAAAAACTGGCGCTGGAAAACAGTTATCGCTTCGCCGCCTCGAAGGCGTATTACGCCCTGGTGCAGGCACGCATCGACGAACTGCGCGAAACGCGCATTGCCGGGGTGCCGACCATCCGCGAATTCATGGACCGCCGCCTGGCCCCGGCCATGAACACCTGCGAATCGATGGTGCGGCGCCAGCAGGCGCTGGCCGAACGGATCGGGCGCACCAACGACCTGCTGCGCACCCGCGTCGGCATCGTGCAGGAACAGCAGAACCGCCGCATCCTGGAGTCGCTCAACACGCGCGCGGCCCAGCAGCTGCGCTTGCAGCAGGCGGTGGAGGGCTTGTCGGTGGTGGCGATTTCCTACTATTCGATCGGCCTGGTCAGCTATGCCGGCAAAGCCCTGAAGGCGGCCGGCGTGCCGCTCAATCCGGACGTGCTGACCGGCGTCATGATCCCCGTGCTGGTGGCGGCGGTCTGGCTGGGTCTGCGCCGCATGCACCGCCAGGTGGTGCACTGAGGGTGACGCGGATGCACGGACGGTTTCCTCTACAATATCGGTCCCCTGAAGCCGGTTGGCAGCGTATTGACCAGCGAGACATTTGCAGCTGACTGAAACCGGATGCAGGGAAATGGCGTATACACGCTACGATCCCCGCCACGAATTGCGTACCGATGAACCGCTTATTCCCTTTGTTGTTGTGCCTTGTCGCCCCCCTGGTTGTTGCCGAAGACACCGAACGACTGCCGTCGGTGGTCGTGAGTGCCTCGCGTACCAGCGGGATTGGCGTTGCCGATTCGGCCAGCGCGGGCGTAGTGACCTTGCAGCAACTGGAAGCGCGCACCGTCTACCGCCCGGCCGAACTGCTGGAAGTCACGCCCGGGCTGATCGTCAGCCAGCACAGCGGCGAAGGCAAGGCCAACCAGTTTTATCTGCGCGGCTTCAACCTGGACCACGGCACCGACTTGCGCACCACGGTCGACGGCATGCTGGTCAACCAGCGCAGCCACGCGCACGGGCAAGGCTGGACCGACCTCAATTTCATGATTCCCGAACTGGCCGAACGGCTGGACTACCGCAAGGGGCCGTACCGCGCTGACCAGGGTGACTTTGCCGCCGCCGGGGCAGTGGCCGTGCAATACGCCGACGAACTGGGCGACGGGATTGCCAGCGTCGGGATCGGTCAGAACGGTTTCCGGCGCGCGCTTCTGGCCAATTCGCCGCATGTGGGTGCGGGCCACGTGCTGTACGCGCTGGAGCTGTTTCACAATGACGGTCCGTACACCCGGGGCGATGATTTCAACAAGGTCAATGGCGTGCTGCGTTACAGCCAGGGCGACGCCGCCAATGGCTTCAACCTGACCGCCATGGCCTACCAGGCCAACTGGAATGCGACCGACCAGATTCCCCTGCGCGCCGTGCAGGATGGCCGTATTGGGCGCTTCGATGGCGTCGATGACAGCGACGGCGGCAAGTCCAGTCGCTACAGCCTGTCTGGCGCCTGGCGCGGCAAGCAAGGCGAAGCCAGCTCGAAGGTCGAGGCGGCGCTGGTGGCAAGCCGCCTGGACCTGTGGTCCAACTTTACCTACTTTCTCGACGATCCGGTCAATGGCGACCAGTTCAGCCAGCCCGACCGGCGCGTTACCGCCTCGCTGAATGCGGAACATCGCTGGGGCGCGCAGCGCGTCGGCTTCCAGTTCCAGAACGATGCTATTCACAACGGCCTGTACAACACGGTGGCGCGCCAGCGCCTGTCCACCACGCGCGCAGACCATATCGTCGAGACCAGCGCCGCGCTGTTCTACGAACTCGAATCGCGCTGGAGCGCGCATCTGCGCTCGGTGGCTGGCGTGCGCGCCGATATCTACCGCTTCGATGTGGACAGCAATCTGGCCGCAAATTCGGGCAAGCGCGACGCAAGCCGCGTCAGTCCGACTCTGAGCCTGATCTTCGGGCCCTGGAACAAGACCGAGCTGTATTTGAATGCGGGCCGCGGTTTCCACACCAACGATGCGCGCGGTGCGACCTTGCGCGTGGATCCAAAAAGCGGCGCCGCGGCCGAGCCGGTGACGCCGCTGGCTGCCGCCACCGGCGTCGAGCTTGGCGTGCGCAGCGAAGCGCTGGCCGGGCTGCAAAGCACCCTGTCAGTGTATCGTCTCGATGTCGATTCCGAACTGGTGTTCGCGGGCGACGCCGGCACCACCGAGGCAGGGCGGCCGAGCACGCGCACCGGCGTCGAGTTTTCCAACTACTACAAGCCGAATCGCTGGCTGACCATCGACGCCGATCTGGCCTTTGCGCGCGCACGTTTTCGCGATGCCGATGTGGCCGGCAAGCGGATTCCCGGCGCAGTCGAAGGGGTAGGCTCGGTGGCGCTGGCGTTCGATCATATCGGGCCCTGGTTCGGCGCCGTGCAATGGCGCTACTTCGGGCCGCGCCCGCTGATCGAGGATAACGCGGTGCGCTCGCGCGCCACGTCAACCATCAACGGGCGTCTCGGCTATCGCATCAGCGGCACGCTGCGGCTCGAACTGGAAGGCTTCAATCTGGCCAACCGGCGCGATGCAGCCATCGATTATTTGTATGTCTCGCGCCTGGCCGGGGAAGCGGCGCCGCGCGAAGATATCCATTTTCACCCCATCGAATCACGCTCATTCCGGCTGACCCTCAGTTCCACGTTTTGAATCGTGCGCCAGGTGGCGCACTGCTAAACTATCGGCAACTTTCTACCGGAGCGCTGCGATTTCTTCCCCGTCCACCCTGGCCCATGTCGACGTCCTGGCCGCGCTGCGTCAAGCCACTGCCGGGCGCCATGCGCTGCTTGACAGCGGCCTGGCCATTGGCGCCGACGGTGCAACGCTGGCCGATTATCGCGATCACCTGTGCCTGCTGCATGCGTGGCTGCTGCCGCTCGAGCGCTGGCTGGCCGGTTTTGCCGATGGCCCCCAGGGCCCCGGGGCGCCGCCTGCAGTGCGGCGCAGCACGATGATCGAGGCTGATCTGGCGCATGCTGCAATGCCGCAATTGTCCGGTAGCCTATTGCCCGCCGCCAGCTGGCCACGCGACGCCAGTGCCGCCTATCGCTGGGGCGTGAGCTATGTGATCGAGGGCGCCCAGCTGGGCGGCGCGGTGCTGTATCAGCGTCTGGCGAGCGCGCTGGCGCCGCATCCGCTGCTGTATTTGCGTGGCGAAACTGCAGGGCCGGGGCCGCGCTGGCGCAGCTTCATGCTGGCGCTGCGTGCTGCCGTTCAAACAACAAATGATCTCGAGCAAGCATGCGCCGGAGCATGCGACGCCTTCGACCGCATCCTCGCCCTGCGCACGCCCGCGCACGATACACGCGATAGTGTTTGACACCAAAAAGCCGCTTGGGGATACTTCTTGCGAAGTGTTCAATATCTTTTCGCGGTTCTCCGACCTGAAAGTCCCATGCAGCACACGATTCCCGTTCTTGTCCGCATTCGCCTGGCCTGGCCGATGACCATCCATCAGCGCCGGGCCGTGCGATGAAGAACGAGCGCGCGCGCGCCGATGCAAGCCAGGAGGCTGAAGCACCAGATGTGATCAGGCGTCTGCGCAGCGCGCCGCTGCTTGGCACGGTGATGCGGTCGGCGCTATGGCGCAATCTGGCCCTGACGGTCCTGTGGGTGCTGATGTGGCAGCTGGGCCGGCTGGTCGAATATACCGAACATGCCAGCGTCTGGTTTCCCGTGGCCGGGCTGACCTTCGCGGTGCTGTTGCTGGACGGGATGCGCAGCGCGCCCGGGCTGCTCGCAGGCTGCGTGCTCGTCACCATCTGGGTTGGCGAGCATTACGGCGTGCCGCTCAGCCGGCCGGAGCTGGCCGGGGCAGGGCTGTTGTGGGCCGGCGCGCACGTCGGCACTTATGGCATAGGCGCGCGGCTGCTGCGTTCGATCGCGCGGCGTGGCGATGGCGCGCTGCCCAGTCTGCTGATCGGTTTCATGCTGATCGCCGCGCTCAGCTCGCTGATCGCGATGGCGCTCGGGATCT
>DASWMN010000265.1:0-25309 GCA_036399735.1 Telluria sp. | reverse complement strand
GGAGCTGGAACGCCAGCTGCGCGAGCTGCGCCTTGAACGCAGCCAGGCCACCATGCCGCCGGCACCCGTCACGCCAGAGCGGGCCGGGCCGGCTGCCGCGGAACGGCCACCGGCAGCACCGGTGCCGGTGCCAGCGCCAGTGCCCGCTCCCCGTTCAATGCCTGTCGCGCCGCCGCCAGGTCCGCCGGCCGCGCCCGAGCAGCCGCAGCGCACCAGCAGCACCAGCAGCACCACAGTACCAGCGGCCCCGGTGCCGCTCGTCCCGGTTTCAGCACCACCGCCTGCGGTGCCACGCCCGGCGCCTGTGCCTGTGCGGCCGCCGGCGCCACCCGCAGCGCCGCCGGCCTGGCTGGTCGCCGCCAAGAACTGGCTGTTTACCGGCAATCTGGTGGCCAAAATGGGGCTGCTGATCCTGTTCATCGGTGTCAGCTTCCTGCTCAAGTACGCGGCCGAACGCGTGACGGTGCCGATCGAACTGCGTCTGGCTGGGATCGTTCTGGCCGATATCGGCCTGCTGGTCTGGGGCTGGCGCATCCGCCTGTCGCATCGCAATCTGAGTCTGCCGATCCAGGGGGCGGCGCTCGGCATCCTGATGCTGGTGACCTTCGGCGCATTCCGCCTGTACCAGCTGATTCCATCCGGCCTGGCCTTCGGCCTGCTGTTTGTGCTGACCGCGTTCACCTGCATCCTCGCGGTGCTGCAGAACGCGGTCTGGCTGGCGGTATTTGGCATCAGCGGCGGCTTCCTGTCGCCGATCATGACTTCCACCGGCAGCGGCAGCCATATCGGGCTGTTCTCGTATTACGCCCTGCTCAATGCCGGCGTACTGGCGATCGCCCTCAGGCGAACCTGGCGCTCGCTCAACCTGCTCGGCTTCGCGTTTACGTTTGTGATCGGCACCGCCTGGGGCGTGTTGCGCTATTCCGCTGACGAACACTATCTGTCGACCCAGCTGTTCCTGATCCTGTTCTTCCTGTTCTATGTTGCGATCGCCGTTGTGTACGCCATGCGCCGCACCGTGGAAGACAAACCGTATGTGGATGCGACCATCGTGTTCGGCACCGCGCTGGCCGCATTCGCGCTGCAACTGGGCCTGATGCAGCATGTCGAATTCGGCAATGCCTTCTCGGCGCTGGGCCTGGGCGCGTTCTACGTGGCGCTGGCGCTGGTGCTGTGGCGCCGCCGCGCGGGCAACATGAAACTGCTGGTCGAATCCTTCCTCGCCCTGGGCGTGGTGTTCGGTACGCTGGCCATCCCATTCGCCCTCGACGGACGCTGGACCTCGGCCGCATGGGCGCTCGAAGGCGCGGGCGTGGCCTGGGTGGGTCTGCGCCAGCGCCAGAAGATGGCCTTCATGTTCGGGATGCTGGTACAGGCCGGCGCCTGGATTTCCTTCATTGGCGCCATCAGCGGCCTGGCGCCGCAGGCGGCGCAGGAATCGAACCTGTGGCTCGGCTTCCTGGTGCTGGCCGTATCGGCCTTCTTCATGGCCACCACGCTGCGCCGCCACAACGATGGCGAGAATCAGGCCTTCCCGCACGCGTCGAGCTGGTTCCTGGCCTTTGCCGCGATCTGGTTCATGGCCGGCGCCTGGACCGAGATCCTGTTGCGCCAGCACGGCTCGCTGCGCGCCAATCTGCTGGCCGCGAGCGGGCTGGCGACGGCCGGCATCCTGGCCGGCATCGCCCGGCGCATGCAATGGCAGCGGGCGCGCACCTTCGCGCTGATCGCCCAGCTGATCGCCGGCGCCGCCCTGCTCATCGCCGTGCTGGACATCTGGAACTGGACCACCGCCAGCGCGTCGCTGTTTGACCAACCGCTGCTGGGCGCCCTGATCATCTTTGCCGCCGCGATTGTCACCAGCTGGAACATGTGGCGCATGCCGGCCATGGCAGGGTCCGACGGGCTGTCGAAACCGATGCTGGCCTGGGCGGCGCTGTGGTGGTTCGGGCCGATTCTGAACGCGCTATCGGGCACGCTGGTATTTGATCTCACGCCGAAATGGGAGGTCTGGCCGGCCGTGTACTGCGCCTGCGCGGCGCTGTCGGCGCTGCTGTTCGCCCTGGTGGCACGGCGCATCAAGTGGGACACTCTGCGCTCGATGAGCGTGGGCGCGTGGATCGCACTGGCGCTGACCACCGCTCTGACCCTGACGCAGCTATACCTGGCCGACAAACTGCCCGGCGCTGTGGCCTGGTTCTGTTTCGGCGTGACCTGGCTGGCCAGTGAAGCGATGCTGCGTCTGTGGCCAGCCAGCCAGTGGAAACTGGCCGGCGTGCCGCTCAAGCTGATTCACCTGCTGCGCACGGCTGGACCATGGGTCATGCTGTGGAAGACCGGCGAGATCTGGATCGGCCAGTGGCTGGCCGACGGCGACATGGCGGCAAGCGGCAGCTGGTCCAATTTTATCCCGGCGTGGGCGATGATGCTGATCGTGCTGTGGCTGATCAAGCGCAGCGAAAGCGAGCGCTGGCCGGTCGCGCCAGTGGCCGCCTGGTACCGCCGGGTGCTGCTGCCATGCGCGGCAGCGTGGTCGCTGCTTCTGATGGGACTGTGGAACCTCATGCAGGACGGGACCATGGCGCCCCTGCCGTATCTGCCGCTGCTTAATCCGCTCGACCTGACCACCGCCTTCGCCTTGCTGCTCGCTGTCGCCTGCTACCGCACGCTCAGGAACGATGCGGGTGGCCAGGACAAGCTGTCCCGCCGGATCGTGCAGCGCATGCCGATGGCGCTTGCGATTGCCGCCTATGTCTGGCTCAACCTGATCTGTCTGCGCACAGCAGCGCATGTTCTCGACATCGCTTACCAGGCCGACGCGCTGTTTGCATCGCAATTCGTGCAGGCCATGCTGTCGCTGGTCTGGAGTGTGACGGCGTTGATCCTGATGTGGCGTGCCGCGGCCAAAGGCAAGCGTCCACAGTGGATGTTGGGCGCGGGCTTCCTGGCGCTGGTGGTGGCCAAGCTGTTCCTGGTGGACCTCGACGGTGTGGGGAGCGTTGCCCGCATCGTCTCGTTCGTCGGTGTCGGCCTGTTGATGGTATTGATCGGCTACCTGGCGCCCTACCCAACTGCAGTGGGCGCAGTCACTGCCCGGCCCGGAGAATAAATGAAAGCGACCTCCTTTTCCAGCACCACCCTCGCGCTGGTCCTTGCCGGTGCCAATGCGAGCGCGGCCAGCGACAAGCCAGGCGATTATGCGAATGCAATTGCGCTGACGGTCAGTGCGCGCAACGCTGTTGTGCAGCTGCGGCTGCCCAAAGAGGTGTATCTGCATTCACGCAGCGCCGCTCTGAACGACCTGCGCCTGTTTGACGCGACCGGCAAGATACTGCCTCATGCGCTGATCGCACCGGCCCCCCAAATAAAGGCGCGCACGCGCCAGATCCCGGTCAAGGTGTTTGCGGTTCCCGGGGGCAGCCCGGATGGCGATACGCAAAGCGCTATCGAGATCAAAACCTCGGCGGACGGCGCGGTCACCTCGGTCACCACCCGGCGGGGGACGGCCGGAAATTCCCGCACGCTGCCACCGGGTGCGCTGGTGCTCGATATCGGGACAGGCGAGAACGGTGCCAGCCTGCCGGTGAATGCCCTGGTATTCACATTGCCGGCCGATCTGGACCAATATCAGGCGCAGGTGCAGCTCGAGGTGAGCGACGATTTGCAGCACTGGGACACGATCGGCTACGCGCACCTGAGCCGCCTGCGCAACAAAGACTTCGACACCTTGCAAAGTAACCGCATGGAATTTGCCACGCGCAGTTTCCGCTATGCGCGACTGGCATGGCGCGAAGGCCGGCCAGTGCCGTTCGCGGCAATTCTGGCCGAGTCGCCTGAAACCACGGAGATCGCGCCTGCGCTGGAGAGCGCGACATTCAAGCCGCGTGAAGGCCTGATCCCTGGCGAGCTGGTATACGACGCCGGTATCGCGATCCCGGTGCGGCGTTTGAATCTGTTGTTCAGTGAGCCGAATATCGTGATGCCGGCGTGGATCGGCACCCATGTCAAGCAGCCGATCGACAAGCACGTGATTTTTGCGCCGCGCCGCGAGACCACCTTTTACCAGATCCATCAGGATGGCTTGCAGCGCAACTCCAAGGAACTGGTCTACGATGACGTGCACGCCGAACCATGGGTCGTGCGTTCGCTGCAAAGCGCTGTCGCGCGCCCCGATCTGAAGCTGTCCTGGGCCCCAAGTTCGCTCGTGTTCATGGCCAGCGGCGCACCACCCTATACGCTGCACTTTGGCCGCGCCAGTGCCGCGCCGGGCCAGCGCGATATCGCGCAGGTCGCGCCAGGATTCTCGGAAGCGGAGTTGCGCAATCTTGAGCAAGCGGTGCCGGGGACCTACCGGGCCACGGCCGTGCAGGCCACCGACGACGATGCCGGCAGCGGACGCTGGCGCATCATGACGCTGTGGGGCGTGCTGCTGCTGGGCGTTGGCGTGCTGGGATTCATGGCCTGGCGTTTGCTCAAGCAAATGAAGGAAACCGGGTAGGCCGCGCTTCCCCCTAGTCCACCGCGACAGGCGAGGCCAGTTCTTCATCCTTGCGGGCCTGCTGGCGCTCCCACATCTGCGCATACAGGCCGTTCGCGGCCAGCAGCGCCTGGTGGGTGCCACGCTCGACGATGCGGCCATGATCGAGCACCAGAATCTGCTGCGCGTCGGCCACCGTCGAGAGGCGGTGCGCGATCACCAGCGTGGTGCGGTTCTTGGCGATTTCCTTGAGCTGCGCCTGGATTGCCTGCTCGGCTTTCGAATCGAGTGCCGACGTGGCCTCGTCGAAAATCAGGATCGCCGGGTTCTTGAGCAGCGTGCGTGCAATGGCCACGCGCTGCTTCTCGCCACCTGACAGTTTCAGCCCGCGTTCGCCCACCATGGTCTTGTAACCGTCGGGCAGGCTTTCAATGAAGTCATGGATCGATGCCGCGCGTGCGGCAGCCACGATATCGTCATGGCTGGCGCCCGGTTTGCCGTAGGCGATGTTGTACTCGATGGTGTCGTTGAACAGCACGGTATCCTGCGGCACGATGCCAATCGCGCCACGCAGCGATTCCTGCGTAATGTTGCGCAAATCCTGGCCATCAATCGTGATGCTGCCGTCATTGACATCGTAAAAACGGAACAGCAGGCGCGACAAGGTCGACTTGCCCGAGCCGCTGTGCCCCACCACTGCAGTGGTGGTCCCGGCCGGGATCGTGAAATCGACATCGAACAGAATCTGGCGCTTGCTTTCATAGCTGAAGTTGACCTTGCTGAAGGCGACCTTGGCGCCGTGCGTGAGCAGCGCTTTGGCGCCTGCGCCGTCGGCCACTTCGCGGTTCTGGTCCAGCAGCGAGAACAGGCGCTCCATGTCGGCCAGGCTTTGCTTGATCTCGCGGTAGATCACGCCCAGGAAGTTCAGCGGAATATACAGCTGGATCATGAAGGCGTTCACCAGCACCAGGTCGCCGAGCGTCATGGTGCCGGCGATCACGCCCGCCGTGGCGCGCCAGAGGATCAGCGTGACTGCGGTAGCGATGATCAGCGACTGGCCGGTATTGAGGATCGACAGCGAGGTCTGCGAACGCACGGCCGCATTCTCGTAACTCTGCAGACCTTCGTCGTAGCGCTTCGCCTCATAGTCTTCGTTGCCGAAGTACTTGACGGTTTCATAGTTGATCAGCGAGTCGATGGCCTTGGTGTTGGCCTTGGAATCGAGATCGTTCATGGTGCGCCGGAAGTGCGTGCGCCAGTCGGTGACCAGTACCGTGAAAGTAATGTAGCTCACCAGCGCCACCGCGGTAATGGCGGTGAACCAGATGTCGTAGTGGGTGACCAGATAGCCAAGCACCAGGGTGATCTCGACCAGCGTCGGCAAAATATTAAACAGCGTGTACGAAATAAGCGAGCTCACGCCACGGGTGCCGCGCTCGATATCGCGCGTCATGCCACCGGTCTGGCGGTTCAGGTGAAAGCGCAGCGAGAGCGCATGCAGGTGGCGGAATACCTGCAGCGCGATGGTACGCACGGCGCGCTGGGTGACGCGCGCAAACAGGAATTCGCGCAGTTCGGTAAACACCGTGGTCGACAGACGCAGCAAGCCGTAGGCTACCAGCGCGCCCAGCGGCAACACCAGCAGCGCTTGCGGGTTGCCCGGATCGATGGTCATCTGGTCGATCAGCTTTTTGAGCACGACCGGCACGCCGACGTTGGCCAGCTTGGCGCCGATCAGCGCGCCCATGGCGGCGATCACGCGCCATTTATATACCCACAAGTAGGGAAACAACGTACGGATGACCGCCCAATCGCTGCGGACCACCGCTTTGGGGTCGGCGACCGGGACGGGCGGTGTAGTGGAATTTCGTCGCATGGCAGAGCTCTGGGATTTATGGTTCAATCCTGAGGATTGTAGCCCTTCACGAGATTTCAAGATGACCACGCCAGAAAATACCAGCATCACCCCGGCAAAAACCGGCCTGCCAGCCGGAAAGATGCCGCAATTGAGGGTGATGCCCGCGCCATCCGACGCCAATGTCTACGGCGACGTATTCGGCGGCTGGATCATGGCCCAGGTCGACATTGCCGGTTCGCTGCCGGCCACCCGCCGCGCCAATGGCCGCGTTGCCACCATCGCGGTCAATTCCTTCCTGTTCAAAAACCCGGTGTTCGTCGGTGACCTGCTGTCGTTTTACGCCGATGTGGTAAAGGTCGGCAATACCTCGATCACGGTGTACGTGGAAGTGTACGCCGAGCGTAACCGTCTGCAAGCCGACACCGTCAAGGTGACCGAGGCCACCCTGACCTATGTGGCCACGGGCGACGACCGCAAGCCGCGCCAGCTGCCGCCGCTCGAATCGCTGGTTTCCTGATTCCCCGGGCATGCAGCGGCGCGATTTTCTCCTCAGCGCTGCCGCCGGCTGCCTTGCAGCGCCCGCGGGCGCGCTCACCGCAGACTACCCGTTCAGCCTGGGCGTCGCCTCCGGTTCGCCACTGCCCGATTCTGTGGTGCTGTGGACCAGGATCCTGCCCGACCCCTTGCACGGCGCGTCGCTTGCCCCGCTCGCGCTCAGCGTGCGCTGGGAGCTCGCGCACGACCAGGCCTTTCGCCGCATTGCGGCCAAAGGCACGGCGGTGGCGCAACCGGCGCTGGCCCACAGCGTGCACGTGGACGTGAAAGGACTTGAACCCGGACGCTGGTACTGGTACCGCTTCATGCTGGGCGACGCGGTCAGTCCGGCCGGCCGCACGCGCACGGCGCCGGCCGCTGGCAGCATGCCCGATCTGCTCAAACTGGCCGTGGCGTCCTGCCAGCACTGGGAGTTCGGCAGCTACGCAGCGCACAAGCACATCGCGGCGGCAGCGCCTGATCTGGTGGCCTTTTTGGGCGACTACATTTATGAGTGGGGACCGTACAGTCTGCGCCACCCGGCGCGCGCATTGCGTGTGGACGAATCGTTCACGCTGGCGCAGTACCGCGCGCGCTATGCACAATACAAGAGCGATCCGCAGTTGCAGGCGGCGCACTTGGCGGCGCCGTGGATCGTGACATGGGACGATCACGAGGTGGCCAACGACTATGCGCGCGATGTGGACGAGCGCCGTGCCAGCGACTTCGCAGGGCGGCGTGCGGCAGCCTACCAGGCCTTTTACGAGCACATGCCGGTGCGGCTGTCGCTGCCGCGCGCGAATGCGTTTGGCGAGATGCGCATCTACCAGCGTTACGACTGGGGACGGCTGGCGCGTTTTCATGTGCTCGATGACCGCCAGTACCGTGCCGTGCACGCCTGTCCGCCGAAGGACCGGGGAGGATCGAGTTCGATCACGCGCGCCTGCCGGGCGCTGGCCGACCCGCGCCGCAGCATGCTGGGCGGCGCGCAGGAGGCCTGGCTGGCCGAGGGCTTGAAGACATCACCGGCGCGCTGGAATTTCCTGGCGCAGCAAACGCCCATGGCGCAATCGAGCCAGGTGCCGGTCACGGCGCCCGGCGCGGGCCGCTTCTGGAATGATGGCTGGGATGGCTATCCGGCCGCGCGTACACGTCTGTTCGAGGCACTGCGCGCGAGCAAGGCGGCCAACCCGGTGGTGCTGGCGGGCGATGTCCACACGTTTTACGCGAGCGATCTGCAGAGCGATTTCGACCGGCCCGCCTCGCAGCGCAACCCGGTGCTTGCAAGCGAATTTTGTGGCACCTCGGTGACGTCGAGTTCACGTCCGCAGGCGCGCACGCAGCAGTATGTCGAGATGAACCCGCATGTGAAGTATGGCCGCAGCGACAAGCGCGGGTTTATGCTGATGGAAGTGAAGCCGGAGAAAACAGTGACCTTGTTTGTGGGCGTCGATGACGTGCACGATCCCAAATCGGCGGCGACGACGCTGGCGTCGTTTGTGGTGCAGGACGGGGTGGCCGGGGCCCGGCGAATCTAGAACACACCGCCCTGGCGCAGGCGGGGGCGGTGTGCTGGTATTACGCGGCTTTTTTCTCGTCGCGCAGTTCGCGGCGCAGGATTTTGCCGACGTTGGTCTTTGGCAGATCCTTGCGGAACTCGATGTACTTCGGCTTCTTGTACCCGGTCAGCTCGGCCTTGCAGTATTCCTGCAGGTCGTCTTCGGTCAGGTTCGGATCGCGCTTGACGACAAACAGCTTGACCGCCTCGCCCGAATTCTTGTCCGGCACGCCGACGCAGGCGCATTCCAGCACGCCCGGGTGGGCCGAGATCACCGCCTCGACTTCGTTCGGGTACACATTAAAGCCCGACACCAGAATCATGTCCTTCTTGCGATCCACGATCTTGGTGTAGCCGCGTTCGTCCATGATGCCGACGTCGCCGGTCTTGAAGAAGCCGTCGGCGGTAATCGCCTGCGCGGTCTCGTCATCGCGCTGCCAGTAGCCAGCCATGACCTGCGGGCCGCGGATGGCAATTTCGCCACGCTCGCCCAGCGGCACCTGTTTGCCGTCATCATCCAGAATCTGGATTTCGGTCGATGGATACGGCAGGCCGATCATGCCCGTGAATTCGGTGATGTCGCAGCGGTTGGCGGTGGCCACCGGCGAGGTCTCGGACAAGCCGTAACCTTCGATGATGGGGGTGCCGGTCAGCTTGAGCCACTTGTCGGCAACCGCCTGCTGCACCGACATGCCGCCGCCGTTGCACACCTTCAGACCGGAGAAATCGAGATTGGCGAAATCGGGGTTGTTCATCAAGCCGTTGTACAGCGTGTTCACGGCCGGGAAGATGTTGACGCGGTACTTGGCCATCTCCTTGACGAAGCCAGGGATGTCGCGCGGGTTCGGAATCAGAATGTTCATGCCGCCCAGACGCGTGCCCATCAGCGCGCACACGGTCAGCGAATAGATGTGGTACAGCGGCAGCGCGCAGATGAAGACCAGCTGCTGCTCCTTCGGCATGGTGTTCAGGGTCGGCTGCAGCCAGGCTTCGTTCTGCAGCACGTTGGCGATCACGTTCCGGTGCAGCAGAACGGCACCTTTCGATACGCCCGTGGTGCCGCCTGTGTACTGCAGGAAGGCGATGTCGTCATGGCCGAGCGTGACCGGCTTGAGCGTCATGCGCGTGCCTTCGGCCAGTACCTTGTTGAAGGCGATGGCGGTCGGCAGCGAGAACGCCGGCACCATTTTCTTGACCTTGCGGACCACCAGATTGACGATGGTGCCCTTGACGAAGCCGAGCAGGTCGCCCATGTTGGCCACGATGACGTGCTTGACCTGGGTCTTCGGCAGAACCTGTTCCACCGTGGTGGCAAAGTTCTCGAGCACGATGATCGCTTCCGCGCCGGAGTCGGTCAGCTGGTGCTGCAGTTCACGCGGGGTGTACAGCGGATTGACGTTGACCACCACGAAGCCGGCGCGCATGACAGCGGCCATGGCCACCGGATACTGCAGAATGTTCGGCATCATGATGGCAACGCGCGCGCCCTTCTTCATGCCGCGCGACTGCAGCCAGGCGCCCATCTGGGCCGACATCGTATCGAGCTCGCCGTAAGTGATGGACTTGTCCATGCAGACGTAGGCCTTGCGGTCCGAGTACTTCTTGAAAGCCTCTTCAAGCAGCTGGGTCAGCGACCGGTACTGCGTGCAGTCGATTTCCGCAGGTACGCCCTCTTGATACGATTTCAGCCAAAACTTATCCATCTTGTCCCTCGCTAGTTGTTATTCATTCAGACGCAAAGGCCGCCCGGGAAGGGGCGGCCTTTGCGTCGCCGCCCCTCAGGCAGCCTTCTTTTCGTCTCGCAGCACGCGGCGCAGGATCTTGCCGACGTTCGTTTTCGGCAGTTCGGTGCGGAACTCGATGTACTTCGGTTTTTTGTAGCCGGTGAATTGCTGCTTGCAGTAGTCCATCAGCTGTTCGCTGGTCAGGTTCGGATCCTTGCGCACCACGAACACCTTGACCGCTTCGCCCGAGTGCTCGTCCGGCACGCCGATCACGGCGCACTCCAGCACGCCCGGATGCAGCGCAATCACGCCTTCCAGTTCATTCGGATAGACGTTAAAGCCCGAGACCAGGATCATGTCTTTTTTGCGGTCGACGATCTTGACGTAGCCGTTGGCATCCATGATGCCGACGTCGCCGGACTTGAAGAAGCCATCCGGCGTCATGACCTTGGCGGTTTCGTCCGGACGGTTCCAGTAGCCGGCCATCACTTGCGGGCCGCGGATGGCGATCTCGCCGGATTCGCCCAGGGCGACCGGATTGCCGTCGTCATCGAGAATGGCGATGTCGGTCGATGGTACCGGCAGGCCGATGGTGCCCGAGAACTCGGTCAGATCGGCGCGGTTGCAGGTGGCCACTGGCGAGGTTTCGGACAAGCCGTAGCCTTCGATGATGCAGGTGCCGGTGCGCGCTTTCCACTTGTCGTTGACCGCCTGCTGCACGGCCATGCCGCCGCCGTTGGAGATCTTCAGGCCCGAGAAATCGACGCTGGCGATGTCCGGATGGTTGAGCAGCGCGTTGTACAGGGTGTTCACTGCCGGCAGCATGTTGATCTTGTACTTGGCCAGTTCCTTGATGAAGCCGCCGATATCGCGCGGATTCGGAATCAGGATGTTCAGCGCGCCCACGCGGGTGCCCCACATGGCGCACGCGGTCAGCGCGAAGATGTGGTACAGCGGCAGTGCGCACACGATGGTGATCTGGTCCACGTGCGGCGCCTGCGCCATGGCCGGCTGCGACCAGGCTTCGCTCTGCAGCACGTTGGCGATCACGTTGCGGTGCGTGAGCGTGGCGCCCTTGGACACGCCCGTGGTGCCGCCCGTGTACTGGAGGAAGGCGACGTCGGTGGCGCTGGCCTTGACCGGGGTGAAGGTCATGCGCGTGCCCATGGCCAGCACATCCTTGAAGCGCACCGCGTTTGGCAGCGAAAACGGCGGGACGAGTTTCTTGACGTTGCGGACCACGAAGTTGACGATCACGCCTTTCAGGCCGCCCAGCATTTCGCCCATGTTGGCCACGACGATGTGCTTGACGCTGGTCTTGGTCAGAACCTGTTCCAGGGTGGTGGCAAAGTTTTCGAGAACAATGATCGCTTCGCTGCCCGAATCATTGAGCTGGTGTTCGAGTTCGCGCGGGGTGTAAAGCGGATTGACATTGACGACCGTGAAGCCGGCCCGCAGGATGGCGGCGATGGCGATCGGATACTGCAGCACATTGGGCATCATGACGGCGACGCGGGCGCCTTTTTTCAGGCCGCGGCTTTGCAGCCAGGCTGCCATCTGCTTCGAGTAAATATCCAGTTCCTTGTAAGTGAGGAACTTGTCCATGCAAACGTACGCATTGCGGTCCGCAAATTTGGTGAAGGACTCTTCCAGCAGCTGGACGAGTGAGCCGTACTGGTCGGGATCGATCTCCGCCGGCATGTTTGGTGGATACGATTTCAGCCAAATTTTGTCCATCGTGTGCCCTCTGTCTCTATCATTATCGTTATTGGATCTGGCTTTTGCCAGTCAAGTATTTATTTTTCGCACCAAAAAAGACCGAGCGTGCGCTTTATAACACCTCTTGTGATGCTATCGGGCAGAAGCTTGGGATGCAAGAGGTTTTGCTGGTATTTGAGCAAGGCCTCTATCGGAATGTCATTGATGCGTCCCGGCAACAACAGCCGCCGTGGCGGCAAGGGCTTGCAGGCGAAGGTGCCGTTCATCCTTGTCGAGCTCGGCCAAGGCGCGGGCAGCCGCGTAAAACTTGGGGAAGGACTTTTCGCGCGCCAGCAGAACCCGGAAGGCGGGAATGAAATCGTTATACGCGGCCACGGCAGCCAGATGCGCATTCGAGAGCGGTTCGGCGAAGAAGCGGTCATAGCCCGCGTAGCCGCCCCAGCTGGTTTTCAGCACCTGGTAGTCGTCCTGCAGCTTCTGGAACAGGCGCGCCTTGGCGGCCCGCTTCTGCGCGTCCGGCACGGACGATGCGTACACGCGCTCGAGCTCGCGCCGGCAATCCATCAGCAAGCTCAGGAACTGCTGCTTGCGTGCTGAAAAACGCAGAAAATTGTCGTGCATGGCCGGATTGCCGAACTCGGCCAGCCAGCGTTCGACACCGGCCTCTTCCACCGCACTGGCGAAGGATTCATTGAACTGCGTATCGCCCTGCACATACACCATCTGATGCGACAACTCGTGGAACAGCAGGCGCGCCAGCTCGGCATCGGGATAATTGATAAAGGTCGACACCAGCGGATCGTTGAACCAGCCCAGGGTCGAATACGCGGGCACGCCCCCGACCTGGACGTCCATGCCCTCCTGGCGCAGCGAGCGCGCGAAGGCCACCGCCTCGTCCTTGCTGTAGTAGCCCTTGTAGCTGACGCAGCCGGCCACCGGGAAGCACCACTGCACCGGCTTGAGCGACAGCTCGGGCGCGGCGACCACGTTCCACAGCACGAAGGGGCGTTTGAGCGACGCGTAGTTACGGTAGCTCTTGTTGTCGGGCAGGCCAAGTTGCTGCACGGCGAAGGTGCGGATCTGGCGCGCGGTGGCCAGGCGCAGCTTGAGTTTGGCGTCAGTGTGTTCGTCGCTCAGCCAGTCTTCGATCGGGCGGGCATCGTTTAGCAGCGACAACTGGCCGTGGGCGGCCTGGGCGTAGTAATTAAGGCTAGAACAACTGGCAAGCATGCCGGCCGCCGCCAGCGCCAGCATTAAATGTTTGGCGGCGCGGCTGACCTTCATGTGTTGCTCCTTCTTATGCGTGCAGTTTTTCTACCTGCACCAGCGTATCGTAAAACGTGGGCGCCCGTCCCATGTCGGTGAGCGCCTGGCTGGTCACCTCGTTGGCGTTCTTGCCGTCGCTAGCCAGCTTCTTCCACCAGACCGACAGTCCGACCACGAGTCCGGCGCGTGCCTTGGTGGTGACCCGCGCCTTGCACACAAACGTGCCGCGGTCATTGAAAATGCGGACCATTTCGCCATCGACAATACCACGCGTGGCGCAGTCGTCCGGATGGATATCGAGCCGCGGCTCGCCTTCCGTTGAACGCAGGCTGGTCACATTGACAAAGCTGGAGTTCAGGAAGTTGCGCGCCGGCGGCGAGATCATTGCCAGTGGGTATTTTGCGGCCAATACGGGATTGCTGGCAACCGATTCGTAAGGTGGGATGTGCGTTGGCAACGGATCGAGGCCATCTTTCAGCATGCTGGCGGAATAAAACTCGCATTTGCCGGACGGCGTGGGGAAACCGCCCTTGGCAAACGGCGCATCCGGCATGGCCAGCTTTTGCCAGCCCTTGCGTTTCAATGATTCCCAATCGACATTGATTGCCCGCGCATCGCGGCGGTCGAAGGCCTGGGCCGCGATCTGGTCGTCGCTTTCCTGGAAAATCGGATCGGTAAAGCCCATGCGCGCGGCAATCAGGCGGAAGATTTCGGTGTTCGGTTTGGCCTCGCCCAGCGGTGCGATGGCCGCGTTGTTGGCCATCATGTACAAGTGGCCATAGGCTTTGTGGGCGTCCACGTGTTCAAGCTGGGTGGTGGCGGGCAGCACAATATCGGCGTAGTCGGCGGTGTCGGTCTGGAAATGCTCGAGCACCACGGTGAACAGGTCTTCGCGGGCGAAGCCCTGCATGACCTTGGGCGAATCCGGGGCAATCGCCACCGGGTTCGAGTTGTAGACGATCAGCGCTTCGATCTGCGGGCCGAACTCGGGCGACGCCGGCTTGAGCAGGTCGTCGCCGATGGTGGTCATGTTGATGGTGCGTGCGCCGTTTTTAAGCAGATCCGGGCGTTGCAGCGCAGCATTATTGACCGGGAACGAGCCCGAGGACGACAGCTGCACCCCGCCGGCAGGGTGGCGCCAGGCGCCCACCAGCGCCGGCAGGCAGGTGATGTTGCGTACGGCCATGCCGCCGCCCGCCACCCGCTGCACGCCGTAGTTGGTGCGGATCGCAACCGGTTCGCCGCGGCGCGCCATCTCGCCGTATTCGCGCGCCAGGTTCAACACTTCATCGACGCTGATGCCGCAGGTTTCTGCGGTGCGCTCAGGCGTCCATTCGGCGGCGCGCTGCTTGAGCTGCTCGTAGCCGATGGTGTAGTTGGCAATGTAATCTTGGTCGACCAGATTCTCGCGGATGAGCACGTGCATCAGGCCCAGCGCCAGCGCCGCGTCCGTGCCCGGCAGCAAAGCGATGTGCTGGTGGCATTTCTCAGCCGTCAGGGAACGATAGGGATCGATCGCGATCAGCTTCGCGCCGTTGCGCTTGGCCTCCTGGGCACGCATCCAGAAGTGCAGATTGGACGCAATCGGGTTGCCGCCCCAGATGATGATCAGCTTGGAATTCTGGAATTGCTCCAGGTCGGTGCCGATGGTGGCGCCGATCGTGTATTTATAGCCGGTAAAGCCGGCGGTGGCGCAAATGGTCCGGTCCAGCAGGGAAGCGCCCAGATGGTGGAAAAAGCGCGCCGAGATTGATTCGCCCTGCACCAGGCCCATGGTGCCCGCGTAGCTGTAAGGCAAAATCGCTTGAGGATTCTTTGCGGCAATAGCCGTCAGACGGGTGGCAATCTCGCCGATGGCCTGGTCCCAGCTGATGCGTTCGAATTTGCCTTCGCCCTTCTTGCCCACGCGGCGCATTGGATACAGCAGCCGGTCCGGGTGGTAAGTACGCTCGGTGTAGCGCGATACCTTGGTGCACAGCACGCCGGCGGTGGTGGGATGGTCCGGATCGCCCTTGACCTCGGTCGCAACGCCGTCCTCCACGGTAATGAGCAGGGCGCAGGTGTCGGGGCAGTCGTGCGGGCAGGTGGCCCGAACTTGGGTGGTCGTCATGGGGAAATCCAGGAAAACAAAGGTCGAAGACGTTACTGTAAACGATTCCGGGGCGGAGGATCGGCGGCCCCTGCGGAAATGTCAGAGCGGCTACAATGCCCCTGCGTTTGGATTAACATAAGAATATGAAAGTCGAATACGACATTCGCAGTGGAGAAATCATGAAACTCGTTGAACCCATCATCGCCTTCCAGTCCGAACTGCAGCAGATCCGCCGCGATCTGCACGCCCATCCGGAACTCTGTTACGAAGAACAACGCACCGCCGATGTGGTGGCCGCCCGCCTGACCGAATGGGGCATTCCCATCGTGCGCGGGCTGGGCCTGACCGGCGTGGTCGGCATCATCAAGAACGGCAGTTCGAAGCGCGCAATCGGCCTGCGCGCCGACATGGATGCGCTGCCGATGCAAGAAATCAATCATTTTGAACATACCTCTCGCCATCCGGGCAAGATGCACGCCTGCGGCCACGACGGACACACGGCCATGCTGCTGGGCGCGGCGCACCACCTGGCCACCAACCGCAACTTTGACGGCACCGTGTATCTGATCTTCCAGCCAGCCGAAGAAGGCGGCGGCGGCGCGCGCCGCATGATGGACGACGGCCTGTTCACCCAGTTCCCGATGGACGCGGTGTACGGCATGCACAACTGGCCGGGCCTGGAGATGGGCAGCTTCGGCGTGGTGGCAGGGCCGATGATGGCGTCCAGTAATGAGTTCCGCGTGGTGGTCAAGGGCAAGGGCGGGCATGCCGCCCAACCGCACCGCAGCATCGACCCGGTGATGGTGGCGGTGCAGATCGCCCAGGCCTGGCAAACCATCATTTCGCGCGAAAAGAATCCGCTCGACACGGCTGTGCTGTCGATCACGCAAATTCATGCAGGCAGCGCCACGAATGTGATTCCCGACGAGGCGGTTCTGATCGGCACCGTGCGCACCTTCACCACCGAGGTGCTGGACCTGATCGAAAGCCGCATGGAAGAAATTGCCGCCAGTACCGCAGCAGGCTTCCGCGCCACGGTCGACTTCACGTTCAAGCGCAACTACCCGCCGCTGATCAATCATCCGAAGGAAACCGCGTTCGCGATCGAAGCCATGAAGGCCGTGGCCGGCGCCGACAAGGTAGACGACAATACCGAACCGACCATGGGCGCGGAGGATTTCGCCTACATGCTGCAAGAGAAGCCGGGCTGCTATGTCTTCATCGGCAATGGCGAAGGCGACCACCGCGACGGTGGCCATGGCCTTGGCCCCTGCCAGCTGCACAATGCCAGCTATGACTTCAACGACAGCCTGCTGCCGATCGGCGCCAGTTACTGGGTACGGCTGGCCGAAATGAGTTTGCCGCTGGCGTGAAGCTTCAATCCGGCGGCAACTGGTCCGGGCCCGCGCCCAGGCGTTGCCCCGGATTGCGCAGTTCCAGCGCCAGCAAGGCGGCCGCATGGTCCGCGTGCGGATGTTGCGCCGCGATGCTGGCGTAGGCATCCGTCACCAGCGCGGTGACCGGCAGCACCAGCCCGGCATCGGCGGCGGCGACCAGCACATTGCGCAAATCTTTCAACTGGCTTTTCACCTGCCCGCCCGGCACAAAATTACGGTCGAGCATGCGCTGGCCGTGCATCTCCAGGATCCGGCTTTCGGCGAACCCACCACGGATGGCAGCGCGCACGGCGGCCGGGTCGGCACCTGCCGCCTGCGCCAGCAACAGCGCCTCCGCCACGATATTCAGGGTGCCGCCGACAATCAATTGATTGCACAGTTTGGCGACCTGGCCACTGCCCGCCGGGCCAACCAGGGTGGGCCGCCCCAGCGCGCCCAGCAAAGCCTCGGCACGGGCAAAATCGCTGACGGACGCGCCGGCCATGATGGCCAGCGTCCCGGCCTGGGCGCCCGCCACCCCGCCAGAGACAGGCGCGTCGATAAAGCTGCAGCCCTGTGCCTGCAGTCGGGCGTGGAAGGCCAGCGCTTCGCCATGCTGGGTCGAACTCATGTCGATCCACAAAGCGCCGCGCGCCAGCGCAGGCAAGGCCTGCTGCATCACAGCGTCGACCACGGCCCCGGACTCGAGCATCGAAATCACCACCGTGGCGCCGCCCACGGCCTCGGCCACACTGGCATGCGCGCTGGCGCCGTGGGCGCACAGCGCCTCGGCCTTGGCATAGGTGCGATTGAAGGCGCGCACACGGAAACCGGCCTCAAGCAATCGTAAACACATCGGCTGGCCCATCAGGCCGATTCCGAGGAACGCCAGCGCTGGCGGGCTGTCTGTCTTTTGTGCGGTCATATTTTTTGAAGCTCGCTACAATGTAATTGAACACTAATTTATCACGCAAAATTTTTACGAGGAAGCCTATGCGATTAACACGCCTGCACGCGCTTGCCGCATGGATGACATTGTGCTCCGCCTCCGCCTCTGCTGCCGGCATCGACGGCGCTTCCCTGGAATATGGGCGCGGCCCGGAAGTCGCCATGCTCAGGCTGAGCCTGCAATCGAACTGGGAGAAACGCTGGTTCGAGTCGAATGGTACCCATGTGTCCGGCTATTGGGATGCATCGCTCGCGCAATGGCGCGGCGACGCGTATCAAAACATCGAAGGCCAGCGCCAGAACATTACCAGCATTGGCCTCACGCCCATGTTCCGCCTGCGCGCCGATGACGGCAGGGGCTGGTATCTGGAAGGTGGCATCGGCCTGCACCTGCTGTCCAAGCTGTACGACAACGACAGCAACAAACTCTCGACCCACTACCAGTTTGGCGATCAGCTCGGATTTGGCTACGTCTTCCGCAATGGCTGGGACGCCGGCCTGAGCGTTGCCCACTTTTCAAACGGCGGCATCAAGAAGCCCAACAGCGGTGTGAACTTCCTGCTGCTGCGCGCGGCCAAATCATTCTGATGAAAGCGCTGCGAGCGCGACGTCAAAGCGCAGCAGCCACAGCATCAGCGAGCGCTCCTGCAGGTCGCCCGGACTGACCCTGATCGTGTCGCCCGCGCGGGCGCCGTCGGTAATGGCCCCTGTCGTATCGACCGTGACCGCCGTAACGTCCGCACCCCGACGCGCCTTGCCATCGGTATCGAACAGGCGCGTTTTCATGCCGAAGTCGTTGTCGTTGCTCATTGCCAGCGTGTGCGCGTCGACCAGGGCCAGGCCCTCGGCCTTTTCCGCCCGCCAGCCAATCTGGCGCAGGTCGAGCAGCAAGGTTTTGCGCAGCGGCTTGATCGCTTGCCAGTCCGCGCCGTCGACCGCTTTGCCGTGCATGCTGCTGCGTTCAAGCTCGCTGCCGTGCAGCGTGATATCGCTCGCGCCCTCGGTATCGACCAGCATCAGATGATTGAACATGCTGCCATCGGCGCCCTCGCCCTGTTCGATGACGATGAATTTTCCGTCCCCCAGCGCGACCATGTCGCCCAGCTTGGCATTGCCGGTGCGGCCTTTGGCAAACGCTGCGTGCTCGAGCGGATAGGCCAGCGACCTGACGGTGCTTTGCGTGGCAGGATCGAAGACGATCCAGCGCAGGAAGGCGGCGTAGCGCTCGACCTTTTCATCGCTGCCGGTCAGGGCGTAAGGCGCCTTGCCGTCACTCAGAGGACTTTGCAGAAAGGCGTGTACGAGCGAAGTGGACGGGTCGAAGGTCATACCCTCCATGCCGCGGTTGGGACGGCGTTTGGCGAGCACGGCAGGCAAACCGGTTCCGGGCCCGTAACGCGCTAACACCATGCCCGTGCCCGGATCGACCTTGAGCAGGAAGGGGCCGTATTCATCGGTAATCCACAGCACCTTGCCGGTCGGATCGAAGGCGAGCGCTTCGCTGTCGATGCCGTGCACGCTGAACAGCGTGGCTTTGGCGGCGTCAAAGTTCAGGTCGTCGGGCAGGGGCACCTCATCGGAACTGCCGGGCGCGCCATGCGGTAGCGGCAAACCGGAGGCGAAGGCACCGTCGGGCGTTTTGAGCGGCATGCTGGCGATGAGCACGGCGCCCTGATCCGTGACGTGCAGAACGCCCACCGCCGGCGTGAAGCTGGGTGCCGGGAAGATCTTGCTTTCCACTTTTTTCTGGCCCGCTAACGCGACTGCGGGGCCATCGCCATTCGGTCCGCGGTCGGTCAGGCAGTACAGTTCCACGCCGCCATCTGCAGCCAGGCCCTTGCATGCCAGCCCGGAGCCGTAGGACGGCGGAAATCCATGGGGAAAGGCAGCGGCCACTTGTGGATCTCGGCCCTCGTATGGCACGTTCAGGCCGGCTGGCGTTTGAATCAGGTGCCGTGTGACCGCCACCTTGATCGGCCCCAAGCCGTTGTTCTGGATATAGTCATCATGTTTGCGCATTCCGCCGACTATACGCCACAAGGTTTGATTTTCCGCAAATTTGCTGCGGTCCGGACTGAGCCGAACTCATCCGTGCAGGAGTAAGCTTTTTTCCTCGACACGGGAGGCGACATGGACCGGCACAACTTGGCAGCGGTAGTTCTGATGGCCAGCAGCGCGGCAGCCGCCGCGCAGTCCGGCTGGGTGACGGTGGGCGAAGCGGCCTACCTGCAACTCAAGCAGCAAGGTCACCGCCTTACGATCCGGGGCAACCGGCAGGTGCAGCAGAGCGAACGCGACGCGGCGGAAAATCTCTACCTGCTCGAAGTGCCCGCGCGCGACATCGACAAGATCGCCAGCACCCTGCACCGTCGCCTGCGTCATTGCGGCGGCTTCATGCTGCATGCAAGCGAGGCCGACGCGCGCAAGGCGCTGGACGCGGAACGTATCCGCGTGGCGCCGCAGGCGACCCGTCCGCGCTATGTGCTGGCCAACCAGGCGCGCGTGACGCCACTGCTGGCGCAGATGGATGAACAGAAGCTGGCGCACACCATCACGCAGCTGTCCAGCTTTGCCAACCGCTACTACAGCAGCAAGACCGGGGCTGACGCCTCCGACTGGCTCAACACGCACTGGGGCGCGCTCAGCGCGGCCCATTCCGGCATCGTCGTCACGCAGTTCTCGCATGCAGGCTATGCCCAGCGCTCCGTCATCGCCACCATCGCCGGCAGCGACCTTGCGGCCCAGGTGCTGGTGCTGGGCGCGCATCTGGACTCGATCAACATCCGCAAGCGCAGCGACGCGGCCCCTGGCGCAGACGATGACGCGTCTGGCGTTGCCGGCCTGACGGAAGTGCTGCGTGTGCTCGCAGCGGGCGACTACCGGCCACGCCGCACCATCAAGCTGATCGCCTACGCGGCGGAAGAAGTCGGGCTGCGCGGGTCCCAGGATCTGGCGCGCGATTTTCGCAAGAACGCAGTCGATGTGGCTGGGGTTTTGCAGCTCGACATGATCAACTACCGGGGCTCGGCCAGGGACATTTACCTGATCAGCGACTACACCGACAAGGACCAGAACGCCTTTCTCGAAAAGCTGGTGGCGGCCTACCTGCCGACCCTGACGGTCGGGCGCGATAAATGTGGCTATGCCTGCTCCGATCATGCTGCCTGGAACGCACTCGGCTATACGGCATCCATGCCGTTCGAAGCACAGATCGGCGAGGATAATCCGCACATTCATACCAAGCTCGATACCTATGCCAATTCCGGCAACCAGGCTGCGCACGGACTCAAGTTTGCGCAGCTTGCGGCAGCCTGGTTGGTCGAACTGGGAACGGATTCCCCCTAGCATCGTGCCATGCCATTGAGCCACGAAAGTTCCCTAAGTCCTTGATTTTGTTAAAAATGAGACTGTCGGTCTAATCAGACACAGTGATCGTGCCATGCATTTTGCGTGATAGTATTTTTTTAAGGTTGCTTTTCACATTTGCATCCAGCGCTTCCCCGTATCCGACCCTTGCAGCCATCCGGGCTGCTTTGCTTATTGGATGAGCGGCACCGGGCTCACCGGCTCGATTTCCGCTTTGCAACAGGGCGAACAGCCCTTCTAACAAAAAGGAAAATTCAATGCAGAATCAGAAGCGTCATTTCGATCGCACGGTGCCGGCCGTGCTCGCCGTCTTGCTGGCCGGTGTGTTCGCCAGCGCCAATGCATCAGCGCAAGCAGCAAAAACCTGGATTACCGTGGGCGACACTGCCTTCGCGCATTTGCAGAAGGTGGCGCCGCAGGTGATCGCCAAGGAGAGCAAGGTGTTGCGGTCCAGCGATGCCCGCTCCAAGGTTGCGGTCGCGGAAACAGTGCACCTGGTTGCCGTCGACGCGGCCCAGCTGGCACAGTTGAGCGAGGCGGTCCACCACGAGCTCAAGCGCTGCGGCGGCTTTGTCTTCCACGCTAGCGAGGCAGAAGGGCAGCGCGCCCTGGTCAAAGCGGCCACGCTGGCAACGCCGATGGCAAGCCGTCCATCGTACGTGCTCGACAATGCTGCAACGGTGACGCCAGTCCTGTCGCAAATGCAGGCCAGCAATATCACCACCACGATCAATGACCTGTCTTCCTTCGTCAACCGCTACTACACCACCACCGGCGGCAGTGACGCATCGAACTGGCTGAAGACCACCTGGACCAGTCTGGCAGCGGGCCGCAGCGACATTTCGGTCGCCCAGTTCGCGCACACCGGCTACAACCAGAAGTCCGTGATCTTGACCATCAACGGCACCGACAACGCGGCCGAAGTGGTGGTGCTGGGCGGCCACCTCGATTCGATCAATGGCTCGAACACCAGTGAAACCGGACGCGCGCCCGGCGCCGACGATGATGCCTCGGGCATTGCCAGCATGACGGAAGCGATCCGCGCCATCATTGCCAGCGGCTACAAGCCGCGCCGCACCATCAAGTTCATGGGCTATGCCGCGGAGGAAGTTGGCCTGCGCGGTTCGGCCGACATCGCCAAGAACTTCAAGGCCAATAACGTCAACGTGGTCGGCGTGATGCAGCTCGACATGACCAACTACAAGGGCGCGGCGAATGACATTTACCTGTTCACCGATTACACCGACACTCTGCAGAGCGATTTTGTCGCCAAGCTGATCACGACTTACCAGCCAGGGCTGACCATTGGCTATGACCGCTGCGGCTATGGCTGCTCCGACCACGCCTCGTGGAATGCACAAGGCTATGCGACCTCGATGCCCTTCGAGTCCTCATTCTCTGCTGACAACCCGTACATCCACACGGCCAACGACACCTACGCCAACTCCGGTAACCAGGCGACGCACGCGCTCAAGTTCGCCAAGCTGGCCGCTTCGTTCGCGATCGAACTGGGCAGCGATGGTGCGAGCACCACCAATCTACCGCGGGTGGAAAGCTTTAGCGGTTCGCTGGCACGCAGCGCGACCAAATCCTTCGGTCCGTTCAAGGTGATCAATGGCGGCAGCTTCAAGGCCGAAACCACCGGCACCGGCGACACCGATCTGTACGTGCGCAAAACGTCCGTGCCAACCACGTCCAGCTACACCTGCAAATCCGATGGCGCGACCAGCACCGAAAGCTGCTCGGTGACCATGACGGCGAATGGCGATGTGTACGTCCTGTTGAAGGGCTACACGGCATCGACTTATACGCTGAAGGTGACCTACAACCCGCAGTAAGCCGACAACCCAACGCAAAGGAAGAATCATGAGAAATCAGATGCGTCCTCTACCAGGCCGCGCGCTGCCGGCCATGCTGGCAGTCATGCTGGCTGGCCTGTTCACCACGCTGCCGGCCATGGCTGATGGAAATAAAACCTGGATCACGGTCGGTGACGCGGCCTTCCAGCATTTGCAGAAAGCGGCGCCGAAGCTCGTCGCCCGCGAAAGCAAAGTTCTGCGCACCAATGAAGCCGGCGCCAAGATGGCATTCACGGAGCGCGTGCACCTGGTCCAGGTCGATGAGGCGGAGCTCGCTTCGTTGAGCGAGGCCGTGCACAAGGAGCTCAAGCGCTGCGGCGGCTACATGTTCCATGCCAGCGAGGCCGAGGGCAAACGCGCCCTGTCCACGCCGGCGCCGCTGGCCACTGCCTTGCTCAGCCGGCCGTCGTATGTGATCGACAACCAGGCAGTGGTCCCGGGCGTGCTGTCGCAGATGCAAGCCAGTAATATCACCACTACCATCAACGATTTGTCGTCGTTCGTGAACCGCTATTACAAGACCACCGGCGGCAGCGACGCGTCAAACTGGCTCAAGACCAAGTGGGCCGGCATGGCAACCGGTCGCAGCGATATCTCGGTGGCTCAGGTGACACACAGCGGCTACAACCAGAAGTCCGTGATCCTGACCATCAATGGCACCGACAATGCCAGCGAAGTGCTGGTCGTCGGCGGCCACCTCGATTCGATCAACGCGTCGAACACGTCCGAAACCGGACGCGCACCGGGCGCCGATGACGATGCTTCCGGCATCGCCAGCATGACCGAAGCCCTGCGCGCGATCATTGCCAGCGGCTACAAGCCGCGCCGCACCATCAAGTTCATGGGCTACGCGGCCGAGGAAGTTGGCTTGCGCGGATCGGCGGCAATTGCCCAGGACTTCAAGGCCAGGAACGTCAACGTGGTCGGCTCGATGCAACTGGACATGACCAACTACAAGGGTTCGCCGGCGGACATCTGGATCTATACCGACTACACCGATAGCCTGCAGAACGACTTCCTGGCAAAGCTGGTGACGGCCTACATGCCTGGCGTGACGGTCGGCTATTCGAAGTGCGGGTATGCCTGTTCCGACCACGCGTCCTGGTATAACCAGGGCTATCCGGCCTCGTTCCCGTTCGAGACGCTGGACGGGGATGACAATCCCTACATCCACACAGCCAACGATACCTATGCCAATTCCGGCAACCAGGCTGCGCACGCGCTCAAATTCGCCAGGCTTGCAGCGGCGTATCTGATCGAGCTGGGCAGCGATGGACCGGGTGCGGCGGACCGGGTGGAGAACTTCAGCGGTTCGCTGACGGTGGGGCAGACCAAGTCCTTCGGTCCATTCAAGGTCGGGGTAGGCAGTTTGCGCGCCGACACCACTGGCACTGGCGACACGGATCTATATGTGCGCAAGGCGGCGGTTCCAACCACCTCCACTTACACCTGCAAGTCGGATGGCGCCACCAGCACCGAAACTTGCACCGTCAACATGACGGCAAATGGCGACGTGTACGTGCTGCTGAAAGGTTACAAGGCATCGACCTATAACCTGAAAGTGTCTTACAAGCCGCAATAAGCAGAACGCCCCGGCACAACGCCGGGGCGTTTCTATTTCTACGCGGATTAAGGCTGCGATTTTCTGAGTGACTCGCGTGCAAGGGCCACCATGCCGGCATCCGGCGGCCCGCCCGGCAGGGGAAGTCCATTCACATTCAGGCCGCCAAGGGTGGCAAACATGGCAGTGCGCGCCGCGCCAAATGCAGTGACGCGGGCAATCAGATCTTCCCAATCCGCGAATTTTTTCCGGGCGCGTTCGTGCACCATATCGGCAGCGATATTTGCATCGAGTCCGAATGCGTTGGCCAAGTCGGCTTCGCTGGCCGTATTCGCGTCGAGCTTGCGGAAAGGGATCTGGGGCGGCTCGTCGCTGGGCGGTTTTGGCGCCTGCAATTGTGCGGCGATCGCCTGCAGTTCCGCTGTCTCCCTTTCCCGGGCGGCCGCGGCAAGGCGTGCGGCGTCCAGCCGGGCCGCTTCGGCCACTGCATCCGGCGTGTGCGCGGCTTCGTGTTTCGCCCTGGCTTCGGCCACTTGGCGGAATGAGGTCTTTTCGATGCAGTCGTGCAGCCGGTTGACCATGTAGCCATCTTCCATGGCCCGGTTGCGCCGCTCGATGGTTTTCAGCGGTTCGCCTTCGCAAATTGCCAGGTACTGGGGCTCCAGACTCTTTTGCAAGGCACGGTCGCGCAGCCACTCGGGACCCGCCACGGCACCATACAGCAGGATCACCAGCAGAATTGGGATAACACGCAGGAGGTTCTTTGGCATAGTCTTAAGTTAGCATAAGGTGAATCGCCGGACGAAAAAAAACCCCAAGCATTTCTGCTCGGGGTTTTTCTCTTATAACTAGCCTGACGATAACCTACTTTCACACTGGTTGCAGCACTATCATCGGCGTAATCTCGTTTCACGGTCCTGTTCGGGATGGGAAGGGGTGGTACCGAGTTACTATGGTCATCAGGCATAACT
>DASWMN010000264.1:0-60351 GCA_036399735.1 Telluria sp. | reverse complement strand
CGTGTGGTCGGTCGACATTTCGATGCCGAAGCGCATGCGCAGCACCTTCGCTTCGCGCGGGGTCAGCGAGTCCAGCACATCCTTGACCACGCCACGCATCGAAGCGTGCAAGGCGGCATCCGACGGCGCCAGCGTGTTGTTGTCTTCGATGAAGTCGCCCAGGTGGGAATCGTCATCGTCGCCAATCGGCGTTTCCATCGAGATCGGCTCTTTCGCGATCTTCATGATTTTCCGGATCTTATCTTCCGGCATTTCCATCTTGATCGCGAGCGTCGCCGGGTCCGGCTCCGCACCCGTTTCCTGCAAGATCTGGCGCGAGATGCGGTTCATCTTGTTGATGGTCTCGATCATGTGCACCGGAATCCGGATGGTGCGCGCCTGGTCGGCGATCGAACGCGTGATCGCCTGGCGAATCCACCACGTTGCATAGGTCGAGAATTTGTAGCCGCGGCGGTATTCGAATTTGTCCACGGCCTTCATCAGACCGATGTTGCCTTCCTGGATCAGGTCGAGGAACTGCAAGCCACGGTTGGTGTATTTCTTGGCGATCGAAATTACCAGACGCAAGTTCGCCTCGGTCATTTCGCGCTTGGCCTTGCGCGCCTTCATTTCACCGGCCGCCATCTGGCGGTTGATGTTGCGCAGGTCCGGCAGCGGCAGCACGACGCGCGCTTGCAGGTCGATCAGGCGTTGCTGCAGTTCTTTGATCGTCGGAATGTTGCGGCCGAGGATGGCGGAGTAGGCGTGGCCGGCGTTGACTTCACCGTCCACCCATTGCAGATTCGTTTCATTGCCCGGGAAGACTTTGATGAAGTGGGCGCGCGGCATGCCGCACTTGTTCACGGCCACGTCCAGAATTTGCTTCTCGATATGGCGCACTTCATCGACCTGACCGCGCAGGGTGTCGCACAGCTTTTCGACGACTTTTGCGGTGAAGCGAATGCCGAGCAGCTCGTTGGAGATGGCTTCCTGGGCCTTGACGTACGCTTTGGAGTTGTAGCCGTCTTTTTCGAAGGCTTTGCGCATCTTGTCGAACTGCACCGAGATGACTTCGAACTTCTCGAGCGCCTGGTTCTTCAGGGCTTCGAGCTGTTCGGCCGAGAAACCAGCGGCGCCGGACGCATTGTTCTCTTCTTCCTCGACTTCTTCGTCTTCGTCGCCCTCTTCTTCGTCTTCGTCTTCTTCAGCCTGGGCCGCGACGACTTGCTCTTCGCCTTCGTCAGGGTCGACCATGCCGTCGACGATCTCGTCGATCTTGATTTCTTCGTTCTGAATGCGGATCGCGGCGGAAATGATTTCTGCGATCGTGACCGGGCAAGCGGAAATCGCCTGGATCATGTCTTTCAGGCCGTCTTCGATGCGCTTGGCGATTTCAATTTCGCCTTCGCGCGTGAGCAGCTCGACCGAACCCATTTCGCGCATGTACATGCGGACCGGATCGGTGGTGCGGCCAAAGTCGGAATCGACAGTCGACAAGGCAGCTTCGGCAGCGGCTTCGGCTTCGTCGTCGCTGGTGACAGTGGCGACATTGTCGGACAGCAGCAACGTCTCGGCATCGGGCGCGTGCTCGTACACGGCAATGCCCATGTCGTTGAAGGTGCCGATAATGCCTTCGATCGCTTCCGGATCGACGATGTTTTCTGGCAGGTGATCGTTGATTTCGGCGTAGGTCAGGAAACCGCGCTCTTTACCGAACTTGATCAGCGTTTTCAGCTTCTGACGACGGCGTTCGAGCTCTTCTTCGCTCGCTTCCGTGTCAGAGGAGAACGCATCTTTCAGCAGGGCTTTTTCCTTGGCCTTGCGGTCCTTGGCCTTGGCCTTGTCGACCGCCTTCAGTTCGGCGCGTTCGACCGCGTTCAGCGCGGCGACTTCGTCGTTCTCTGGCTGGAATTCTTTTGGCTTGCGACCGCGCCGGCCTGGCACCTTGACCGATGGCAGGACGTAGCCGGACGTGTCGATCGCGGCCAGGGTGGCGGCGTCGGTCGTCTGGCTCACGACAGGCGGATTGCTCGCAGCAGTGCGTGCTTCGGCCTTGTCTTGCGCTTTGTCGGCCTTGGCAGACATTTTCGTTGGCTTCTCAGCCACTTGAGATTCGGGTTTCTTGATTGGCACAGGCGCTTTCGATGTCACAACGACTAGCTTCTTGGTGGATTAAGATAAAGTTTTGTTGCCGGCCTTTCGGCCCTACGTCCCCGGAAGCCAAACTGGCCTTTCCGGCACTGCTGCACTTTTTACACCTTTACATCACCTTAGCAGGAACGATCCGCGCTGCTGCACTGTTGCCGCAGCGGCCAGTCCCTGGCCGATTACGGCAATAGTCTACTGCATTGCAACCGCGATTGGGGGCGAGGGCCGTGTGTGGTTGGGAGGCAAACGAATGCTTGCCGTCGACCGCGCACCGCGCCGTCGCAACCAAAGCTGGCCCTGGCCGCCGACGCCTTGTTGCCACGCCGATCAAGAGCCTAACTTACAGAAAGAAAAAACAAAACCGAACGACGAAAAAATTAGTTCAAACACAACACTTAGCGTTTTATTATAGCACGCACACATTCTTTTTCCAGTCACGAACGGGCCTCGTGCGGACCCCGTTTTTGGCTGCTAACGCGGGGTTTTATCCGCCTCGTCTTCGCGCAATAAACGGGCCTGCTCCGCGGTGATTTCGCGGTACCGCACTCCCATCTGATCTGAGGTCAGTCCAGAAGAAAACAACTGGCTCAACTCCTGTTTAAGTGCGTCTTGTTTGATCTGCCTCACAGCGCCGAACAGCCACAATTTGACGCTGTCGAAGTCCGACTCTGGCTCGGAGGCGATCTCGGCGATGAGATCGTCGTATTCCGACCCCGTCGTCTTCAGATGCTGAGACAACGCGGCGAAGCCGCCGTTCGGTCCCAATGCCTGGCCAGCTGCCACTAATTGCAACAAGCGTTCGGCCGCTTCGACGCCAAAGAAGTTGAACGCGGCCAGGGCCGACTCGTCCAGCTCCAGGCTGAGCGGCGGATGGGCGACCAGGTGACGCAAGATCTGCAGTTCCAGGCCCACCGGTTCCGGCCGCCCCTGGCGCGGCGGCGCCTTGCGGGCGACCGCTACCGGCTTGGCAAGTTCAAACAAACCCTCGATTTCAGCCGGGGTCGACTCGGTCATGCTGGCCAGGCCACGCACGATCTGCAGGCGCAAGGAGGTTGGCGTCATGGCCTGGAGCAAGGGCTTGGCATCGAACTGGACCCGGGCCCGCCCTTCGGGGGTCGACAGGTCATGCTCGCCTGACACTTCACGCAACAGGAATTGCGACAGGGGCATGGCCTCGTGAATTTCTTGTTCAAACGCTTCTGCGCCAAATTCACGCACGAAACTGTCCGGATCATGTTCGGTTGGCAAGAACAGGAACTTGATGGTCTTGTTGTCCGTCACTTGCGGCAGGCAGGCTTCCAGTGCGCGCCGCGCGGCTTTGCGCCCGGCCCGGTCGCCGTCGAAACTGAAGATGACCGTGTCGGTCTGACGCAGCAGCTTTTGCACGTGGGTGCTGGTGCAGGCCGTACCGAGGGTGGCAACCGCTTGCGGGAAGCCGAGCTGGGCCAGCGCCACCACGTCCATATAGCCTTCCGTTACCAGCACGTAGCCGCTGTCGCGGATGGCCTGGCGCGCCTCGAACAGGCCGTACAGCTCGTAGCCTTTCTGGAACAAGGGCGTTTCCGGCGAGTTCAGGTATTTCGGCTCGCCCTGATCGAGCACGCGGCCGCCAAAGCCGATGACCTGGCCTTTGGTATTGCGGATCGGGAACATGATGCGTTCGCGGAAACGGTCGTAGCGCTTCTTGTTGCCGCCGTCCTCGTCCACCTTGTCGATCACCAGGCCGGATTCGACCAGCGCCAGCGCATCGTAATCGGGGAACACCGAGCGCAGATTGTCCCAGCCGGCAGGCGCATAACCCATGCCGAAGCGGGCTGCCACTTCGCCGGTCAGGCCGCGGTTTTTCAGGTAGGTAATCGCATTCGTGGCGCCACGCAACTGGCCGCGGTAGAAATCGCAGGCGGCAGTCATGGCATCGGACAGGGCCATGGCCTGGGCCTGGTTCTGCGCGCGCTGCAAGGGTGGGATTTTGTCGTCGGCATCGGGGACGACCATGCCCACGTTCTGGGCCAAATCTTTAACCGCGTCGACAAAGCCCATGCCCGAGTATTCGATCAGGAAACCGATCGAGGTGCCATGCGCGCCGCAGCCGAAGCAATGGTAAAACTGCTTGGTCGGGCTGACCGTGAAACTGGGGGATTTTTCGCTGTGGAAGGGGCACAGACCCATGTAATTGGCGCCGCCCTTTTTCAGCTGGACGTACTTGCCGACCACGTCGACGATGTCGACCCGGTTCAATAAATCGGTAATGAAGGTTTGTGGAATCACGTTGAACGAACAGTCCTTGTCTCAGGCCAGACTATACCGCAGGGGCGCAATATCGGTGAGGTAAAGCCGGAACCTTGGCGTGCTCGCGCCAGGGCGGCGCGAGCACGATGTCAATCAAGCCGTCAGGGCTTTCTTGATCAGGGCGGAGACAGCGCCCATGTCGGTGCCCTTCGGCATTTTCGGCTTGAGGATGGCCATGACCTTGCCCATGTCCTGCGGACCGGCAGCGCCCGAAGCGGCAACGGCAGCGGCAACTTCCGCCGCGATCTGCTCTTCGGACAGGCCGGCAGGCATGTAGGCATTGAGCACGACCAGCTCGGCCTTTTCAATGTCGGCCAGATCCTGGCGACCGCCTGCTTCAAACTGGCTGATCGAATCCTTGCGCTGCTTGATCATTTTTTCGACGATGGCCAGGGCCTGTTCGTCCGTGACCTCGATACGCTCGTCGACTTCCTTGCGCTTGATCTCAGCGATGATCAGGCGGATCGTGCCCAGCTTGCCCGCTTCTTTCGCGCGCATTGCATTTTTCATGTCTTCGGTGATTTGTTGTTTCAAGCCCATGGCATCCTCACGTTGGTAGGTATAAATAGCAAAACCCGCTGCGGTAAACCGGAGCGGGTCTGCGACTGGCCTTCAATACGGACCCGGACTGGCTGGTCGCCGTCACCGGATCAGTTTCGACTAAACAGTCTTAGAATAATTTCTTAGGCAGTTGCTGGCTGCGAATGCGCTTGTAGTGGCGCTTTACGGCAGCTGCCAGCTTGCGCTTGCGCTCAGCCGTTGGCTTCTCGTAGAACTCGCGTGCGCGCAGTTCGGTCAGGAGACCCGTTTTTTCGATAGTGCGCTTGAAGCGACGCATTGCGACTTCGAACGGCTCGTTTTCTTTAAGGCGAATAGTGGTCATGTAAAAAAATTAAACCGTTAGATTTAGGGAAGAACGAGATAATAGCACCGTTTGACAAGCAAGGGAAGCTTTTCCCTCCCCTGTTTCGTCATCGCCACATGACTTCCCTGCTTAAACAGATTGCCCAGCCGCAACTCCAGACGCCCATGCCCACTGGAAGTTATACCCGCCCAGCCAGCCCGTGACATCCACCGCTTCCCCGATGAAATACAGGCCTGGCACCTTGTTTGCCATCATGGTTTGCTGGGACAGTTCGCGCGTATCGATGCCGCCCAGCGTGACTTCGGCCTTGCGGTAGCCCTCGGACCCGGTCGGCACGATGGCCCAGCGGTTGACCGCGTCACCCAGCTTGCGCAGCTTGGCGTCGGGCATGTCAGCCAGACGGGCGTCGGCGGCCAGCCCGTTCGCGGCCAGCAGGCATTCCGCCAGGCGGCTTGGCAGCCACTGCGACAACACATTGCCCAATTGCTTCTTCAGGGTGGTCTTGCCTTCGATCAGTTCCTGCGCCACATCCATTTCAGGCAGCAGGTTGATGATGATCGGGGTGCCTGGCTGCCAGTAGCTGGAAATTTGCAGGATGGCCGGGCCGGACAGGCCGCGGTGGGTGAACAGCAAGTCTTCGCGGAAATGGCCGCGCTTGTTGCCCTTCCCTTTATTCGTCCCGGTTTCGACTTCCACTTCGAGCGCGATGCCGGCCAGCGGCGCGAAGGCCTCCCAGCTCGGTCCGTCAAAGGTCAGCGGCACCAGGCCGGGACGGGTTTCAACCAGGCTCAGGCCGAACTCGGTGGCAATGTTGTAGCCAAAGTCGGTCGCGCCGATCTTGGGGATCGACAAGCCACCGGTGGCGATGACCACGCTGGCACACTCGATGTCGCCGCTGTCGGTGGAGATGAAGAAGGCATCGTCCAGCTTTTCCAGCGATTCCACCTTGCACGGCATGCGCCAGGTGACGTCACCCGCAGCGCACTCGGCCTTGAGCATCTGGATGATCTGTTCGGCCGAATCGTTGCAGAACAGCTGGCCGCGATGCTTTTCGTGATAGGCGATGCGGTGCTTTTTCACCAAGGCGATGAAGTCCTGCGGCGTGTAGCGCGACAGCGCGCTCTTGCAGAAATGGGGATTCTCGGACAGAAAATTGGCCGGCCCTGCGTTGATGTTGGTGAAATTGCAGCGTCCGCCGCCCGAGATGCGGATCTTTTCCGCCAGCTTCTCGGCATGGTCGATCAGCACCACGCGTTTGCCACGCTGGGCGGCCACGGCCGCACACATCATGCCGGCTGCGCCCGCGCCGATTACCGCTACATCAAATTGTTTTGCCATGGCTAATGCCGATTTCCGCTAATCACTAAAGACGTGATTGTAAACTGCGGCGTGCCACCCGGGCAGGTTTCACGCCTCCAGGCGCTGGGCCCCGGGTGCGGGGCCGGCGCCCACCAGACTGTCCAGCGTGGCGCAGCGCACCACATCGCCGACCACGATAATGCTCGGACTGCCCAGGCCGGCAATGGCCAGATCATCGGCCAGGGTCTCGAGCGTGGTCAGGAGCTGGGTCTGGCCAGACCCGGTGGCGGACTGGATGACGGCAACCGGCGTGCTGCCGGCCTTGCCACCTGCCAGCAAGGCCGCTTGAATCTGGCGGCAGCGCGCCACGCCCATATAGATAACCAGCGTGAGCCCGGTCTGTGCCAGCAAGGCCCAGTCCGGCGTGCGGGCGCTGCCGGCCTCGTCCCCGCGCTCGTGCCCGGTCACGAAAATGGCGCCCGAGCTCCAGTCGCGGTGGGTCAGGGGCACGCCGATCGAGGCAGGCGCGGCCAGGCCACTGCTGATGCCACTAACGACCTCGACCACAATGCCCTCGGCCATGAGATGGGCGCGTTCCTCGCCACCGCGCCCGAAGATGAAGGGATCGCCCCCTTTCAGCCGGACCACGCAGTTGCCCGCGCGCGCCTCGGCCACCATCAGCTTTTCAATGAACGCCTGGGACGTGGAGCGGCAGCCGCCGCGCTTGCCAACAGGGACCACGCGCGCAGACGGCGACGCATGTGCCAGCACCGCTGGATTGACCAGGTCGTCCACCAGCACCACATCGGCGCTGGCAATCGCTTTGACTGCCTTGAGCGTCAGCAGTTCGGAGTCGCCCGGACCGGCGCCGACCAGAATGACTTTACCCTTGCTCTCCATGATGCGCCCCTGCGTTTGCCTGTAATGCCTTTGAAACTAGCAAACACTGTGCCACTTGCTCGGCAATGGCGCGCGGGACCGGCACTTCGCCCCGCAAGGCGCGGGCAATCCAGGCGGCCGTGGTGGGCGCGTCTCGGCCCTCCGGCAATTGCGCAAGTTCATCTGTTGGTGCGTCGCGCTGCACCAGCAAGGTGCGCTGGCCCTGGTGGAACCAGTCGATCTGCTGGGCGCGGTTGGCGTTGGCCACCGTCTCGCCCTCGGTGCCGCGCATGAGAAAGGCGTCGCCGCGTTCGGCCGGCGCCGCCGTCTGGAAGTATTCGCCCAGGGTTTCCAGGTATTCCGGATGGGTGTACGACACCAGGCGCAAGGCCGGCACCGCGAATGGCTGCAAAATCTTGACCAGGGTATGGGTTGAACTGCGTACGCCCAGAATGCGCCGCAGCGACAGCAGGTGCGCCATCTTGGGGGCCAGTGTTTCAATGGCCATGAAGCAAGGCTCGGTGCGGGCGAAGGCGGCCACCGCATCTTGCGGCGTGTGCGAGGGCGCGATGCCCATGGCGGCAAAAATTTCGGCCGTGGTCACCCGTCCCGGATCGCTCAGCACCCCGTGGACCAGAACGGGCACCCCTTCGCGCGCGAGCAGCAGCGCCAGCAGTGGCGTCAGATTGGCCATCTTGCGCGAACCGTTGTAACTCGGAATGCTGACTGGCGCGTAGGCGCCGCTGCCACCGGGAATCAGCCGGAACGATTCCTCGGCGGCATCCATGAAGCCGCCCAGCTCGTCCACCGACTCGCCCTTGATGCGCATGGCCAGCAGGATCGCGCCCAGTTCCAGATCGGAAACTGTGCCGTCGAGCATGGCGCGGTACAGGTCGCGCGCATCGGGGCGCGTCAGATCGCGCGCGCCCTTTTTGCCACGGCCAATGTTCTTGATGATATTCGCTGCAAGGAACGTTTCTTGAGATGTAGTCATAGGAAAGACGCTACCACATTATTTAAAACTAAATGAATCCGGCGCCCGAACTGCCACGTATATCAACCTGTACACAACGGTGTAACAAACCCAAAAAACAGGAGATCGACATGAAACATTTGAGACTGCGGGCAACAGTCGGCGCTCTGGTGGCAGCCAACCTGCTGGCTTGCGCATTTGCGCCGGCAGCCATGGCCTCCAGCCACCGCGAAGCGCCTTTCATCACCAAGCATCCAAAGATTGATGCCACCGACTTCTATATGTTCCGCAGTTATCAGGCCGGCCGCAGCGAATTCACGACCCTGATCGCCAACTATGTGCCGCTGCAAGATGCCTACGGCGGGCCAAACTATTTCATGATGGATCCGGACGCGCTGTATGAGATCCACATCGACAACAACGGCGATGCGAAGGAAGACCTCAGCTTCCAGTTCCGCTTCAAGAATACCAACAAGGACACCCAGCTCACGGTGGGCGGCAAGAAAGTATCGATCCCGCTGGTGATCAACGGCGGCGCCATTGCCGAGGCCAACGCCGCCGGTGCCAATGTGCGCGAAACCTTCACTGTCAATGTGGTCCGTGGCGACCGCCGCACCGGCAACCGCAGCGCCGTGACCAATGCCACCGGCGGCAGCGCCACCTTCGACAAGCCGCTCGACAACATCGGCACCAAATCGATCCCGAACTATGAAGCCTATGCGGCCAAGCACATCTACAGCGTGAACATTCCCGGCTGCGCCACCCCTGCCCGCCTGTTCGTCGGCCAGCGCAAGGACCCGTTCGTGGTCAACCTGGGTGAAACCTTTGACCTCATCAATATCAAGGCGCCGGCTGTCGAGTTCAGCCCAACTGCAGAAAGCGACGCCCGTGATGATCTGGCCCGCAAGAACGTCACCACGCTGAGCATGGAAGTGCCCACCGCCTGCCTGCTGAGCAGCACGGTGAGCGACCCGGTCATCGGCGCCTGGACCACGGCCAGCATGCGCCAGGGCCGCCTGTTGAACCCCTCGCCAAAGTCGGACGCCGACGTATCGCGTGAAGGCGGCGCATGGACCCAGGTCTCGCGCCTGGGCATGCCACTGGTGAACGAAGTGGTCATTGGCCTCAAGGACAAGGACAAGTTCAACCACAGCAAACCATCGGCCGATGCCCAGTTTGCCGACTATGTCACCAACCCGACCCTGCCTGCCCTGATCGAAATCCTGTACGGCACGGCGGGCGCCAAGGCCCCGACCAACTTCCCGCGTAACGACCTGGTCGCCGCCTTCCTGACCGGCGTGACCGGCGTGAACAAGCCTTTGACGGTGACCCCGGCTGAAATGCTGCGTCTGAATACCTCGCTGCCGGTCACCGCATCGGGCGCACAAAAGCGCCTGGGCGTGATTGACGGCGACGCGGCGGGCTTCCCGAACGGCCGCCGTCCGGGCGACGACGTGGTTGACATCGCCCTGCGCGTGGTGATGGGCAAACTGTGCACGCTGAGCATCGGCTGTGTGCCGACCGATGCACCCGCTGGCGCGCTGCGCTTCACCGACGGCGCCTTCCTCGACGAAAAGATGATCGACACCGCCTTCCCTTATCTGAAGTCGCCGATCCCGGGTTCGCCGCAGCAGTAAGCGGCCACGCCACCAACTTGAGGAGAGCACCATGAACAAGCTCAGTTTGATCGCCGTTGCGCTGCTGCTCAGCGCCTGCGGCGGCAGTTCGCACGACAATGGTCCGACGGTGCCGCCACCGGCGCCGTCCCCGGTCCTTGACGCTTTCTACACCCGCGTCAATAACCTGGTGGGGAATGCGCCGGACGACACCGAGCCGCAAGACGTGTCGACGGTCAGCGTCACCGAACCGGAAACCACCGAGCCGGTGGGCGGCTAAACAAGCCAGCCGGCCAGGGGACCACCACTGGCCGGTGTACTTCATAAAAACAGCAAGACGCGCGCACCGAGAACAACCATGTCAACCCTGAACGCATTCGCCGCTGCATGCGCCTGCGCCCTGTTCGTGCAGGCCGCGCACGCCGCGCCGCGCATCCCTGCCAGCGGCAGCGAGGTAATCGAACGTCTGCCGCGCCGTACCGATCCCGCGCAGCAGGAACTGCGGGCCCTGCGCGCCCAGCTGGCGAGCCGCCCCAACGATGTGGCGCTGGCCACTGCCGTCGCGCGCCAGCACATTGCCACCGCCCGGCGCGAAACCGATCCACGCTACTACGGCTACGCGCAGGCGGCGCTGGCGCCGTGGTGGACGCAGGCCGCACCACCGCTTGAAGTGCGCCTGCTGCGTGCCACGCTGCTGCAAAGTACCCACCATTTTCCGGAAGCGATGCGCGACCTGGACGCCGTCGTCGCCGCCGCGCCCGACAATCCGCAAGCCTGGCTGACGCGCGCCACCGTGCAAACCGTACGCGCCGACTACGATGCTGCCACCGCCAGTTGCGCGCGGCTGTCGCACCTCAGCTCGCAGCTGGTCAGCACGGCCTGCATCGCCGGCATTGGCGCCATGACCGGCCGTGCCGCCGCCAGCGAGGCGCTGCTTGAACTGACCTTGCGGCGCGCAGCCGACGCCGACCCCGAACTGCAGGTATGGGCACTGACCCTGCTGGCCGAAATTGCGCAGCGGCGTGGCGAGGCCACATTGGCCGAGACCCGCTTCAGGCGCGCGCTCGCACTGAGCCCGCGCGACAGCTATCTATTGGGCGCCTACGCCGACTTTTTGCTCGATGCGAAACGCGCTGGCGAAGTGCTTGTGCTGCTCAAGGACCAGGGCCGCATCGACGGCATGCTTCTGCGCCAGGCGCTGGCCTTCAAGCAACTGCCCGGATCCGCCGACGCCTATGCGCGGGCCGCCGCCGAATTGCGGGCCCGCTTTGCCGCTGCCATGCAGCGCGGCGATACCGTGCACCAGCGCGAACAGGCGCGCTATGAACTGCACGTGCGCGCGAACGCGACAACGGCGCTGGCCCTGGCGCTGCAAAACTGGGCGGTGCAGAAGGAAGCGGCCGACCTGCACATCCTGCTCGAAGCGGCGCAGGCAGCCGGCAACAAGGCCACGCTCAAGCTGGCGCTCGACTGGGCCGCGCGCCACAAGCTGGAAGACGTCGCGCTGCAACGCATCGCCCATCCACCAAAGGCAGGTGCATGATGCTGCGCACCCTCCTGCTCTCGATCCTGCTGCTGGCAATGGCGCCGGCGCAGGCGCACAAGCCGAGCGACAGCTACCTGTCACTCAAGGTGGACGCAAGCCGTATCGAAGGCCAATGGGACATCGCCTTGCGCGACCTCGATTTCGCCCTCAACCTGGACCAGAACGGCGACGGTGAACTGACCTGGGATGAAATCCGCAGCCAGCACGCGCTGATCGCGGACTATGCGCTCGGCCGCCTGACATTGGAAAGCGGCGCGGATGCTTGCCGCATCAGCGCTGGCGAACAATTGATCGACCAGCACACCGACGGCGCTTATACGGTACTGCGCTTCGAGGCACTGTGTCCGAGCGCCCCCGCCGACCTGACCGTCGGCTACCGCCTGTTCGCCGAGCTCGATCCGCAGCACAAGGGTTTGCTCAAGCTCAGCGCGGATGGCACAACATCGACCGCCATCTTCAGTCCCGATCATGCGCGCCAGCTGCTGTCGCTGCGCGCACCAAGCCGCGGGACCCAGTTCCTTGATTACGTACGCAATGGCGTGTGGCATATCTGGATCGGCTTCGACCATATCCTGTTCCTGCTCTCGCTGCTGCTGCCTGCCGTGCTGGTGGCATCGAAGGCGAGCCAGCAGCCGCAGACCTTGCGCGCCGCGACCATCGACGTGCTCAAGGTGGTCACCGCGTTCACGCTGGCGCATTCGCTGACGCTGACCTTGGCCAGCCTGCATGTGCTCGCCCTGCCCTCGCGCTGGGTGGAAAGTGCGATCGCCGCGTCGGTCATCCTGGCGGCGCTGAATAATCTGTTCCCGATTTTCCACGGCAAGCGACCGCTGGCCGCATTTGTATTTGGCCTGATACACGGATTCGGGTTTGCCAGCGTGCTGGCTGACCTGGGGCTGCCGCCGGGCGCGATGGCGCTCTCGCTGCTGGGATTTAACGTGGGCGTGGAGCTGGGGCAGCTGGCCATTGTGGCGCTGTTCCTGCCCTTGGCGTATCTGACGCGGCGGACCTGGTTCTACCGCCAGCTCACCACCAGCGGCTCGGCCTTGATCGCACTGGTGGCCGCAGTGTGGCTGGTGGAACGCGTCTTCGATCTGAAAGTATTGCCGGTGTAAAGAGTAAGTGCGTGGTCTTTGGGCGGTCTCGTGTGATGTTTACGGGGGCCGCCCTTTTTTTGCAGTGCAACAAACACCATTTCAGTCTAAAATCATGGATCCTTATAGTAAATACAGCCAAACGCAGCGGAAGTCATGATCACGCCAGATATCGAAAATACCAATGTCACCTCCTTCGCGACGATGCCGACGCCGGAGGAGCTCCACACCCGCCTGCCACTGACCGACAGCGCCTTCAACACCGTCATGCAGGGGCGCGAAGAACTGCGCAACATCATCGACCGCAAGGACAAGCGCCTGTTCGTGGTCGTCGGCCCGTGCTCGATCCACGACCCGGTCGCCGGCCTCGATTACGCACGCCGCCTGAAAACCCTGCAGGCCGAAGTGGCCGACACCATGCTGCTCGTGATGCGCGTGTACTTTGAAAAGCCGCGCACCACCACCGGCTGGAAAGGCTACATCAACGACCCGGACATGGACGACTCCTTCCGCGTCAACGTTGGCATGGAAAAGGCGCGCCAGTTCCTGCTCGACGTGTGCGAAATGGGCCTGCCCACCGCCACCGAAGCGCTGGACCCGATCTCGCCGCAATACCTGGGCGACCTGATCGCCTGGACCGCCATCGGCGCGCGCACCACCGAATCGCAGACCCACCGCGAAATGTCATCCGGCCTGTCGACCCCGGTCGGCTTCAAGAACGGCACCGACGGCGACATCAGCATCGCCATCAACGCGATTCTGTCCTCGGCCCATCCGCACTCCTTCCTGGGCATTAACGGCCAGGGCAAGGTGTCGATCGTGCGCACCAGCGGCAACGCCTACGGCCACGTGGTGCTGCGCGGCGGCGATGGCCGTCCGAACTACGACTCGGTATCGATCGCCATTGCAGAACAGGCGCTCACCAAGGCTGGCCTGCCAGCCAATCTGGTGGTCGACTGCTCGCACGCGAACAGCTACAAGAAGCCGGAACTGCAGCCGCTGGTCATGTCGGACGTGGTCCAGCAAATCCGGCACGGCAACCAGTCGCTGGTGGGCGTGATGATCGAATCGAACCTGGTGGGCGGCAATCAGAAGATTCCTGCCGACCTGTCACAGCTGAAGTACGGCTGCTCGGTCACGGACGGCTGCATCGACTGGGATGCCACCGAAGCCATGCTGCGCAAGGCCCACGCGGAACTGCTGCAGCGTCCTTAAGCGGCGCTCAGAACAGCGGCGCGACGGCCAGCTGGCCGGCCAGCGCCGCTTCCGCCCGGCTTGCCGGCGCGTTCAGCTCGTTCGCGTCCAGGTACACCTTCTCGCCTTCGATCCGGATACTGTAAACACGCGCCGCATCGCCCTCCAGGCAGGCGCGCAGTGTGCCGTCTGCGCTGTGGCACAGGTCCACGCCGGGCAGTTCCTGCCAGGCCAGTCCGCGCGCCACCCGCAAGCCCTTGTGCGGCAGTACATCCCTGATGCGGCACACCGCTTTCCATGATGGTTCCATCTCGCCCTCCTTGTCGCTTGCGTTCCCAAACAAGGGATGTAGCAAGAGCGGTGCCAGCAGGCGTCGCCGGGCACGGGCGGGGCGCCACGGGCCGCGGTGCTTTACAATGGCGCATTCTGCCCTTCTTTTTGCACCTTCCATGATCGTTCTCGGCGTCGAATCCTCCTGCGATGAAACCGGCCTTGCGTTGTACGACACGCAACGCGGTTTGCTTTCCCACGCCCTGCACTCGCAAGTGGCGATGCACGAAGAATACGGCGGCGTGGTGCCCGAACTGGCTTCGCGCGACCATATCCGGCGCGCCATTCCGCTGCTGGAACAGACCTTGACCGGCGCCGGCGTGAGCATGGCCGAGATCGACGCCATCGCCTACACCCAGGGACCGGGCCTGGCCGGCGCGCTGCTGGTCGGCTCATCGATTGCCTGCAGCCTTGGCCTGGCGCTGGACAAGCCGGTGCTGGGCGTGCACCACCTGGAAGGCCATTTGCTGTCGCCGCTGCTGGCCAGCGATCCGCCGCAGTTTCCGTTTATTGCACTGCTGGTCTCGGGCGGCCATACCCAGCTGATGCGGGTCGATGGCGTCGGCCAGTACACGCTGCTGGGCGAAACGCTGGACGACGCGGCCGGCGAAGCCTTCGACAAGTCGGCCAAGCTGCTCGGTCTCGGTTATCCGGGTGGCCCGGCCATTTCGCGCCTGGCCGAATTTGGCGACCCCAGCGTCTACAAGCTGCCGCGCCCGATGCTGCACTCCAAGGATTTCAATTTCAGCTTTTCGGGCCTGAAGACAGCCGTGCTCACGGTCGTCAAGAACCACGAAGAGAAGGTCATCGCCAATATCTGCGAACAGGACAAGGCCGATATCGCGCGCGGCTTTGTCGATGCGATTGTCGATGTGCTGACCGCAAAATGTGTGAGCGCATTGCGGCACACCGGCCTCAAACGCCTGGTGATCGCCGGCGGCGTGGGCGCCAACAGCCAGCTGCGCGCCTCGCTCAATGCGGCCGCGGCCGCGAAGAAATTCCGCGTCTATTATCCGGAGCTGGAATTTTGCACCGATAACGGTGCGATGATTGCCTTCGCCGGCGCCATGCGCCTGCAGATCAATCCACAGGCGGCCAAGCGCGACTACAGCTTCAACGTGCGTCCGCGCTGGCCGCTCGATGAGATCAAGGTGGTCTGAAGCCGGAACTCACAGCGTCGATGCCGATCCTACCGTGTACCGTCTTTTTACAAAGAATGGCACTATCGCCCGGTTGTGTTTTTCCGGAGGTGAAGTATGCGTGTTGTCAGTTGGAATATTCATTGGGGCTGTGGCAAGGATGGACGCATTCGGATTCATGCGATCATTGATGTACTGCGGAAATTAAATCCCGATGTAATCTGCCTGCAAGAAGTTGCCTCCAACCACGCCGAACTCGAAGGCAACGCCAACGCCAACCAGTTCCGCCAGCTCGCCGGCGCCTTCGGCGGCTATCAGCCCGTCATCGAACCTACCAGCGAAATCTACCAGAACAATATGCCGCGCCAGTTCGGCAATATGCTGCTTTCCAAATACCGTATCAACCAGGTGCATCGGCACCTGCTGCCATGGCCGCCCGATCCCGACAGTCCCGCCGGCATGCCGCGTGGTTTGATTGAAGCCGTGATCGACGCGCCCGGCGGCAAGGTACGTGTGCTGACCACACACCTCGAGTACTACTCGCCGGTGCAGCGCATGGCGCAGGTGCGGCACATCAAATATCTGCATTGGGAGGCCTGCGAGCGGGCGCGTATATTCCAGCCCGATCCTTCGCTCGATGCGCCTTACCAGCTGGGCTTCCGGCCGGGCTCGGCCATCTACTGCGGAGATTTCAATTTCACCCCCGAGTCGCCCGACCACCAGGAATTGATCGCGCCCGATGACAGCATTGCCCTGCCGCTGGTGGACGCGTGGCGGCTCAAGCATCCGGAAATCGCGCGGGCGCCGACAGCGGGGCTGCACGGGTTCAAGTGGCCGGAGCGGGCCGATTGCTTTGATTATTTCTTTGTGACGGAAGACCTGGCGTCGCGGGTGCTGGAGTGCGAGGTGCAGTCCGAGACGGCGGCCTCGGACCATCAGCCCATTGTGCTCGATATCAGCTAGCGCCGCGTCTAGGCGGCCTGCTTTTGCGGCCGCGCCTGACGGCGGTACAGAAACGCCAGCACTGTCGTCCGATACGCCAGATACAAAGCATCTTGCGCCAGTGCCACCCGATCGCGCGGTCGGGGCAGGCGCACCTGCACGATCTCGCCAATGGTCGCGGCCGGTCCGTTGGTCATCATCACAATCCGGTCCGACAGCAGCACCGCCTCGTCCACATCATGCGTGACCATCACCACGGTCGATCCGGTTTTCCCCACAATCCCCAGCAACTCATCCTGCAAATGCGCGCGCGTGAGCGCATCGAGCGCGCCAAACGGTTCATCGAGCAGCAGCACTTTCGGCTCCATCGACAAAGCGCGCGCGATACCCACCCGCTGCTTCATCCCGCCGGAAATTTCATGCGGGAGCTTGCTGCTGGCGGCCGTCAAGCCCACCAGCTCGAGCGCATCGCCGGTACGCTCGCGCAGTTTCGCCTTGCTTTCTTTGGCGCCAAACACGCGCTCGACCGCCAGATACACGTTCTCGAAACACGTCAGCCACGGCAGCAGCGAGTGGTTCTGGAATACCACCGCGCGTTCCGGCGACGGTCCGGCAATCTCGCGCCCGGCGCAGATCAGGGCGCCTTCGGTGGCAGTGCTCAGCCCGGCCAGCAGATTGAGCAAGGTCGATTTGCCGCAGCCCGAGTGTCCGATCAAGGTAATGAACTCGCCCTGCGCCACCGTCAGATTAATCCTGGTCAGCGCGTGAAATTCGCCCTTGCGCGTATCGAACACCATTTCGGTATGCGTCACTTCAATGAATTTTTTGCTCATGTCAGTTACTCACTTCCTCGTAGGTGAAGGCCCTGGCCAAGGCCACCAGCGCCTGTTCCAGAATCAGGCCGACCACGCCGATCACCACAATGGCGATGATGATGTGCGGTACGTTCAGGTTGTTCCATTCGTCCCACACCCAGAAGCCGATACCCACGCCGCCGGTCAGCATCTCGGCCGCCACGATCACCAGCCAGGCCGTGCCGATGGCCAGGCGCACGCCTGTCAGCATGTACGGCAGCACGGACGGGAACAAAATTTTGGTCAGGATCTTCCACTCCGACAGATTGAGCACGCGCGCCACGTTCATGTAGTCCTGCGGCACGCGCTGCACGCCCACAGCGGTATTGATGATCATCGGCCAGATCGAGCAGATGAAGATCGACCAGATCGCCGCCGGATGGGCCGACTTGAATACCAGCAGACCGATTGGCAGCCAGGCCAGCGGCGACACCGGTTTGAGCAAGCTGATGATGGGATTGCACATGCCGGCCAAAAACTGGAAGCGGCCAATCAGAAAGCCGAGCGGAATACCGACCAGCGCGGCCAGGCCGAAGCCCAGCGCAACGCGCTTGAGCGAGGCCAGAATATTCCAGCCAATGCCCTGGTCATTCGGGCCGTTGCTGTAGAAAGGGTCGGAGAACATCTTGACCGCCTCCACATAGGTAACATGCGGCGTGGGAAAGGCGCTGTTACTGGTGGACAGGATCTGCCACAGCAGCAACAGCATGCCGATGCCCAGCAGCGGCGGCAAGACCTTCAGCGCCAGCGCACGCGAACGCGATTTGCCATTGGCCAGCGTGACACCCTTGTTCGCCAGACGCTGGCTGCGCGGCACCTTGTCCGGCAGAACAGCGTCCAGCGGCTGCGCCGACGGCGCGCGCGTGATCGACTCCATAACAGCACTCATGGCAAGCTCCGATGGTTAAACTTTGATCTTGAAAGCGTCGGCGTAAGCCTTGGGGCTCTTGCCATCCCAGAGCGTGCCGTCAATCATTTTGACGCTGCGCAGCGGCGACTTCGGCACGCTCACCTTGGCCATGGCGGCCGCTTCCGAATACAGCTTGATCTGATTCACGCTGGTCGCCGTGGCCAGATAGTCCGGTTCGCCTTTGAGCAAGCCCCAGCGCTTGTGCTGGGTCATGAACCACATGCCGTCGGACAGGAAGGGGTAGTTCACCTGCCCGTCGTTGAAGAACTTCATGTAATTCGGATCGTCCCAGGTGCGGCCCATACCGTTCTGGTAGCGGCCGAGAATGCGCTGGTTGATCACGTCGACCGAGGTGTTCACATACGATTTGTCGGCAATCGTGTCCGCCATTTTGGTCTTGTTCGACAGGCCCGTGTCGATCCACTTGCTCGCTTCCAGCACGGCCGCAATCAGCGCGCGCGCCGTGTTGGGGTGCTTTTTGGTCCATTCGAGCGTGGTGCCCAGCGTTTTTTCCGGGTGGTCTTTCCAGATGTCCTGGGTGGTGGCCGCCGTCACCCCAACGCCATCGACAATGGCGCGGTGATTCCACGGCTCGCCCACGCAGAAGCCATCCATATTGCCAACCCGCATATTGGCCACCATTTGCGGGGGCGGCACGGTGATCACCTTGGCGTCCTTGAGCGGGTGGATGCCGTAGGTGGCCAGCCAGTAATACAACCACATCGCGTGGGTGCCGGTCGGGAAGGTTTGGGCGAAGGTGTATTCGCGCTTGTCGGTCTGCATCAGTTTGGCCAGCGAGGGGCCGTCCACGCCGCCCTTGTCCGAGATTTTTTTTGCCAGCGTGATAGCCTGGCCGTTGTGGTTCAGGTTCATCAAGATCGCCATGTCCTTCTGCGCGCCGCCAATGCCGGTCTGCACGCCGTAGATCAGGCCGTACAGCACGTGGGCGGCGTCCAGTTCGCCATTGACCAGCTTGTCGCGCACGCTGGCCCAGGACGATTCTTTTGACGGCACGATCTTGATGCCATATTTCTTGTCGAAGCCGAGGACCGAGGCCATCACGACCGAGGCGCAGTCAGTCAGCGGAATGAAGCCGACCTTCACGGTCTCCAGCTCCGGCTTGTCGGAACCGGCGGCAAAGACCCCGCCGCTGGCCAGGCCGGTCAGTGAGGCGGCAGCGCCTGCCTTGAGCAGGTTGCGGCGAAGCAGATTGGTGTTGTCTTCGGTCGTCATGGATCCCTCTTGGTTGGCTGGACAGGCGTGCGCCTGCCTTGACCAGGGCTTCAGCAATTGGCGTGCCAGGGGGAAACTGGGAGGGAAGAGGGCAAATCACGGCGCGGGGCGCCGTCTTGATGATTATTTCAGCACCGTTTGTGTGCGCCGCACCAAAACAGCACGGCCGCAAAGGCTAGCGCGTGACCTTCACGCCTTTCCAGAAGGCGACGTGGCCGGCGATCTGCTTCGCCGCGTCGAAAGGCGCGTGGTAAATCCAGACGGCATCGGGGTTGGCGCTGCCGTCCACGGCCAGACTGAAGTAGTTGGCCGTGCCTTTCCAGCCGCATGTTGTTTCCGTGCTGCTGGGCTGCAGGTATTCCTGGCGCACGGCGGACATGGGGAAATAGACGTTGTTTTCGACGATCTGGACTTCATCGTCGCGCGCTTCGGCGATCACGGCGCCGTTCCAGGTGGCAGTGGGCATCTCAGGCTCCGGTTTGTGCAGCGATCTGGCGCAGCGCCTGCTCGAACACTTCCGGCGGCTGGCCGCCCGAAATCAGGTGGCGCTGGTTGATGATGATGGCGGGCACGGCGGAGATGCCCTGGCGCTGGAAGAATTCCTCCTCTTCGCGCACTTCGTCGGCGTAGGCGCCGCTGGCAAGCACTTCGGACGCTTCGGCCGTATCGAGCCCGACCTCGCCCGCCACCCGCACCAGCACGTCGTGCGAACCCGGGCTTTCGCCCTTGGTGAAATACGATTCGAACAGGGCCATCTTCAGCTCGCGCTGGCGGCCCTGCAGGTCGGCCCAGTGCAGCAGGCGGTGGGCGTCGAAGGTGTTGTATATCCGGCTACGTTTTCCCATGTCGAACTGAAAGCCCAGCTCGGCGCCGCGGGCGCGGATCATTTCGCGCGTCTGGGCGCCCTGCGCTTCGCTGGCGCCATATTTGCGCGCCAGGTGCTCGCCGATGTCCTCGCCTTCCGGCACCATCTGCGGGTTCAGTTCAAACGGATGGAAATGCAGTTCGGCGGTGGCAACATCGGCCGTGCGGGCCAGCGCCTGCTCGAGCGACTTGAGGCCGATCACGCACCAGGGACAGGAAATGTCAGAGACGAAATCAATACGCAGCTGGTTCACGGCAAGGCCCTCGGAAGATTAATCTTCCTCTATTCTAGGGCTTGCCGCGAAACTGTGCCGCGGCCTACTTCTTTTTGCCCTTGGGCTGGGCGCCAGCTGCGGCTTTGCTGCCGATCCGGCTTTCCTTGCCAGCCATCAGGTTGGCGATATTGGCACGGTGGCGCATGACCAGCAGCACACTCATGGCGACCACGGCCAGCAACTGCTCCAGGCGCTCGGTGCCGAACAGCAGACCATAATAGAAGGGGGCGAAAATGGCGGAAATCAGGGCGGCCAGCGAGGAATAACGGAAGGCATAGGCAATGATCAGCCAGGTCACCAGGGTGGCCAGGCCGATCCACACGTTCAGGCCCAGCAGCACGCCCAGGGCGGTCGCCACGCCCTTGCCGCCGATAAAGCGGAAGAAGACCGGATACAGGTGGCCCAGGAACACGGCAATCGCCACCAGCGCAATGCCAAGGTCGCCAACGCCGTACTGGGCACCCAGCAGTTGCGCCAGCCAGACTGCGAACCAGCCCTTGGCGCCGTCGCCGATCAGGGTGGCGATTGCCGCCTTCTTGTTACCGCTGCGCAGCACATTGGTCGCGCCCGGGTTCTTGGAACCGTAGGTGCGCGGGTCCGACAGGCCGAAGGCGTGGCTCATCACCACGGCGAACGAAATCGAACCGATCAGATAGGCGACGAGGGTAAAAATAGCTGTATTCATGTGTCTCTCTATTGTTATGCCCGCTTGTGCGGGGGCCGGGGCGTGAATATACACCATCGCCCGGAGCGCCAGCTTACCTGAGCCACTCCACCAGCGGCAAGCTATATGGCAGGGTCAGGGGGTGCAGCGGGTCGCCAGAAAGGGACAGTCCCCACACCCGCACCGGCTTGCCGGCGCGGAAAATCTGCTCGCGCAGCGTATCCAACTGGCCGTGCAGACGCTGCGGCAGCTTGGCGCGGCTGCCCCAGCAAGGCACCAGCACATCCGCCTCGGCCATCATTTTTGCCAGGTGCGACTTGGTGCGTGGCCCCACAGGGTCGTCGGCACGCCCCAGTTCCCGCACGTCGGTCGCGCGCAAGGCAAAGGCGTTGCCGACAATGAAGCGGCTGCCGCCGTTGCGCTCGGTAAAACCCAGCCACTTGCGCACGGTGTGGTCGTCCTCCTGCGCCGTTGCGGTGGCACCGTTAACGCCAAAGTAGGCGAATACCAGACCTTGTGCCTGCACCTGCCGCTCCAGACGGTAGCGATACCTGCCACAACGGCTGAGAACAGCCTGGCCTGTCATGCCTTGGGCGCATCCAGATGCCGCTGCACTTCGGCCAGGAAGGCGTCCAGCGTCGGCGCCGGGCCAGCGCCCAGATTGGTGTTCAACCAGTCCGCGTCCACCGTGCGCATGGCCGTGCCGCCGCCCATCGAGGTCTGGCCGAGGACAAAATAATCCACCTTGCCGCTCGCTTCGTCCTTCAGCACGGCGGAAAAGTACGGGGCCAGGACCCAGGTGCCCGCCGACTCGCGCACCTCGACAAACGACTTGCCCGACATATCCACCGGCTCCGGCTGCGGGTATGCCAGCACCAGGCAGGTACGCGAACCCAGACGGCCAACGGAATGCCATTTGTATTGGGCAGCCGCCGCCGGATCAGGCCGCACCTTCGCCGATTTGCAGGCGATCTGATAGAACAGCGCATTGGCCGTCTCGGGTGAGGAATGCACGATCTCCATCAGCGCGGCCAGCTGCGTGTGCGCATATTTTGGAAACACCTCGTACGCGATATTGTACGAAAGCTGTTCCAGCGACGGGCGCGGCTCACGCCGGAAAAAACTGAAAAGTCCCATCTGATTTCCTGTTCAAGGTTTGTTCTTACTCGGCCAGCGCGCAATGGACCGGCTTGGCGCCAATCTGTTCGATCAGCACTTGCGGGGCGATCCCGATCAGGTAGCCGCGCCGCCCCCCATTGATATAGATTTTTTCCAGCGCGAGGATGCTTTCCTCCACGTAGACCGGCAGGGCCTTGCGCGTGCCGAATGGGGAAGTGCCGCCGACCTGATAGCCGGAGTGACGTTGCGCCACTTCCGGCTTGCACGGCTCCACCGATTTGCAGCCAATGGCACGCGCCAGATTCTTGGTCGACACCTTGCAATCGCCATGCATGAGCACGATCAGCGGGCGCGCCGCCTCGTCCTGCATGATCAGCGTCTTGACGACATCGTGCTCGGGTACGCCCAGTTCGCGGGCAGACACCTTGGTGCCGCCCTTTTCTTCATAGGCGTAGGGATGCTCAGTAAACACCACAGCCTGCTTGCGCAGGAACTGGGTGGCCGGCGTTTCGGAAATATGCTCTTTCTTGGCCATGCGAATTACGCTCAATGCAATGCGGAGCTTCTTATTATGCAGCAAGAAATCCGCTTTGCCATCTTCTGCGCGTTGAAACCGGGGCCCGCGGCTGGCCGTCCTTCTGCCTTACCAGCCCGGCGTTGGCGCCGGCACACCTTCCGGCGGCCGCTCGCCGCGCGGCACCAGCCAGCCACCATCGAGCAACCAGTCGTGCAGCCGGTCGGGCCAGCGCTGAACCGATACCCGTTCCGAGCGCGCGCCCATATTGAAGGCGTGATCGGTATCGGCGTACAGATGCAGTTCGGCCGACACACCGGCGTCCACCAGCTGCTGGTACAGGCCGTAGGCCGGTGGCGCGCAGCACTTGTCCACGCTACCGGCCACCAGGAACGCGGGTGGTGCCTGCCCGACGGCCTTGGCGGGAACGCCCAGCGGACCGGGATAAACCAGCACCTGGAAATCCGGTCGCGCGCTGGTGGCGTCGACTGTATCGCCGCCTTTCGCTTGGACGGGTGCGGGATTGTCCGCCACCAGCGAGACCAGTTCGCCGCCAGCCGAAAATCCCATCACGCCGAGGCGATGCGGATCGATGCCGTACTGCGCCGCGTTGGCGCGTACAAGGCGCACGGCACGCCGCAGGTCGGCCGCGCCATCGCCCTCGATCGTGTAGCCCGACTTGCCGTCGCGCGCCAGCCGGTACTTCAGCACAAACGCCGTCACGCCGAAGCGGTTCAGCGCCCTGGCTGCGGCCACGCCCTCGTTGACCATGACCAGGATGCGATGTCCGCCGCCCGGCACCACGATTACGGCCGCGCCGTTGGCGTGGCGCGGATCGGCCTTGAACACCGTCAGCGACGGGGCGTGCACGTTGCTGACATAGGTGTCGACCACGGTTTCGGGCTCGTTGCGGCGGCTTTCCGAGCCGGGGGCGCCGGCTGGCCACAGCTTGACTGTGGTCTGCGCCGCGCATGGCAGCGCGAGGGCCGCCGCAAGCAAGAGCACGGCCCTCATCGCTGCACCGCGTACAGAGAACGGTGGGTCAGGATGAACAGGGTGCGGCCGTCGTCGCCGCCGAACACCAGCTGCAGCGGACGCTCGGCCACATCGATGCGGGCGACTTCCTTGCCATCCGGTGCGTAGACGAAGACCTGGCCATTGGCCACGTAGGTATTGCCATCCGGGCCGACTGCAGCGCTTTCGCCACCGCGCTTGGCCAGCAGCTTCAGGCCGGTGATCGTGCCGCCCTGCCCGACCACGCCGCTGAAGGTGCGGTTCTCCGAGCCGTTGGTGAAGACCACGCGCTCACCCACTTTGCCGGTCACAAAGCCGTACGTTTGCACCGTATCGGTCCAGCGCCAGCCGAGATGGTCTTTCGGCCCCTGGCGCCAGATGCGGAAGGCAGGCATGACCAGGCTGCCGTCTGGCGAAACGTATTCGTGCGTCTTGGCGCTACCGACTTCGCGCGCAAACAGTTCGGCCAGCGTGTTGAACTCGTAGGTGTCGGGATTGAGCTGGTCGCGAAATTCCGCGTTCACCCACCAGTTCACCGGCAGCACCGTGCGCGCCTGCGGCCGCGCCTGCACCGGCGTGGGCTCGATCTTGGTCAGCTGGTCCGCTGGCGCGTCCGGCTTGAATGAATACACGCTCGTCTCGGGTCCGAAGGATGATTGCACGAACAGCGCGCCGCTCGCATCGATCGCCAGATTGACCGGGTCGAGCGGTGCATCGCGCACCACCTCAAGCCCGCGTGCTTTGGTCCAGCTGTAAATGCGGTTGAACTTACGCTCGACAAAATACAGCTTGCCCTTCGGGTCTGCCACTGCGCCGGCGATCGAGAAAAAGCCGTCTTCCAGTTTGATGGTCTGGAGCGCGCTGGCCGCGCCGATGACAGGACGTTCGCCGATATCGAGGACGGCAAATTCACGCTCACGTACGAAGGCCTTGCTGGTGACATCCTCGATCGCATTCTCGAACGGGAATTTGCTGGCGCGCAGATAAGTGCCGCAGCCCTTGTCGTCGCAGCCGGCGAAGCCGCTTTCGCCGTTGACGTGCACGTTGCGGAAGCGGATATTGCTTGCGTTGTTCAGCCTGACCGCGGTGATGGCCGGTTTGATCGAGCGCGTCACACGGTAGCCGTGATAGTTCGCAAACAGGATATTGCGCGAGTTGCGTACCTCCAGCGACACGGCATCCATGCCGTCGCGGACTTCCTGCTCCGTTTGCGGCGCGAAGAAGTCCCAGTTCTCGACGCCATCGAGCACGATCTCGGCGCGGATGTGATGCTCGGCCGAGAGCTCGTAGACTTTGCCCGGCGTTTTGGTGTTGCTCACGTAAAAGCCAGCCTGCGCGAAGGTGCTGGGCGACCAGACGCCGACGAACGTGCCGCCGCCACCGTCGGTGACCCAGACGCTCGGATACTGGCGGTCCCAGTGACTGGTCGGGTCGAAATCAGCGGTCTTTTGGTACGGATCCTTGCGGCTGCCGTCGTACAGGACCGTGCCGTGACCGCCCTGAATGCGCACATCGTCCACCAGCGAGGTGGCGCCGGCTTTCCACAGCAGCGCCACCGCGCGCGGATTGACTTCGCCGCTGGCCAGGCCGATACCGGTCACGATCGCGTCGCCGCCTTTCGCGCTTTCAAGCATCGCCTTCGGCGTGCCGACGCCTGCATACGCGGGAGCGCCATTCGGCAGCACAAGCTGCGTCATGCCGGGGTGCAGACCGATGATCACGGTATCCGGCTTCATCTTCAGCGTGGTATTGATCATGTAGAAGCCGAGCGGCAGATACACCACGCGCCGGCTGTCGATCGCTTTTTGCAGTGCGGCCGTATCATCGGTGCTGCCGTCGCCCTTGGCGCCGAAGGTGTGCGCATTGGCCCATTCGGCGGTTGTCGGCAACGCGCGCATCACGTCCGGCAGCGCAGCCGGTGTGCTCTTGAGTGGCGCCGCCTGCATGTTGGTGCCGAATCTTCCGATACTGGCCAGACCGGGCAGCATCAGCCCGTAGTTGAATTCGCTGACCTGGTAGCTTGGACCGGCGCCGGGAACGCTCTTGCCGCTGTCGCGAAAGCGCGCGAAGGTCGGCACGTTCTTTGCAATCGCATTCTGGAACCCGACCTGGGTGTAGACATTGTCTTCATTGCTGATCACCAGCGCGGCTTTCGAGACGTTCTCGAAGCGCACGTCCGAACCCCACAGCCAGTCGCCGTAGCCACGGTCGATCTCGATGCCCACCGGCGTATTGCGGATGGTGGTGTTGGCCAGCGTCAGGCCGGCCTCGTGTTCGCGGATCGCGGCATCGCGCTGGCCATCGAAAGTGGCATCCATCAGCGTGTACTGCCATGCCGGCGAGGTCTTCTCCGACACGATGCCGTAACGGCCACCGAAGAACTTGAGCTTGTAGCCGACATTGCCCACGTTGTAGATCCCGGCAAAGCCAGAGCCCAGGTGAAAATCGATGTGCGACAAATTCGAGTGCTGGGCAGTGCGCTGGCGGACTGCCGCAGCGGCCGGGTTGCCGTCGCCAATCTCGAAGTCCACGTTCGACAGCGCCGAGTAGAAGGTTGACGAATTGGCGTCGCGTACCTTCTCGCTGTACGGCACCGCGCTGGCCACCGGCACCGGCACCTTGCCGGTGCTGTACTGGTCGCCGCCCATGAACACCACCATTGTGCCAACGCCCTTCTGGAAGCCCGGCGTATCTTTCGCCAGCACGAACACGGGCCGGGTCGGACCGACGCCGTACAGACGCACGGCAAGCGGAATCAGGATCGACCGGGTAATGCGGTAGCGGCCGGACGGCAGGAACACGATGCCGCCGCTGCCCTTGTTGGACGCCTGATCCAGGGCGGCCTGGATTGCCGCCGTATCGTCGGTTTTGCCATCGCCCCTGGCGCTCACCTTGATGGCGCGCGGGTCGTCGGGCATGCTCTGGAATGCCGATACGGATGCGAGTGCGGCGCTGGTGGAGCAAAGCAGTGCCATGGCCAGCAGCGCCGGCCTGAGTTTCATTGTCATGTTGGTCCTTGAAAGGCTAAACGAACATCGAAAGAAGCATGACGAACAACAGGCCGAACAGACCGACCAGCGTTTCCATCAAGGTCCAGGAGCGGAAGGTGTCTTTCAGCGACAATCCCATGTACTCCTTGAACATCCAGAATCCCGAATCATTGACGTGACTGCACATCAGGCTGCCGGCGCCGACGGCAAGCACCATCAGGCTGGCGTCGGTCCCGCTACTGACCACCACCGGCGCCACAATGCCGGCTGCAGTCAGGCCCGCTACCGTGGCCGAACCGAGGCAGACGCGCAGAATCAGCGCAATCAGCCAGCCCAGTACCAGCGGATGCACCGGCAAGTTACTGAGTGCGGTCCCCAGCTGGGCACTGACGCCCGTTTCGACCAGCACCTGCTTGAGCGCGCCGGCGCCGGCGATGACGAGCAGGATAGGCGCCACGTCGCGTAGCGCCTCGCCGGAACCGGCCATGATGGACGACAGGCGCTGACCGCGGCCCAGCCCCAAGGTCACGACCGCGATGGCGAACGCCACCAGCATGATGATGAGCGGATTGGCGAAGAAGGCGACCAGCGTGTTCAGGTCGGCGCTCTCGCTCGGGTACAGAATCAGCACCGTGAACCCGCCCAGCAGCCAGACCGGCAGCAGCGCCGTGGCAAAGCTGTTAAAGGCACCCGGGAGCTCGGCCTCGCTCTTGGGCGTTGCCTTGAACAGGGCCGAGCTTGTGCCCTGAATGTTCTTGAGCGTCATGGCAAACAGCGGACCGGCGATCAGCAGCGTAGGCACGCCGACCACCATTCCCAGCAGCAGAGTGCGTCCGATATCGGCATGGAACTGGCCGGCCAGCGCGGTCGGCGAAGGATGCGGCGGCAGGAAGCCATGCGCAATCGACAGGCCGCACACCAGGGGAATTGCCAGCGCCACGGCGGGCCGGCCGGTCTGGTACACGAGCGAAAACACCAGTGGCACCAGCAGCACGAAGCCGACGTTGTAATACAGCGGAATGCCCGCGACGAAGCCGGTGATCATCAGCGCCAGCGGCATGCGCTTCTGACCGAACAAGGCAATCAGGTAGCTGGCGATGCGTTGCGCGGCGCCACTGTCGGCAATGAGCTTGCCGAACACCGCGCCGATGCAGATGATGACGGTCAGCGAACCAAGCAGCTCGCCAATGCCCTTCTCGATCGCTTTCGGAATCTGCCCGATGGGCATCCCGAGCAGCAGCGCCGCGACCAGGGCAGTCACGACGAAGGCAATCAGGGGCTGTACCTTGCCCCAGGCGATGATCAAGGTCAGCAGGGAGACGGAAAAAAAGACGGCCAGCATGGCCCAGGAAGCTGGGCTCATGCCGACGAACGCCGCCAAAGGGGATGAGACACTCATTGACACCTCAGAGTCGATCCGTAGTTCAGGATTTAGAACTGATAGCGCAGGCCGGCCCGGTAGGTGCGTCCCAGCACATCGTACAGTGCCGGGTTCAGTGCATAGCTCGGATTTTCCTGCGGCGCTGCCACCGGGTCGCGGTTCGCGACGTTATCGATCTTGGCGTACAGCGTCACGCTTTTCGATGCCTTGTACGACGCGCCGAAGTCAACGTAGAACGCGCCCTTCATCTGGTTGTTGAAGATGGTGCGGTTGTTGGCAGTCGATACCGGGCAATTGGTCTGGCACTCGATGAACTCATTGCTGTAGACGCCGTCGCTGACCCAGCGCTCGCTCAGGTTCACGCTCCACTTGTCCCAGTCCCAGCCTTGCGATGCCAGCACTTTCCAGTCCGGCGTGTTACCCAGGTTGACACCGGCGCTTTCGGTCGGAATCGTGTTGGGGATGCCCGATTTGGTCTGGAAGCTCTTCATGTGCGTAGCCAGGGCGCGGAAGGTGAGGCGGCCCGGGATACCCAGCGGGTTCGGCTTGGTGCGGTAGGCCACTTCAAGGTCATAGCCTTTGCTGCGCAGGGAGGCCAGATTGAACGCCTGCGCCGTCACGAAGTTGCTGCCGGCCGGCCCGGTCAGTTGCTGGGTGGCGCAAATTTCCTGGTTACCGGCCACGCACAGATCGACCAGTGTCTGATTCGGCAGGCTCGAAATCACATCTTCCACCTTGACGTCAAAGTAGTCGAGCGAGGCCGAGAAGCCCGGCGCCCACGACGGCTGGTTCAGCACCAGGCCAATCACGGTATTGCGTGCGATTTCCGGGCGCAGGCTGGTATTGCCCACAGTGCGCTGCTGGATCTGCACCGACTGGCCATTGAAGTTGACCGCCGCATTGATGACCACCGGCGCTGCGAACAGCTCCGACAAGTTCGGTGCCCGCACGTCCTGCGAGGTGACCGCCCGCACGCGCCAGCCATCGAAGCCGGTGTTCCAGGTGACGCCGGCTTTCCAGCTGTCGACGCCGCCGGAAGTGCTGTACTTGGTTTTGCGTCCCGCCAGGTTCAGGTTCATGTCGCCCAGGCTGGCCGACTTGAGAATCGGGATGTTCGCTTCCAGGTAGGCTTCGCGCACGCTGTAGGAACCGCGGCCGTTATGGTAATTACCGGCATACCAGTGATTGCCTTCCGGCTGGCTCAGGATCGGGTCGGCCGGATACTCCGGCGTGTTGGGGCTGTCGGCGAACACGCCGTTGCCATACGGGTCGCCCGTCACGAAGTACTGCTCCTTGCGCCACTCGGCGCCGGTGGCAATCGCCACGGGCCCTGCCCATGACTCGAACGGTTCACCGGTAATGTTAAAACTGGCCACATCCTGCTCCTGCTTGGAATACTGGCGTGGGCCATTGGCCGGCGCGATGTAAGCCCATGCGGCAGGATCGATCGGCACGTTGCCGAACACATTGATCGGCTTGCAGCCACTCGCCACCGCCGCCGGGTTAGCGCATTGAATCGAGCCGTCGGTTGCGCGCACTGCCTGGATCGCGGCGTCGTAACGGCGGTTCAATGTCATGTTATCGACATTGATCTCGATTTCATTCTCGCCGTGCTGGAGGTAGCCGTTGTAGCCCCACTCTTTACCGGCCAGGGTGAAGATGCCTTCGGCACCGGCGACAATACGCGTCATCGTGCGTTTTGGATTGACGTCGATGAATCCAGGGAAAATCGCGTTCGTGGTCCCGTAGCGGAAGGTCGAAATGCCCGCCTGCGCGCATTGATCGCGCACCGACAGCGGCAGATACGGGTTATCGCAGCGCATGGTCAGGTTGCCCTGTTTGGCCGCGCCCGGGTTCGGCGAGAAGTTGGCATCGACCTCGCTCCAGCTGGCCGTGGCATAGATCTCGTTTTTTTCATCGAGCTGGAATCCGGCACGGCCGTACAGCACCTTGCGCGACAGGTCCATGCCCAGGCTGGTGCCCGCGCCCACATTGCCCGACAAGTCGCCGCCCTGGCAGAACGACCCCACGCAATTGGTCCCGTACTGGAACTGGCTCGGTGCGCTGTTCTCGCCAAAGGTGGTGCCGCGCAGCGGTCCTTCGGTAATCAGGCCGTACTTGGCGTACTGGATCTGCTGCGCATTGTTGATGACCTCGAGCTGCGGGCGGCCGTCGGTGGTGGCGCCGAAGCCGCGATTGGTAAACACTGTGCTCTTGTACCAGTCGCGCCCATTGGCCGCGTTGCCGCCAAAGCCGGGATTGGGCACCCCTTTTTCGCGCCCGTATTCGGCACTGCCGACCAGGTGCAGCCGGTCGCCCATGAAGGCCTTGCCGAAGGCGGTTTGCACGGTGCCGTGCTTGTCGTCGCTGTAGGTGGTCTGGCCGCCTTCCAGGTTGGCCTTGAAACCTTCGAATTTTTTGTCGGTGATAAAGTTGACCACACCGCCCACGGCGTCCGAGCCATACGATGCCGACGCGCCGCCGGTCACCACGTCGACGCGCTTGATGAGCAACTGCGGGAACTGGCTGACATCAGTCACGCCGCTCACATTGGCGCCGACCACGCGCTGCCCGTCGAGCAGCGTCAGGGTGCGGATCGGACTGAGACCGCGCAGCGACAAGGACGACAAACCTTGCGTGCCGCTGCTGGTGCTGAACGCGCCGGTGGTGCGCCCGGTGCTGCCCTGCAGGGCCGGCAGCTCGATCAGGGTATTGAAGACATTCGGCTTGGCGTTCTTTTCCAGGTCGGCGGCCGACAGCGTGGTGGTGGGCGTGGGCTGCGTGAATCCGCGTGCGGCAATGCGCGAGCCCGACACCGTGATCACTTCGATTTTTTCGCCTGGCTGGATGACCAGCTCCGGGACAGCTGCGGCAGGCGCCGCGGCGGCTTGCTGGGCATAGCCGGGAGAAGCAATCCAGCAGCATGCGCTGGCCACGGCGAGGTGCATCACTGTTCTGCGACTTGGTGTGTTCATGTCTTGTCTCCAAATTATTATCGTTTTTAGTCACGCGGCTTGGTTCGACGGGCCGCGCGCTGCAGTACTTGGGCCGGCTCCGTCCCGCCCGGCGATTGCCAAACAACGATGGCGAAAGCGCGCTGTCTATGCGGCGCTGCTCTCGCTGTTCAGGATTGCCTGCACCAGCTGGGCCGGTGCATGGCGAATATCGAGGCTGATGCCTTGTTCGTCGGCTTCAAGCGGTTCGAGTGTCGCCAGCTGACTGTCCAGCAGCAGCGGCGGCATGTAGTGGTCGCGCCGTGCCGACAGGCGCTCGGCGATCAGGTTACGCGGTCCATGCAGATGGGCGAAACGCAGGGCCGGATCGCCCTCGCGCAGCAAGTCGCGGTAGCGCCGCTTGAGGGCCGAGCAGGACACGACCAGGCCCACATCGCTCGCGCGCGCTGCGCTGATCTGCTGCTGCAGGGCGCGCAGCCAATCGGCGCGGTCGTGATCGTCCAGCGGCTGGCCGGCCGACATCTTGGTGACATTGGCCTGCGGGTGGAAAGCGTCGCCTTCCACGTAGAGCGCGCCGTGGGCCTCGGCCAGTTCACGGCCCACGGTGCTCTTGCCGCATCCGCTCACACCCATGACCACCCAGCGCACGCTGTTGTTGTGACTGCCCCCTGCTTGCTCCATCCTGTCTTCCATAATTAGTTAGCGCTAACATTTCTGGGCGCACCTCTCCGCGTCCGCCGCGTTGCGCCAGCATTCAATTCGACGTTTCATTTTGTGGCACCGCACTGCTTTACATCGGCGCTTAAGTTAGCGCTAACATAAATTCATTCTACGCTTGTTTTTTTGTTTGTAAACGATTATCGATGGTGCCCCGCAGCATATGGACGCCGGCACTGCGCGGCCTGCAGTGAGCGCTAACAAATTTATGCGCGTTTCCTCGCCTGCATGGCAAAATTGCGGTCACTCTTCATTCGATCCGACACCCATGCCTAAAGCCGTCAGCAAGAGCCGCTCCAGTGGCCGCACCACCCTGTCCGCCGTTGCGGCGCGCGCAGGCGTTTCGTCCATGACGGCCTCGCGCGCCTTGAATCAGCCCGACCGCGTTTCCGAGGACGTGCGGCGGCGCGTTACCGAAGCGGTCGCCGCGCTCGGCTATGTGCCGAATCGCGCGGCCCGCGCCCTTGCTTCCAGCCAGTCCAACGTGATCGTCGTACTGGTGCCGTCGCTGTCCAACTTCGTCTTCAACGCGGTCATCGACGGCATCCAGGAAGTGGTGGACGCGGCCAACTACCAGCTCCTGATCGGTAACACCCGCTATTCGGATGCGGAAGAGGAAAAGCTGCTCAGTACCTACCTGCAGTCGAACCCGATGGGTATCCTGCTTTCCGGTCTGACCCACAGCCCGCGCGTCGAACAGCTGCTTGCCACTTCGGGCGTGCCGGTGGTGTCGATGATGGACCTGTCCACCAATCCGGCCCAGATGTCGGTCGGCTTCTCGCAGCACGAGGCGGGCCGCACGATGACACGCTATCTGCTTGAAAAGGGACACAAGCGCATCGGCTTCATCGGCGCCCAGCTGGACGAACGTACCCTGAGCCGCGCAGCGGGCTACCGCAAGGCGATGCAGGAAGCCGGGCTGGCGGACGAACGCCTTGAGGTCATGGTGCCGGACGCATCGAGCATCGCGCTGGGTGCCGAACTGCTCGGGCGCATGCTGGCCCAGGCTCCGGACTGCACCGCGATCTTCTGCTGTAACGACGACCTGGCGCACGGTGCGATTTATCAGTGCCAGCGGCGCGGCATCGCGGTACCGGCGCAACTGGCCATCTGCGGCTTCAATGACCTGCCGGCGTCGGCCTGGATGAATCCTTCGGTGACCACGATCAGTACGCCGCGCTACCGCATCGGCTATGAGGCCGCCAGTCTGCTGCGCGACGTGATCGCGGGCCGGGCACCGGCGCTTGCCCAGATCGACCTGGGCTTCACCTTGATGCCCCGTGAAAGTGCCTAAGCTTGCGGCACCAGCACGTCGAGATGAATCGTCTGGCCAGCGGCAAAGTCGTTTACCCGCGCCTGCGCCAGCTGCTGCCCGTCACGCCAGACCTGCACCGCGTCGACCGGGGCGCGTTTGATGGCGAGCTTGAAGGTGGCGCCCCGGAAGCTACGTTCGACTTGCATGCTGTTCCACTGCGCCGGCATGTGCGGTTCGATGACCAGGCCATCCGGGTCGCCCTTCAGGCCGCACAAGCCCTCGACCACGCAGCGGTACGCCCATGACACCGTACCCGTATTGAACAACTGGCTCGAGCGCCCGGCCGTGCGCGGGTACTCGCGGTGGGCCCCGCGGTAGTAGTTGGGAATGAAGACCGGCAGCTGCCCGCGCTGCAGGTAATCGGTTTCGTCCGGGCCCGGAATCATCTGGCGCAGCAAGTGGTAGGCGCGCTCGCCCTCCCCGACCGTGTACAGGCTGAAGATATAGAAGATGGCGGCGTGGTTGTAGACCGCGCCGTTTTCCGCCGAGCCGGGATGCTTCTGCGTGACGCGGCCGACGTCGTCGCGCATTTTGCTGTACGGCGGCGCGAACATGCTCACGCCATAGGGCGAATACAGCTGATCCTCGACTTCCGCCAGCATGCTTGCGCGCTGCTCTGCACTGGCGGCGCCGGACAGCATCGACCATGCCTGCGGATTGAGGTAGATGCGCCCTTCCTTGTCTTCCTTGACGCCGAACTTGACGTTGTCGTCCGTGATGCCGCGCGCGAACCAGCGGCCGTCCCACAGGTGTTCGTTGGCCGCCGCGTTCATGGCCTGCGCGCCTGCACGGAAATGGCGCGCCTGTTCCTGTGCGCCGGTGTGTTCGCACATCCCGGCCCACAGGTTCAGTGCGTACGCCGCCGCAACAGTCAGCCAGCCGGACACGCCGCGCCCCTTGTAGCCGACCATGTTCATCGGGTCGCACCAGTCGCCCTGTGCGATGAACGACAGCCCGCGCGCGTCGCGCTCTTTCAAAAGCCAGTCCATCGCCCGGCCCATGCGCGCCGCCACGGTCTCGCTAAGACCGGTGCCATCGGTGACGGTTTCGTCCAGCAGCGCCCAGTCGGCGCTTTCATCGAGATAGGCTTCCAGCGCCACCGGCAGCCACACGCAGTGATCGGTATGCGGCACCTGGTTGATATATTTGAGCTCGGCGCCTTCGACCAGCAGGATCCCGTCGGGCATGGCGCCGGTATGCTCCTGCTGGCTGAGCGCATGCAGGAAGGCCTGCCGCATGACGCCCGGCTTGATGAAGCTCATGCCCATATTGTCCTGCAGGTAATTGCGGGTCTGCGGATCGGTGGTCAGGCGATTCACATCGCCGTGATAGAAGACCTGGCGCGGCAGCCAGTGATTGACGAAATTGTCGAGCAGAGGGTCGGGCGTGGCGATGCGCAGGCAGCCGCTGCCCTCGCCGATGTATGCGGCATACTCGCGCGCCGTGCGCGCAAACGCATCGGCCGACAGGTAGCGTGCGCGCATGCGCGCTATTTCCGCGTCATCCAGTGCAGGCCCGAACAGGAAGCGCTTCTGCACGCTGGCGCCGGCGTCCAGCGCCAGCTTGTACTGCACGACGGCGGCCGGTGTCTCGTAGCGTGCGTCGCCCTTGCCCAGTGCCGCTTGCTGCAGCGCGCTCGGGTCGTGCAGCCCGCCCTCGCCTTCGAACACGGTCTGGCTGGCTTCCCACGAATCCGGCACGTCTTCGCACAGGAAGTAGGTCTTGTCCTTGAGGTCCTTGTTCTTGAAGTAGTCTTCCACCTTCTGGTAAGGCGTGATGCAGCTGGCCACAATGCCGCCCAGGTCCGCGCGGTATTCGCCCGACTGGTTCATCCACGACATGTACCCGATCGGGAAATACGGCGTCACGCTGATCTTGCGCGCCCTGCCGGACAGATTGGTGACTGTGATGGTCCACAGTTCGGCCACATCCTCCACCGGCAAGCCAAGCCGCAGTTCGATGCGAAAGCCCAGATGCTCGACAGTCCAGAGCAGGTCCGCTTTCCCGACCGAGAAGACAAAGCGATCCGCCTGGCGCCGCACCGGCTCGTGGGGCACCGAAAACAGCTCACCGCTGTCCTCGTCCTGGATGTAGACGAAGCGGCCCGGATGATGCGCGTAGTAAGCCTGCTCCGGCTGCATGAACGACTTGGCCTGCAGATTCGGCGCGTGCGCATACTTCGCCGGCTCCGGTTGCATGAACTGGGCGACCGCGTAACCGCGGCAGGTGGCCTGGATCATCATCTTGCGGTTCCACAGGAAGCCTGCGGCGCTCGGCATGGCGGTCGGGCTGGTCAGCTCGTAGCGCTCGCCGCCATCGGTTGGGCGTAACATCACAACATCTCCGTTTTATGCTTGCGCGACTTTGCGCGCGAGAAGTTCGGACTGGACTTGTGCCAGCTTCTTCCCGTCGAGGTTATAGAAAAACATGCAGACCACGGCCAGCAGCGCGAACACCGCCGGGATGAACGACATCAGCCACACGATGCCTTCCTGCGAGCCGGCGCTCTGGGCCACATTCGGCACGTAGCCCAGCGCCGTGAAAATCGCGCCGATGACAGCCACCGCCACGGCGGTACCCAGCTTCTGCGAAAAGGTGGCCGCCGCAAACGTCATGCCGGTCGCGCGGCGGCCGGTGCGCCATTCATTGTAGTCCGCCGTGTCGGCATACATCGAGAACGCCAGCGGCGACTTCGGCCCCAGCACAAAGCCCATCGCCACCTGCAGCGCATACATCAGCGCCACCTGGTCCTTGGGAATAAAGAAGAAGCCGCACGAGAACACCGTGGTCAGGCTCATCAGAATGATCATCAGGCGCTTCTTGTCGACGAAGCGCGTCATCACGGGCGTCAGCGCGGCGCCCACGCTCGCGGCGATCATGTAGGCCGGGATGAACGAGGCGATCAGGTCGGGCCGGCCCACATAGTATTTGAAGTAGTAGGCCGCCGTGGTGCCGCGCAGCGTGATCGTGACCATGATGATCAGCGCCAGGAAGAACAGCACGACCCAAGGCCCGTTGCGGGTCAGGTCGCGAATGTCCTGCACGATGTCGTTCTTTTGCCCCGGCGGCGGCGCGATGCGCTCGCGCGTATTGAAGAAGGTGACGGCGAACAGGCACGCCGCTGCCAGCCCCCAGATGATCATGGTCAGCTGCCAGCCGCGCTGGGTGTCGCCTCCACCCAAGGTCCTGACCAGCCAGGGCGTCGCGGCCGTGACCAGGGTACTGCCGCCGAACGCGAAGATGAAGCGCAGGCCGTTGATCGAGGAGCGCTGCTGCGGATCGCTCGACATCACGCCTGACAGTGCGTTGTACGGAATGTTGATGCAGGTGTAGCACACCATCATCAGCAGGTAGGTGGCATACGCCCAGACCAGCTTGCCGTTACCTGACAGGTCGGGCGTGGTGTAGGTCAGCACGGCCGCGCCGGCCAGCGGCAGCGCGCCCCACATCAGGAAGGGACGGAACTTGCCCCAGCGCGTGCTGGTGCGGTCTGCCAGGGCGCCGATCATGGGATCGGTGAAGGCATTGATGATCTTGATGATGAACATCATCGACGCTGCCGTGGCTGCGGTCAGGCCAAACACGTCGGTATAGAAAATCAGCAGGAAGGTGGACACGTTGGTCCAATAAAAATTGAACCCCATGTCGGCGATGCCGTAGCTGAGCTTTTCACGCCAGGACAGGACGATTGCGGACACGGGCCACTTTCAAAGAATTGTTAGCGCTAACATAACCTCGCGCAGTATGGGCTTGCGGTGCGTCGCTTGTCAACTTGATTTTGATGCGGCTGCGCGGCAAGGTCCGCTTTTGCCGTCATGCGTGATACGCTAAACACTCAATGAGGAGCTTCTTATATGCAGCAGGAAATCCGCTTTGCCACCTTCAACGCGTTCAACCTGGCCCCGGCGGGGCAACAGCTGTACGACAACTTGCTGCCGCTGACGGACGCCGAATACGAAGCAAAGCTGGACTGGACGGCGCGCCAGATCGATCTGCTCGATGCTGACGTGATCGGTTTCCAGGAAATTTTCTCCCAGTCCGCGCTGCGCGACGCCCTCGCCCGTACCCGCCATTACCGCAACGCCATCCACGTCGGTTTCGATCCGGAACCGGGCGCGGAACGCCTGACGCCTTCGGTCGCGCTGGTGTCGCGTTTGCCGCTGGCAGCGCCCGGCGCACTGCATGCGGCTTTTCCCGACGGTGTGACCATGCCGGAGGGCAATCGCGAAGCCGGCACCTTCTCGCGCGCCGTGATCCATGCGGCCATTCAGGTCGCGCCCGATTGCGTGGTCGACGTGGTGGTGGTGCACCTGAAGTCGAAGCGGCCCGATTACCGCAGCGGCGACAGTGCCGAAGATCCCTTGCTGTTCGGCCTGGCGTGCCTGCGCTCCCTGGTGCGGCGCGGCACGGAGGCGGTTGCCCTGCGCGTGCTGCTGACGGGCATGGCGCAGCAGAACAAGCGGCCCCAGGTGGTGTTGGGCGACTTCAACGATGTGGCCGACGCTGTTTCCACCACGATTGTGATGGGCAACGGCACGGCCATGACAGGCCGGCTGTTCGATGCCTGCCAGCTGCAGCAGCGCCAGGACCATTTGCGCCACGTGGGATTCTCGATCATGCACGATGGCAGTTACACCACCATTGACCATATTCTGGTGTCGGAAGAATTCAATCCTGCGCTGCCGAATGCAATTGGCGAAGTGATTGACGTGGTGTATCTGAACGACCATGTGGTGCTGGAACTGCCGGCGGCGTCGGATCACGGCCAGGTGCTGGCGCGCATACGCCTGTTCGACGAAACGCGCGGACTCAGTGATGCCGGCGTGTAAGGTCGGGCTCGGCATCGGCCGAGGCGGCGTAATGGCCCTGGTATTCGTCGCAGCCGTGTTCCCTCAGAAAACGTAGCTGCGCTTCGGTTTCGACGCCTTCGGCGGTGACCCGCAGCTTCAGGCTGCGCGCCACGGCAATGATGGCGGCAATCATGTCGGCATCGGCCGGCTTTTTCAGGATGTCGTCCACGAACGAACGGTCGATCTTGAGCTTGGACAGCGAAAACCGGCGCAGATAGCTGAGGCTGGAAAAGCCGGTACCGAAATCGTCGATGGCCAGCCGGATGCCGCGCTCGCGCAAGGCCTCGACCGTGGCGATCGCTTTCGGATTGCCACTCATGATCACGCCCTCGGTGATTTCCAGCTCGAGCAAATCGGGCGAGAGACCGGACTGGGCCAGGGCCGCGTCTACATTGCCGAGCAAATCATCGTGGGTGAATTGCACGGCCGAAAGATTGACCCCGACCGCGAGCTGGAAGCCGGCATCGCACCAGCTGCGTGCACGCTGGCAGGCCTCGCGCAGGACCCAGTTACCGATCGGGACAATCAGCCCGCACTCTTCCGCCACACTCAGAAACTGATGCGGCAGCAAGAGGCCGCGCTGCGGATGGCGCCAGCGCAGCAGTGCTTCCACACCGACTGTCATGCCGCTGCTGATATCGATTTCGGGCTGGTAGGCCAGCTCGAACTCGTGATGCTCGATCGCGTGCCGCAAGGCATTTTCGAGCTGAACCTTTTCGATTACCTTGGTGTTCATCGCTTCGTTAAAGAAGCTGAACGCATTCCTCCCACTCTGTTTCGCGTGGTACATCGCGACATCGGCATGCTTGAGCAAGGTATCGATGTCCTCCCCATCCTCGGGGCAGATGCTGATGCCGATGGATACTGAAATGCTGATCGTGCGGTCGTCGGCAAGCACCGGCCTGGCCACGGCCTGCATCACGCTGCCCGCCACGTGGGCGGCCTGATCGGCGCCGCCGATGTCGCTCAGGATGACGACGAATTCGTCGCCCCCCTGGCGGCTGACGGTATCGACCCCGCGCACACAGTGCGTCAGGCGGGTCGCGATTTCCTTGAGCACAATGTCGCCCACGTGGTGGCCAAAGCTGTCATTGATGCCCTTGAAGCGGTCCAGGTCGACAAACATGACGGCCACCTTGGTCTGCTTGCGGCGCGCGGTGGCCAGAGCCTGCTGCAGGCGGTCCAGGAACAGTACCCGGTTCGGCAAGTCGGTCAGGAAATCGTGTTCGGCAAGATGGCGCGTATGTTCCTCGATCCGTTTGCGGTCGGTCATGTCGGACAGGATCACCATATAGTTCGACAAGCGGCCCGCGCTGTCGTAAATGGCGGTCAGCGCCACCCACAAAGGGTGCTCCTCCCCGCTGCGGCGCGTGCTCCAGACCTCGCCTTCCCAATGCTCATTGGTCGCGACCACATCCCATATCTGTTCGAAGAAGGCGGGCTCGTGCATGTTGCTGCGCAGCTGGGGTAGCTCGGTGCCGACCAGGTCGGCTGCGGAATACCCTGTCATGCCGCTGAAAGCCTGGTTGACGGCCACCACGCGGTGATCGCGGTCGGTAATGGCGATGGCGTCGCGGCTGTTCTCGAATACGTGCGCCGCCATCTGCAGGGTGTTTTCCGTCATCTTGCGGGCCGAAATATCGCGCAGCACCGCATAGGACAGAAGCTGGTGCTCCAGCGCCACCGAGGTGAGCAGGATTTCGGCCCAGAACGTGGTGCCGTCCGGCAGAAGGAATTCCCATTCGTAGCGCCGGTTACCCTCGATGAAATTCTGCGCGCTTTGCGAGGCATCGGCCATGGTCGAGAAATCGCCGGAGGGCTGGCGCGGTGGCGAGAAATCGAGCAGGGTCTTGCCGATGATGTCCGACTGGTCGGCAATATGGAACAGCTGCATGGCTGCCGGATTGGCATCGATAATTGCATTTCCCTCAATAAGAACGATGGCGTCGTGGGAACGTTCGAACAATTGGCGGAAGTTGCTTCCCGCCTCTACCAATGCCTGTTCGTCAACTTTGCGTTTGCTGATATCGACTTCCATGCAGAAGATCTGCTGCGGCTCGCCGTCGCGCATGATCGGAAAGTGGCTGGAATAGGTCCACAGTTCCTTGCCGTCCGGGCAGCGCACGTGCCAGTCGCGCGGCGCCGGGGCGCGGTGGGTGTCCCAGATGGAACCCAGGGTGTCTTCAAATTCGGCCTCGCGGTCGAGATGGGATACCAGGCTGGTGAGGGGACGCCCGATGGCGTCGCGCGCGGCAATCCCGAAGGTGGTTTCGCAGCTGTGGTTCCAGAAACGGACCAGCCCGTCCTGGTCGATGCTGTGCACGGCAACCGTCGGGGTCAGTTCCAGCGCCGCCACGAAGCGGTAGAGGGTGTCGAGCGCTTCGCGGCCCGGGCCGTCGGGCTCGAAGCCCGTTGTTACAGTCGCAGTCGTGCTCACAAGCGTTCCTTCATAGGACAGTCCAGGCGGCCAAGCAGGTGCGCCTCTCGTATCTGCATTTTTGTCCGTGTGCAGGAAAACGCCCTTGTGCACGCGCAAACGAGATTCCGCCCACTTTCCGTACGACCGTCCAAAACGCGTTTTATCCGCCTTTTTTGCATTTCGTCGTCCCGAAATGCCAGCCTGTCGCATTTGCCCTCCAGCCGGCCTTGTCCTTTCCTATAGTGTCAACATGCGCCAGGTGCTCCATCTTGCATTGCAAGACGGCGCACAAGCGCCCCTTTCCGCCCACAGACAAGAAAATCAGCGACCATGAAACTAGAGACCCTCCCCAGCGCCCCCGTCCAGCCCACCGTTGCCAAAAAACGTTGGCGTGCACCGGTCATCGGCGTGGTCGTCCTGGCGCTGGCTGGCGGTGGCTGGTATGCCATGCAGTCGCAAAAGAAGCCGGCGCCAGCGGCCGCCGCAAAAAAAGACGAGGGCGGCAAGGTCTCCGTGTATGAGTTGTCAAAAGGTGATGTCGTCGGGGTCGAGGCGCGTGCCCTCAGTCTGAACCTGCCACTGTCCGGCTCGCTCATCCCGCTGGCCCAGGCCACCGTCAAATCCAAGGTGTCCGGCGTGGTGCTCGACGCCGAGCTGCGCGAAGGCACCAGTGTGGCCGCCGGCCAGGTGCTGGCCCGCCTGGACCAGGCGGATCTGGCGGCGCGCGTGGCCCAGCAGCAAGCCATGGTCGATGAGGCAACTGCCCGTCTGGCGCTGGCCAGCAAGAACAATCAGAACAGCCAGGCGCTGCTCAAGCAGAACTATATTTCCCAGCAAGCCTACGACACGACCCAGAACTCGGTTGACCTGGCCCAGGCCAGCCTCAAGGCGGCGCAAGCCCAGCTGCAGATGGCGCGCATCGCGCTCAATGACACCGTGATCCGCGCGCCCATGGCCGGCGTGATCAGCAAGCGTCACGTGCAGGCCGGTGAAAAACTGTCGCCCGACATGCCGGTGTTCACCATTGTCGACCTGCGCCAGATGACGCTGGAAGCCCAGGTGCCCGCCTCCGAAATTCCGCGCGTCAAAATCGGCCAGGAAGTGCAATTCAAGGTGGACGGCTTTGCGGGCCGCAATTTTGCCGGCAAGGTCGCGCGCATCAACCCAAGCGCTGAAATGGGCTCGCGCGCGATGCTGGTCTATATTAGTGTGAACAATAGCGACCGCGCCCTGTCCGGCGGCATGTTTGCCAAGGGACAGCTGACCACCCACAAGTCGGCGGTGCGTCCGCTGGTGCCGGTGGCGGCACTGCGCAAGGACAAGGAAGCCGACGTGGTCTACAAGATCGAAGGCGGCAAGGTCGTCCTGCAGCCTGTCAAACTGGGCATGCGCAACGACGATGAAGGCCTGGTCGAAGTGACCGACGGCTTGGCTGGCGGCGCCAGCCTGCTGATCGGCAAGCTCGAAGGCGTCAAGCCGGGCACCAAGGTACGCATGGCCGGCGCCGCAGTGGCGCCGGTGGCCGAGACCGTCGCGGTCGCCAAGAAAGGCTAAGCCATGTGGATCACAAAAATCAGTATCAAGAATCCGGTGTTTGCCACCATGGTGATGGTGGCGCTGATCGTGCTTGGCCTGGCCTCGTATCGCGGTCTGGGCGTGGAAGCGATGCCGAACGTCGAAATTCCCGGCGCCTGGATTGAAGTCAACTACCCTGGCGCCTCGCCGGAGCAGGTGGAAAACGACGTGACCCGGCCGCTCGAAGACGCGGTCAACACGGTATCGGGCATCAAGAAAATCATGGCCAGTTCGTGGGAAGGCCGGGCCGGCGTCTCGATCGAATTCGAGCTCTCGACCAATATGGACAAGGCCATGACGGATCTGCGTGACAAGGTTGCGCGGGTGCGTCCAAGCTTCCCGAAAGACGTCAAGGAACCGTTCATCATCCGCTTCGAGGGCGAGAACGCGCAGTCGATTGTCGACATCACCCTGACCTCGGACGGGCGCAGCCTGCGCGAACTGTCGACCCTGACCGAACAGGTGATCAGCAAGCGCCTGCAGGGTGTTTCCGGCGTCGGCCAGATCCGCATCAACGGCAAGACCAATCGCCAGATTCTGGTCAACATGAAGCCGGATGCGCTGACGGCGCTGTCGGTCGGCGTCGATGAAGTGCTGCGTGCGATCCAGTCCACCAATGCCAATCTGCCGGCCGGTAACATTGCCTACGGGGCCAGCGAACGCCTGGTGCGGGTCGAAGGCAAGATCAAGGATGCACGCGAGTTCAACAAGATCATCGTGGCGCGCCGCGCCAGCGGTCCGGTCTACCTGGACCAGGTCGCCGAAGTCATCGATGGCGAACAGGAAGAGCAATCGATTTCGCGGGTGAATGGCAAGCGCGCCATCTCGATCGAGATCGGCAAGATCCAGGACGCCAATGTGGTCGAGGTCGGCAACGGCATCAAGAACGCCATCGAGAAAATGAGGGCGACGCTGCCGGCCGACGTCAAGATCAGTATCCTGAAAGATGAATCGATCCGGGTCCAGGCCCAGCTCGACAGCGTCAAGCGCACCATCATGGAAGGCGCGCTGCTGACCATGCTGATCGTCTTCCTGTTCCTGCACTCGTGGCGCAGCACCATCATTACCGGCCTGACCTTGCCGATCTCGGTGATGGCCAGCTTTATCGCGATGAAGTTCTTCGGCTTCACCCTGAACTTCCTGACCCTGATGGCGCTCTCACTGTGTATCGGCTTGCTGATTGATGATGCGATCGTGGTGCGCGAAAACATCGTGCGTCACCTGGCCATGGGCAAGAGCCACCTGCAGGCCGCCTACGACGGCACCAATGAAATCGGGCTGGCCGTCATGGCCACCACCTTCGCCATCGTGGCGGTGTTTGTGCCGGTGGCGTTCATGAACGGCATCATCGGCCGTTTCTTCCTGCAGTTTGGCATCACCGTCGCGGTGGCCGTGCTGGTCTCGCTGTTCGTCAGTTTCACGCTCGATCCGATGCTGTCCTCGGTGTGGCGCGATCCGGTCAAGAACCGCTTCAAGTATGTGCCGTGGCTGGGCACGCTGATGGAAAAAGTCGAGCATGGCATTGATCGCGTGCACGTCTGGTACGGCAAGATCCTGGGTGTGGCCCTGCGCTGGCGCAAGCTCACGCTGACCCTGGCGCTGCTGTCCTTTGTTGGCAGCCTGGCCCTGGTGCCGATGATCGGCGGCGAAATGATGCCGGAAACCGACCAGGGCTTCATCCAGATGCAATTCAAGACTGCCGTGGGTTCCAGCCTCGAATACACCGACAGCAAGCTCAAGCAAGTGGAAGCCTCGCTCAAGGACTTCAAGGAAATCGAAGCGGTCATCGCCACCGCCGGCACCTTCGACGGACGCAATGCGGCCCAGGTCAACCTGAAACTGACTGACCGCAAGCTGACCCACCGCCGCTCGCAGCAGCAACTGGAAATCGCGATTCGCGAGCGCCTGCAGCCGATCGCTGGCATCAGCCTGTCGGTCGGCTGGAAGCCAATCTACATCGGCATCCTGGGCCAGGACGAAGCCAAGCTGGATGCCGTGGCCCGCAAGATGATGGAAAAAATGCGTGCAATCAAAGGTGTGGCAGACATTGAATACAGCCAGGAAGGCGCCAATCCGGCCACCATCGTGCGCATGAATAATGAACTGGCCAGCGACATGGGCATCTCGGTGCAGCAGGTGGGCAGCGCTTTGCGTCCCTTCGTGGCGGGCGACCAGATCAGCCGCTGGCTCGCGCCGGACGGCCAGAACTATGACGTCAACGTGCAGCTGCCCAAGTCCGGCCGTCAGAAAGTGGCCGACCTGGCCGACCTGTCGGTTGCCTCTAGCAAAATGAATGCTGCCGGCAACCCGATCATGGTGCCGCTGCGCCAGGTGGTCGAGTTCGTACCGTCGACCAGCCCGCAAGTGCTCAAGCGCCAGGCCCTGGAACGGCGCGTGGCCATCTACGCCGGCGTGGAAGGCCGTCCCACCGGTGACGTCAATGACGACGTGCAAAAAGCCATCAAGAGCATCGAGATGCCGGACGGCGTGCGCATGGCGGTCGGTGGCCAGGCCGAAGAAATGGCCGAGACCCTGAGCGCGGCTGGTACCGCACTGGGCATCGCCGTGATCTTCATCTACCTGGTGCTCGCCTCGCAGTTCGGCAGCTTCCTGCAGCCGGTGGCGATCATGGTGTCGCTGCCGCTGTCGATGATCGGGGTGCTGCTGGCGCTCTTAATCACGGGCAGCACGCTGAACATCTTCTCGGTGATCGGCATCATCATGCTGATGGGCCTGGTGACCAAGAATGCGATTCTGCTGGTTGACTTTACCAACCACAGCCAGCGCGAAGGCAAGAGTCAGTTCGAGGCCATCATGGAAGCGGGCCAGGTCCGTCTGCGCCCGATCCTGATGACCACGCTCGCGATGATCTTCGGCATGTTGCCGATGGCGATAGGCCTGGGCGACGGCGGCGAACTGCAGGCGCCGATGGGCCGCGCGGTGATTGGCGGCGTGATCACCTCAACCCTGCTGACCCTGGTGGTGGTGCCGGTCGCGTACACCTACCTCGACAGCTGGGGCAAGCGCGTGGCGAAGTATTTCCGCGGCGCGGACGAGCCGCATGCCGAGCTGGTGGAAGACCAGAAACTGGCCGAAGTGGCCTGAGGCCAGCAAGCGCGCCGCCTGCCAGTGGCGCAAAAAAAAAAAGCGGTGGAACAGCAATCAGCTGCTCCACCACTTTATGTTTGGGTCGCAAGGACTTGCGTTATTCCGATGCCGCTTCGGCACCTTCATCTTCATCCGGTGACGCGTCTGCTTCATCGCCGCCTGGCGTATTTTTCGCCTCGGCTTTCTTACGGGCTTTTTCTTCCGCCTTCTTCTTTTTTTCTAATTCCCGCTGTCGCTTTTCGTACTGGAAATTAGTTTTAGCCATGAATCACCTCTGGGTTGTCGGGAAAGAAAGGGGGCGCTACGGCACCATTATGACGCAGTTACGCATTACGCATTTGAATTAACCACGTGGATGGTGTTCGGCGTGCAGCTGTTTCATGCGCTCGCGCGCAACGTGGGTGTAAATCTGGGTGGTCGAAATGTCCGAGTGGCCGAGCAACAGTTGCACAACACGCAAGTCGGCCCCGTGGTTCAGCAGGTGCGTGGCGAACGCGTGACGCAGCGTGTGCGGCGACAGTGCCGCCTTGATCTCGGCCCGCGCTGCATGTTTTTTGATCAAGATCCAGAACATCTGGCGTGTCATGGGACCGCCCCGCCCGGTCACGAACAGCGCATCGTCCACCTGGCCGTTCAGAATCACGCCACGCGCGTCGCGCAGGTAGCGTTCGATCCATTGGCGCGCTTCCTGCCCAAAGGGCACCAGCCGCGTTTTATTGCCCTTGCCGGTGATGCGCAGCACCCCATCGTTCATGCTCAGTTCGACCAGCTTGAGCGTCACCAGTTCCGACACCCGCAAACCGCTCGCATACATCAGTTCCAGCATGGTGCGCTCACGCAGGCCCAGCGGGGTACTGACGTCGGGCGCGGCCAGCAAGGCTTCGACCTGGGCTTCCGACAAGGTGTGCACGAAACGCTGGGGCTGGCGCGCCGACGCCAGCTTCAGGCAGGGATCGACGCTGACCTGGCGGTTGCGCAGCGCCAGCTGGTAAAAGCGCTTGAGCACCGACAGGCGCCGGTTGGCCGAGCTCGGTTTCGATTCGGCATGACGGTCGGCAAAGTAGGCGTCCAGATCGTGTGCTTCCACCGCCAGCAGCGATGCGCGCTCAGGCCGCTTCACCTCCAGCCATTGCGCGAACAGGCGCAGGTCGCGCCGGTAAGCGTCGAGCGAATTCTTGGCCAACCCTTGTTCCAGCCAAAGGTTGTCGCAGAAGTCGTCGATCAGCCGAAGATTGACTGCTGCTGCCATGGAGAAGTATTGACGCCTTCGTGTGCCAGCAGCCAGCGCTTGACGCTCAGGTGAAAGCCGTTTTCATCATCATGATTGGAAAAGCCGCCCAGGCCGCCGGTCGCCGTCACGCGATGGCAGGGAATCACCAGCGGGAACCAGTTGGCGCCGCAAGCCTGGCCCACCGCGCGCGGCGCCGAACCGATGTGCTTGGCGACCTGGCCGTAGGTACGGACCGTCCCGCGCGGGATGGCGGCGATGGCACCCCACACCCGTCGCTGAAAGGTGCTGCCGGCCGGCGTGAGCGGCAGCTTGAACACAAAATCGGCGTCGGCCAGATAGCGCGCCACTTGCACGGCTGCTGCTTCCGCAACAGGGTCTGCTGCATTCTGCTCACTAAAATGGGGCGGCAAATAAACCAGTTCGCGCACAAGCCCCGCTTCGGTGCGAATACCGATGGCGCCGAAGGGCGCCGGCACAATGGCTGAAAAAATACTGCTCGCTTGCGGTGTCTTCATGCGCGACAGTGTACCGCAGGCTGCGTCAAACCGAACCGCGCCGGCTTTCGACAGACGAAAAAAAACGCGCCTTACGGCGCGTTCCAAATTTTATTCACGTTTCCGGCTGTTTGGTCTTGCCAACAGCATTCTGTAAAACGCGTGTCTCCTCGATATTTCTCCGGTATGAACTACCGTTGTTTTATCTTACCACTCCCCAAATCTTCAATTTGTCTAGACTGCTTGCACCAACATGGTGCTGGATCGGTGCTCATCATAACTTATTTGAAAATGGAAATTGTGGCGTTTTGAACACGCGCTTTGAATTTATTTCACTTGTAAATCAAATTTGGCAACCAGAGCGAAATCTGTGGTACGTAGGTCACCAGCACCAGGAAGCCAAGCATGGTTAGCAGCCATGGCAGCACTGCCACGGTCAGCTCCGAGATGCCCATCTTGGTGATGCCGGACGCCACATACAGGTTCAGGCCGACTGGTGGATGGCACATGCCCACTTCCATGTTGACCACGATCAGAATCCCGAAGTGGACAGGATCGATGCCCAGTTTCATCGCCACCGGGAACAGGATAGGCGCCATGATCAGGACGATCGACGATGGCTCCATGAAGTTGCCCGCCGCGAGCAGCAACAGGTTGACCACCAGCAGGAAGGTCACGATACCCATGCCCTGGCCCGTGATCCACTCCGCCATCGCCTGCGGAATATTTTCACTGGTCATCAGGAACGAGAACAGCATGGCGTTGGTAATGATGTAAAGCAGCATGGCCGACAGCGAAGCCGAGTCCAGCAAGACCTTGCCGATCTGCTTGATCTTGAGATCCTTGTAAACAAAGACGGCAATGATGAAGGCATACACGGCGGCCATCGCGGCCGCTTCGGTTGGCGTGAACTTGCCGCTATAAATACCGCCCATCACGACCACGATCAGCATCAGACCCCAGGCGCTCTTGCGGAAGGCGGTCCAGCGCTCACCCCAGCTCGCTTTCGGCATACGCGGATAGTTGTGCTTGCGCGCCAGGAACCAGGTCGTCAGGCCCAGCAGGAACGCCAGGATCACGCCCGGCACCACGCCCGCCATGAACAGCTGGCCGACCGAGGTATTGGTCGTGACCGAATACATCACCATCACGATCGAGGGCGGAATCAGGATGCCGAGCGCGCCCGAAGTGGTGATCACACCGGCGCCGAATTTCTTCGGATAACCCTGGCGCACCATGGCTGGCAGAATGATCGAACCGATCGCGACCACGGTTGCAGGGCTGGAACCGGACACCGCCGCAAACAGGGCGCAGGCCAGCACGCCCGCCAGCGCCAGGCCGCCGTGCCAGTGGCCCACCATCGAGGTGGCGAAATTGATCATCCGTCTGGCTACCCCGCCATGGGTCAGGAAGTTGCCCGCCAGGATAAAGAACGGGATCGCCATGATCTCGAATTTTTCAATCCCGGAAAACAGTTTCAGTGCCACCGCTTCCGGCGCCACGTTGGTCATGGTGGCAAAGAACACCAGCACGGTAAGGCCGAGCGAGATGGAGATCGGCATGCCGGTCAGCATCAGCGCCAGCAGCAAAATAAAGATGATGGCGGCGTTCATGGTGTGACTCCCTTGTTGGCATCGGCGATTTCGTCGTCCAGGCCTTCGACGTAAGCATGGTCGTGGTGCGGCAGTTCGCCGGAGCGGATGAATTGCACCATCACTTGCAGGAAACGGAAGCACATCAGCCACGAACCGAGCGGCACGCACAGATACACCCAGCGCATCTGCACTTCCAGCACTTCGGAGGTCTGGTCCGGCGACAGGTGGTTGATCATGTAAGCGCCGAGCAAGCCGATGACGCCGGTAAACACGGCGCCGGCCAGCAGGCCGAAGATCACGAAGCGGCCGCGCCATTGCGGATTCATGCGGTTGATCAGCACGTCAACACCGACGTGGATGCCGGTACGCACGCCGTACGCGGCGCCGAACTTGGCCATCCAGATGAACATGAAAATGCACAGTTCCTGCGCCCAGCTGGTATTCAAGCTGATGAGGTAATCCTGCACGCCGGGAATGGCCAGGCCGGACAGGTAGCGGTGCACGACGGCCACAAATACCACCAGCGTGGCCGCGCCCATGAGGGTGGCAATCAGCCACTCTTCCAGGTGATCGAGAAATTTCATAATCTTCTTTCAGTGTCGATATTGGCGTACAGACGCAAACATGCCGCGGCGATGTACATACGCCGCGGCATGCTGTGCTGGCCTTATTTACCGGACGAGGCCTTGATGAAGGAGCTCAGCAAATCCTTGCCGATCCGCCCTTCCATGTCGCGGTAGACCGGCATGAGGGCTTTGCGCCACTCGGCCTGTTCCTGTGCGGTCTGCACGTGAACCGCGGTCTTGCCGGTTTTCTTGATCGCTTCCAGGGCCAGGTCGTTGTCGCGCTGGGCGATCGCCTTTTCAAAGGTGGTCGCGTCTTCCATCGCCTTGGCCAGGCTGGTGCGTATGTCGGCGGGCAAACCGTCCCAGAACTTCTTGTTGACGATAACCGCATACCCCAGGTAGCCGTGATTGGACACGGTCACGAACTTCTGCACTTCGTGCATTTTCTGGGTGTACATGTTCGACGGCGGATTCTCGGTACCGTCCACCACGCCGGTCTGCAGCGCCTGGTAGACCTCGGAGAAGGCCAGTACTTGCGGGTTGGCGCCCAGTGCGCGCATCTGCGCGTCCAGCACCTTGGAAGCCTGGATGCGCAGCTTCTGGCCCTTGAAATCGGCCGGGTTGATCAGGGCCTTGTTGGCCGACATGACCTTGAAACCATTGTCCCAATACGCCAGACCGGTAATGCCCTTGGCGTCCAGTTTTTGCAGCAAGCCCTTGCCGACCGGACCTTCTGTCACGCGGTACAGCGCCTGCTTGTTGGCGAACAGGTAAGGCAGGTCGAACACTTCGAATTCCTTGACGCCCAGCGGGCCGAACTTGGCCAGCGACGGGGCCAGCATCTGGACCGCGCCCAGCTGCAGCGCTTCGAGCTCTTCCTTGTCCTTATACAGCTGGCTGTTCGGATAGACTTCGACCTTGACGCGGCCATTGGTGGCCTTTTCCGCTAACATCTTGAAGCGTTCCGCGGCCTGTCCTTTTGGCGTGTCGAGTGCCACGACGTGGCTGAACTTGATCACGATTGGGGCCTGGGCCCAAGCATTCACACTAAGTGCCGCGCAGAGTGCGACGGCCAGTAACTTGATCTTCACAAATGTCTCCTGACGTATGGAAAGTACCATTATTATAAAAACTACTAGAGAGTCTGCCCGGAACCATTTTGCACTCCTATTGTGGAAATCCACAATAGCAACTTTCGCAAAAGTAAAAGAATCTTTGCCATGAACATATCACTTCCCGGCACGCGCGTGCGCCGCCTCGGTGCTTTGTGGCGCTGGCTGCTGCCGGTGATGCTGATCGCGCTGTTTCTGGCAGTGCTGTTCTGGCTGCCATGGCAGGCGCGCCAGATGGAAGCCAACGAGCGCCAGGAACAACTGATTGCCGACACTTTATGGGTGGAACAGGCGGTCCGCTTTCAACTTGGCCGCAACGAAGAAGCGCTGGCGCTGCTCAGCGCCGACATTGCCGCGGCCGGACCCGCGCTCGATCGGCGCGCGATTGCCGCCCGCCTCGACCAGCTGCAAAAGAACAGCCATGAATTGCTGGGGATCCGCTGGCTCGATGCCGCCGGCAAGCCAGTGATGCGCGCGGGCCTGAGCGTGGGCGCGCTGACGCCGGTCTCGCAGCTGGCGGCCGAGCACGCGCGTAAAACCGGCCGCGGCCGTTACAGCGAGCCCTACCGTGCTGCCCAGAACCAGATCGACTACCACTTGCCGTTGGCCGACGGCAGCAGCCTGGTGGCCACCTACGACCTCAAGGCCATGCTCGATGAAACCGTGCCCTGGTGGTTCGCCCAGGACAATGCGATTTCACTGCTCAGTGACGATGACAGCGTGGTGGGCCGGCGCGCCGCCGCCGGACCGGGGCGCGGCGTGTACACCCACCAACGCGCGCTCGATTTGCCGGGCGCGAACTTGCGGCTGGCGACCGACAGCGTGAAAAGCGCGCCGCGCCTGTTGCCCAATCTGCTGGTCATTTCGGTCGTGCTGCTGGCGCTGGGTCTGCTGGTGAGCCTGCTGTCGTTGTGGCGCCACATCGCGCGTCGCCTGGCCGCCGAAGGCGCATTGCGCCAGCAGATGGCGTTTCGCACCGCGATGGAAAATTCCCTGGTGACGGGCCTGCGCGCGCGCGACCTGGAAGGGCGCGTCACCTACGTCAATCCGGCCTTCTGCCAGCTGGTCGGCCTGCCGCCGGAAGAACTGGTGGGCAAGGCGCCGCCCATGCCCTACTGGGCGCCAGAAGCCATGGCCGAATACCAGCAGCGTTTTGCGGCTGTGCTGGCCGGCCACATCACGCCCCAGTTCGAAACCATCTTCCAGCGCGCCGACGGTGAGCGGGTGCCGGTGCTCATCTTTGAAGCGCCGCTGGTCGACAGCAAGGGCCGCCAGACCGGCTGGATGGGTTCCATCCTCGACATTTCAGACCGCAAGAAGGCGGAAGAACTGAATCGCCAGCAACAGGAAAAACTCGAAGCCAGCGCGCGCCTGGCTACCATGGGCGAAATTTCCTCCATGCTCGCGCACGAACTGAACCAGCCGCTGGCGGCCATTTCCAGTTACACCACGGGCGCGCTGAATCTGCTCGGCAGCGCCACCGAGGCCGGACGCCCGGTCGACGCTGCCCTGCTGCTGCCGGCCCTGGAAAAAGCCAGTGCCCAGGCCCAGCGCGCCGGCCAGATCATTCGCAGCGTGCACCAGTTCGTCAAGCAGCGGGAACCCGAACGGCAGGCGATCGACGTTGCCGGCCTGGTGGACGGGATCGGCGCCCTGATCGAGCTGCAGGCGCGCAAATGCTTCGTTGCCATCCAGGTCGACGTCGCGCCTGGCCTGCCCAGCGTCAGCGCCGACCGCATGATGCTCGAACAAGTGCTGCTGAACCTGACCCGCAACGCCATCGAATCGATGCAGCAGGTCGCGCCCGAGCGGCGCGTGCTGCGCATACGCGCCACCCTGCAGGACGAACAGGTATGCGTGGCGGTGATCGACCAGGGCCACGGCATTGCCGCCGAGGTTGGCGAGCGCCTGTTTTCGCCGTTCTTTTCAACCAAGGCCGAAGGCATGGGCATGGGTTTGTCCATCTGCCGCACCGCCATCGAGTTCCATGGTGGTACTCTCAGCTACCGGGCTAATCCGGAAGGCGGTACCATCTTCAGTTTTACCCTGCCTGACCATACTAAAAATAACGGAGACCAGCATGCTGCATATCGTCGACGACGAGGAGGTGATTCGTGACGCCCTCGCCTGGCTGGCGCAGTCGCGCGCCATCGAAGCGCGCAGCCACGCCACCGCCAGCGCCTTTTTAAGCGAAGCAGGCAGCAAATTCGACCCGGACGGCGACTGCGTACTGCTGGACGTGCGCATGGCCGACCTGAACGGCGTGGCCGTGTTCGACCAGCTGGCCGCGCGCGGCCTGACCGCGCGCATGCCCGTCATCTTTCTGACCGGCCACGGCGACGTCCCGATGGCGGTGGACACCCTCAAGCGCGGCGCCTTCGATTTTTTCGAAAAACCGTTCAATGACAACCAGCTGATGGACCGCGTCCAGCAAGCGCTGGCCAGCTCGCGCACGGCCGGTGAAGCGGCCCAGGTGCAGACCCGGCTGGCGTCGCTGTCGGTGCGCGAGCGCGAAGTGCTGGACCTGATTCTGGCCGGCCTGATGAACAAGGTCGTGGCAGACAAGCTGGGCATCAGCATGCGCACGGTGGAAGTGCACCGCGCCCACATCTTCGACAAGATGCAGGTCAAGACCGCTGTCGAACTGGCCGGTCTGCTGAAATAGTCCTGCGCGCAGCACGGCGCTGCGAACCTTCAGCTGTGCAGACGATCCCACAGACAGTGGTGCACCCGCGCGCGGCCGCCTGTGCCGCAACTGCCTGAAGGACATTTCATGAACGACAAAACGTTGGCTGACAAGATGTACCTGAAGACTGCCAAATCGCTGGCGGTCATCAATGGCGCAGTCCATCCCTCGATCGTGGCGCAACTACCCCAGGAATTGCTGATCGAGGGCGACGCCGAGGCTGCGGACGAGGCCGATTCCGTGCTGCTGTTCGCGCTCAGTCACAAGCAGCTCGAACAGTTCTTCCCCGAAGCCATGCAGCGCCTGGGCGAAAAAGGCACGCTGTGGATCGCCTTTCTGAAGGCCACCGCGCCCAAGGCCACCGACCTCACGCGCGACAGCATCAACGCCTGGACCAAGGAACGGGGCGCCACCGGGGTGGCGCTGATCTCGCTCGACGCCGACTGGTCGGCCTTGCGCCTCAGGCAGATGTAGGCGGCGGCATGGCGTGACGGGCCAGCGCCCATGCCACATGTTCTTGCACCATGGGCGAGGGATCGTACGCGCGCGCCTGCAGCGCCGCGACAATATCTTCCCGTCCCGGCGCGCTGTCGGCGGCATTGCCCAGCCCGACCGCCAGGTTGCGCAGCCAGCGCTCGTGGCCGATACGCCGGATCGGGCTGCCTTCCAGGCGCCGGTTGAAGTCTTCCTCGGTCCAGGCGAACAGGCTGACCATATCCTGGCTGCCCAGCGCGTTGCGTTCATCAAAATCGGGCACCAGCGCGCGCTGCGCGAACTTGTTCCAGGGGCAGGCGGTCTGACAGTCGTCGCAGCCATACACGCGATTGCCGATCAGCGGGCGCAGCTCGGCGGGAATGCTGCTTTTCAGTTCAATCGTCAGGTAGGAAATGCAGCGCCGCGCATCGAGCCGGCCGGGCCCGAGGATCGCTTGCGTCGGGCAAATGGCGATGCAGGCCTGGCACTGGCCGCAATGGGCGCTGGCCGGCGCATCCACGGGTAGTGGCAGATCGACCAGAATTTCGCCCAGAAAGAACATGGAACCGGCCTCGCGGTTGAGCATGAGCGTGTGCTTGCCGCGCCAGCCGATGCCGGCCTTTTCGGCCAGCGGCAGCTCCATCACCGGGGCCGAATCGGTAAATACTCGAAAGCCGAATTCTCCCGTCACGCTTTCGATCCGTTCGGCCAGCTGCTGCAGGCGGTTGCGCAGCACCTTGTGATAGTCGCGCCCGCGGGCATAGATCGAAATGACAGCCGCGCCGGGATCGGCAAGGCGGGCCTGTTCGCGTTCACGCCAGTCGCTTGGGGTGGCGGCCGGCAGGTAATCCATGCGCGCACTGATCACGCGCACCGTGCCCGGCACCAGTTCGGCGGGACGGGCGCGCTTCATGCCATGGCTGGCCATGTAGTCCATCTCGCCATGCCGGCCCGCATCGAGCCAGGCCTGCAAGCCCGCTTCCGCGTGGCTGAGATCGACATCGGCAATGCGCACGTCGGCAAAGCCCAAATGCAAGCCCCATTGCTTGATGGTGCTTGCCAATTCGGCCAGAGCGGACGGGTCGCGGGAAGAAGGCTGCATGCTGAGGCCGGTAGACGGTTTACAATAGGCGCTGGCGCCCGATTTCACACGGTATTCTATTCGATGCAGCATTTCAAAGCCCACCTCCACGACGAATCCGGCACGGCCGCCCTGGGCGCGGCCCTGTCGCGCGCGCTCCTGCCTGGCCTGGCGATTCATCTGCACGGCGACCTGGGCGCCGGCAAAACCGCCCTCACCCGCGCCCTGCTGCATGCGGCCGGCCACATCGGCAATGTCAAAAGTCCGACCTACACGCTGTCGGAACCGTATCGCATCGAGCTGGATGGTCACACCGTCAACGTGATCCATTTCGACCTGTACCGCATGGCCAGCGCCGAGGAATTTCTCGACGCCGGCTTCAGGGAAGATTTCAACGCAAACAACATATGCATCGTCGAATGGCCGGAAAAGGCCGCGCCAGTGTTGCCGCCGCCCGATTTGAATGTATGGCTGCACGTTGCTGGGGACGGTCGTGATGTAGAATTGCAAGCGTTGTCTGACCTGGGTTTGCTATGCCTCAACCGCCTCAAATTCGCACCGAACCTCTGATCTCCGGCCCGATCACGCGTCGTACCGTACTCAAAGCCGGCGGCACCCTGTTGCTGTCGGTACTGCCGGCCCTGCCGGCGCAAGCCGCGCAGATCCTTGCCGTGCGCGTCTGGCCGGCCGAAGACTACACCCGCGTCACCCTGGAAAACGACACCGACCTCAAGGCTACGCACTTCACCGTGCCCGACCCGCAGCGCCTGGTGGTCGACATCGAAGGACTGGAGCTGAACCCGACCCTCAAGGGCCTGGTTGCCAAGATCCAGTCGAACGACCCTTACATCAAGCAGGTGCGCGTGGGCCAGAACCGGCCTGGCGTGGTACGCCTGGTGTTCGACCTGAAAGAAGAAATCAAGCCGCAGGTGTTCACGCTGGCGCCGATCGGCACTTACAACCACCGCCTGATCTTCGACCTGTATCCGATCCGCCCGGCCGATCCGATCGCCGCCATGATCGAAAAGGGCGAATGGTCGCGCCAGGACGCGCCGGACAGTCCCGAGCTGCCGCCGCATGCGCCTGCGACCACGCCAGCCGTGCCGGCCACCGCCGCGACCACACCGGCCACCGCGCCTGTCACCGCGCCCACGCTGCCAACGCCGACACCGACGCCAGTGGCGCCAGCCGTGGCGCCTGAGCCGCCCGCGCTGGCTACCCGCCCGGACACCGCGCCCGCCGCCGTCCCCGGCAAGGTGGTACGCATGATCACCATCGCGCTCGACCCGGGCCACGGCGGTGAAGACCCGGGCGCCATTGGCGCCTCGGGCGCGCGCGAAAAGGATTTGGTGCTGGCCATCGCCAAGCGCCTGAAATTCAAGCTTGAACAGCTGCCCAATGTGCGCGTGATGCTCACGCGCGACGGCGACTATTTCGTCCCGCTCGGCACCCGCGTGGAAAAAGCACGCAAGGTGCAGGCCGACCTGTTCGTCTCGATCCACGCCGACGCCTTCCTGCGCCCGAGCGCGCGCGGCTCGTCCGTGTTTGTGCTGTCCGAAAAAGGCGCCACCTCGACCGCGGCGCGCTGGCTGGCCAACAAGGAAAACCTGGCCGACTCGATCGGCGGCATCAACATGAAGGGCCACGACAAGCAGCTGGCCAGCGTGCTGCTCGATTTGTCGACCACGGCCCAGATCAACGACAGCCTGAAGGTCGGCAATGCCGTGCTGGGCGAAATCGGCGGCATCGCGCGCCTGCACAAAGGCTCGGTCGAGCAGGCCGGCTTTGCCGTGCTCAAGGCGCCGGACATTCCATCGATCCTGATCGAAACCGCCTTCATCTCCAATCCGGAAGAAGAAGCGCGCCTGCGCGACAACGGCTACCAGGACGAGATCGCGACAGCGATCACCAAGGGTATCAAGCGCTACTTCTCGAAAAATCCCCCGCTGGCCAAGAGCCGCATGACCTGAAGGACACCCGCATGACGGCCATCGCCATGATCACCCACGGCGCGCTGCCGGCTGTGCGCATACGCGCTGCCGATGGCGCGCAAGCCATCGTTACTTTGTACGGCGCCCACCTGGTGTCGTGGACCAGCGCCGGCGGCAAGGAACAGCTGTTCGTGAGTGCCCGCTCGGCACTGGACGGCAGCCGCGCCATCCGCGGCGGGGTGCCCGTGATCTTTCCCCAGTTTGCCGAACGCGGCACCGGCATGCGCCATGGTTTTGCACGCGTCTCGACCTGGCGCCTGGGCGAGGACGGCAGCAACGAAGACGGCGCCTTTGCCGTGTTCGTGCTGACCCACGCCGACCTGGCGCCGGCGCATGCGGCCGCCTGGCCGCACGGCTTTGAACTGCGTTTGAAAGTGGCAGTGCGTGGCGCCCAGCTGGCGCTGTCGCTCGACGTGCGCAACGCAGGCGACGATGCGTTTGCCTTCTCCAGCGCGCTGCACACCTACTTTGCGGTGGACGCCGTGAGCGCGGTGCGCGTGCTTGGCGTGCAGCCAGGGGAACTGGCCATTGGCGAGAAACACGACCAGATCTACCGCGATATCGGCGCCGAGATCGTGCTGCGCGATGGCGCCGGAGAGCGCCGCTTGCGCCAGAGCGGCTTTAAGGATGCGGTGGTATGGAATCCGGGCGCGGCCGACACGGCGGCGCTGGCGGACATGGACGACGCCGACTACCTGCACTTCACCTGTGTGGAAGCGGCTCTGATCGAGCCGGTGACGCTGCAAGCGGGCGCCGCCTGGCGCGGCGAGCACCGGATCGCGGCAGCCGCTTAGAACGATTCCTTGACCACGCGGCCCGAGTTGGCCTGAATCGGACGCGCGTTGAGCGGATACAGGCGGCTGAAGATCGCCATCTGCGCCGGCGACGCCTCGACCGGCTGCTTCATTACCATCCACAGCACGCCTTCGCTGCAGGGCGGCGTGGTGAGCGAACCCATATACGTGAAATAGTCGCGCCGGGCGGGCAGCAGCTCGTTCACGTCCAGCACCACCGAAGGCGTGACCACTTCATTTTTCTCCAGCGGCAGGTTGTTCCAGACCGTCTGGATCATGCTCTGCGCCTTGCCGCGCTCGAGCAGCACCGCCACCACGGCCAGCTTGCCGTCCGCATCCTTGTGCACCAGGTGCACCACCATCTCGAAGCCCTTGCCGTTGATGCGCTCTTCGGAAGGACGATGGAAATGGAACTGCTGCAGTTCGAAAGTACGGTTCTGCAGCGAGATGTAATTGCCCGGACCGACAGTTACTTGCACCGTGTGGCCGTTGTCGACCACGGTGAACGCGGACGGTTTGTAATCGAACACGATCTGCTCGAGATCGACCTTCATGCCGTCGCGCAGGTCGATCGGCGACTGGCGGCTGCCGGTGCCGCAGGCAGCCCATTCCGGCTTGCGGCCCCAGTTGGCGGGCCCGGTTTCACCTTCATACGACCAGTGCTCGCCCGGATACGGCTTGATCACCGGCGGCGCATTGACCACCGCGGCTTCATTCTGGCGTGCCACGGCTGCCTTGCGCGCCTTGGCGGCAGCGGCCGCGCGGGCCTGCTGGTTGGCACGCATCGCGGCCAGACGGGCGGCGATCTTGGCCGACAACTCCGCTTCGGCTTCGGCTTCGGCCTGCGCTTCGCGGGCGGCCGCGGCGGCGCTGGCAGCGCGGGTGGCAGGGGTCGCACCCGGCACCACGGCCGGCTTGATCGATGGCAGGGCCGGCTTGATGGTCGGCGCGCTGGCCGCGCTGGCCGCATGGGCGGCAGCGGACGGCGCCGCGACAGGGTCGTTGGCGCTGGCCAGGGATGTGGCAAAGCTGCAAACGAGGAGGAGAATCAGATTACGCATGGGGCTTCCAGAGAGTAGCGTTACAGTCTGGGTAACGGCGGGGAATGTCAAAAACTTGAATCCCCAAAGAAACTTTCCGCGCGCCATGGCGACGCGCGGCAACACTGTTGTCTAACGACTCAGCATTTTGCGGGCAAACTTGTACAAGCCGCCCAGCGCCATCGGCACTACGGCAGCGCCGACGCCCACCAGCACGATGGCGGTCAGATGTTCGCGCACCACCGGGATATTGCCAAAGAAATAGCCCGCGGTGACCAGACTGAATACCCACAAGAGCGCGCCCGTGATGTTGAAGAACTGGAAACGCGTATGTGTCATGTCCGACACCCCGGCCACGAACGGCGCGAAGGTACGCACCACCGGCACGAAGCGCGCCAGGATGATGGTCTTGCCGCCGTGGCGCTCGAAGAACTCGTGAGTCTGCTTGAGCGCATCCTTGTTGATCCAGCGGTAATCGTGGGTGAACACCCGGTGCCCGACGCGCGAGCCGATCCAGTAATTGAGCGTATTGCCGGTGACCGCCGCGGTGACAAGCAGCGCCGTCAGGATCGCATAATTCATCTCGCCCGTGGCGCAGAAGGCGCCGGCGATGAAGAGCAGCGTGTCGCCCGGGAAGAAGAACAGGACCACCAAGCCGGTCTCGCAGAATACGATGGCAAACAGCACCGCATAAATGTAAATGCCGTATTTGGCCAGCAATAAGCCGAGGGTTTTATCGACATGCAGAATCATGTCGAAAAATTGCATCAGATCCATAATCATCCCAAAAAGGTCGCCGCGCATCATACCATCTCCGGGCCAGGAAACGGCCCTGTCCCCGGTGATCCGGATTACAATTCCCGGGCGCCCAGCCGGGCGTGCCCACGGAGACAAGACGATGCAAAGTGCGATGTGCAAGACGATAACGCTGGCCCTGATGGCCGGTGCGACCCTGGCAGTACCGCTGGCGCAGGCGGCTGCGGACAAACCTTTGCCGCCGCGCCCGACCGTGGCCGACGTCGTCAAGGGCTCGCCCGCATCCCACTGGCGCCCGCTCGACCCGGACAACACCTTGTACCTGCAAACGGCAGCCGGCCGGGTCGTGATCGAACTGGCGCCCGGATTCGCCCCGAAGCACGTGGCCAACATCAAGGCGCTGGTGCGTGAACAATATTTCGATGGCCTGGCCGTGATCCGCTCGCAGGACAACTATGTCGTGCAATGGGGCGACGCCGACGAAAAGAACCCGAAACCGGTCAAAAACGCCCAGTCGGCGCTGAAAGCCGAATTCACCGTCCCGCTCAAACAGGACAAAGGCTTCACCCGGCTGGCCGAGCACGACGTGTACGCGCCGCAGGTGGGCCACACGAACGGCTTCCCGGCCGCACGCGACCCGAAAGCCGGGCTGGCGTGGATGGCACATTGCTACGGCGTGGTCGGCGTGGGGCGCGACAGCGACGCCGACAGCGGCAGCGGCACCTCCTTGTACGCGGTGAACGGCCACGCGCCGCGCCACCTGGACCGCAACATCACGATGGTGGGGCGGGTCGTCAGCGGCATGCCCCTGCTGAGCACGCTGCCGCGTGGCACCGGCCCGCTGGGATTCTACGAAAAACCGGAACAGGCAACGCCGATCCTGTCGGTGAAAGTGGCGGCCGACGTCCCCGAAGCCGAGCGCAGCCGGCTCGAAGTGATGCGCACCGACAGCGCCAGCTTCCAGGCCGTCATCAAGGCCCAGCGCAACCGCGGCGGCCCCTGGACCAAATACGCGCCCGGCCACGTCGAGCTGTGCAACGTCACCATCCCCGTCCGCGACCAGAAATAATTGCACAATCGGGGTCAGACCTCAATTCCGCAACATTTGCCCCGAAACCAGGGTCAGACCACTTTTGCTTTAAAACCAGGGTCAGACCACTTTGCTTCCGGGGCTGGCGCGTCTCGACGATGTGCGGCGCGTGCGATTTTCAGGCGCGGCGCCGCGCTACGGGCGATGTTCGATGCAAATATGCAAAAGTGGTCTCGTATCTTGAGCGTGTTGACTCTTTGACGAATAATAGCGTCCGAGAAGCGGCCGGGCAGAGTGACACTGGAGTGGTTGAATGCCATGGAGCACGTGGGTCAGATTAGTGCCTCTGTCCGTTTTTCATTTTGAGAGTCCGAACAGTATCTTGGGCCATCGTCTGTGACGTAAGCCCGCATACGAGAAAGGTTGAAAATGGAAGTGGCTAACCCCGTGGT